>JADFLR010000027.1 GCA_022564295.1 Bacteroidota bacterium | reverse complement strand
AAGTTAAGATAAGTTTATTGATAGGCGGACAGAAAAAAAGTGAGCGAGATAAAAACCTATCCGATATTGAATTGAACAAAGCTGATATAATTATCGGTACTCACGCCTTATTTGAAAAAACTGTAAAGTTCAATAATCTTGGTTTAGTAGTAATTGATGAACAACACAGGTTTGGCGTTAAACAGAGAGCAATTTTACAAAGTAAAGGTAAAACTCCCGATGTTCTTATTATGAGTGCAACCCCGATTCCAAGAACATTATCAATGACAGTTTACGGTGATCTTGATATTTCGGTTATTGATGAAATGCCTAAAAACCGTAAGCCCATTAAAACTGTACTACGTGGTGAAAGTAAACTTCCGGAAATATATAAATTTATAGTTGATAAACGGAGAGAAAATTATCAAACTTTTATCGTTTACCCTTTAGTTGAAGAATCGGAGAAACTTAATCTTAAAGCTGCTATAAAATATTATGAGCAGCTAAAAGAAACATCTCTAAAAGAACTTCAAATCGGTTTGATACATGGAAAAATGAAATGGCAGGATAAAGAAGAAGTAATGCTTCACTTCCTAAAAAAAGATTTTGATGTGCTTATATCAACAACCGTAATTGAAGTTGGCATAGATATACCGGATGCTAATATAATTTTAATTAATGACGCTCATCGTTTTGGCTTATCACAACTTCACCAGCTAAGAGGTAGAGTTGGAAGAAGTTATAAACAAGCATATTGCATACTTGTTACAAGAGATGAAATAGTATCGAAACAAAAACAAGGCGAGCTGGAATTAGATTACTTATCATCAACACAACTGGAAAAGTATAAAGCAATAGTAAGATTGCATACCATGATAAAAGACAATGATGGTTTTAAAGTTGCAGAGATTGATTTAAAATTAAGAGGTCCAGGAAATATTTTTGGAGCAGAACAAAGTGGTTTTCCAGATTTGAAGTATGCTGATTTAACAGAAGATCATGAATTAATTTTTAAAACAAAAAAAATTGCGTTCGAATTAATAAAAAAAGATCCGAAGCTCTTATTACCCGATAATAAAATTGTAAGAGATAATTTAATAACGCACTACTCCGAAAATCTAAAATATGCAAAGACCGCCTAACTCTTCTAAATCGTCAATACGTCCCAAACCATTATAAACAGCTTACTTGATACACATCGTTATTTAAAATAATAATTAAATAAAAAATATATTTTAACTTGAAATGTGTTATCGAATAATAAAAATCATAAATGCATTAATATTTTTAAAATAAAAGCATTAAAAAAATATTTTAAACTTGTTGACAAAGAAATTATAATAGTTATATTTGTTAAAAAAAAAATTAAAGGATAGAAAATTATATTAAAATCTTTTAAACGTCGCTTGAATGTTGCACTTGCATATAATGTGAAACCTGAAAGTGATGCTTTCACTGAAGACTTACCCCCAATTCATTCCGATAATTTTACACAAACAGAAAGTGTTATTGAAACTTATGCTGAGTGGGATACGTGGGAAACTATTAATGCATTAAAGGTTGCGATAGAAGTTTTTCATAATGTTACTCTTATTGAAGCAGACAATAATGCATTTGAAAAGTTTAAGCTAAGCAAACCTGATATCGTTTTTAATATTGCTGAAGGATTTAACAATTTAAACCGCGAATCTCAAATACCAGCAATGCTGGATATGCTTAATATACCTTACACAGGTTCGGACTCTTTAACTTTAGGAATATGTCTTGATAAAGCGAGAACAAAAGAGATACTTTCTTATTACAAAATTCCAAATGCGAATTTTATTTTAATAGATAAATTTAATCCTCTCTCAAATCATTCTATTGAATTTCCTTCAATAGTTAAACCGGTTTCTGAAGGATCGAGTAAAGGAATTTTTAATTCATCTCTTGTTAGAAATTATGAAGAGTTAAATGCTGAGGTAAAACGTGTTATTGCTGAATATAATCAGCCTGCAATTATTGAAGAATTTCTTCCCGGAAACGAATTTACTGTTGCTTTAATTGGGAATGGAGATAAAACAGAAATTCTTCCCATCGTGGAAATTAAATATGAAAATTTTCCCGACAACGTAGAGCATCTTTATTCATACGAAGCGAAGTGGATTCTTGATACAAAAGACAATGTCTTTGATGTGTTTGAGTGTCCTGCTGCAATTGATATGAATCTTGAAAAACAAATCAAAGATGCAGCTCTTCGAACCTATAAAGTATTAAGATGTAAAGACTGGAGTCGAATAGATATCCGTCTTGATAATAACGGGGTTCCTAATGTAATTGAAATAAATCCTTTACCGGGAATAATGCCGGATCCTAATGAAAATTCGAGTTTCCCAAAAGCAGCACGAGTTGCCGGAATTAATTACAATGAAATGATACAAAGAGTTTTATTCGAAGCATGTAAAAGGCATAACCTGGTATGAAGATTGATGCTAAGATATTAATCTGCTATAATGCCCCCGTAACTTTATTTTCTGTGTACAACGGTAAACCCGTTAATGATGATAATAATGGAGACGATCTTTCGGAAAAAAGCTTTTTGAAGGAATTGAACAATATTAAAAAAACATTAAAAAAATATTTTGCTCAGGTAGAAACTTTGGCAATCGACAGAGAAGTGCAAAAAACAATTGACGAGATTAATTCATTTACACCTGATGTTATATTTAATTTTGTTGAATCAGTTGAAGGTATTTCTTCTTACGAATACTGCATCGCAGGTTTATATGAATTGCTTGACTTTTATTATACCGGTTGCGATCCTATATCATTGGGTAACTGCCTGGATAAAGCAGGGACAAAAGATATTTTGCAATCATTCGGAATTAAAACTCCTGGCTATCAAACATTAAAACCAAATGCACGTTTTGCTAAGAATGACATAAGTCTAAACTTTCCTATTATTTTAAAATTAATAAAAGAAGATGCCAGCATAGGAATATCAGAGTATTCTGTTGTTAACAATTATACAGAGTTGAGAAAACAATTTAAGTTTTTATCCGAAACTTATAAACAGGAAGTAATTCTTGAGGAATATATTAAAGGGAGAGAGTTAAACATTGCAATTTTAGGCAACCGTCCGCTTCCTTTATCAGAAATTAATTTTGATGGTCTGCCTTCGGCATTACCAAAGATAGTTACTTACGAAGGCAAATGGATTGAGAACAGCATTTATTATAATCATACAAAACCTGTTTGCCCTGCTACGCTTAGTGAAGTTAACAATCGCAAAGTAAATAAAATAGCAATGGCTGCATTCGAAGCATTGAATTGCCGTGATTATGCAAGGATAGATATAAGATTGAACAGCAAAGGCATTCCTTATGTTATTGAAGTGAATCCGAATCCCGATATATCAACCGATTCAGGTTTTACACGAGCTGCTAAAGCGGATGGAATAAATTATTCGGATATGCTCTTTACAATAGCCAACTATGCATTAGAAAGAAAAAAGAAAAATGATACGCAAGTTAAAGCCGGATGATGTAAAAATAATTGAAACTTTACTAAAGAACATCGATATCTTTAACCATGCTGAAGTGAGCGTTGCTATGGAATTGGTTAATGCTGCTGAGGCAGATGCTGAACAGACAGACTATAATGTTTTTGTTTATGAAGAAGACGGAAATGTAATTGGATATCACTGCACTGGCAAACGTCCTTTAACTGATGCAGTATACGACCTGTATTGGATTGTTACTGATCCGAGTCACAAAAACAAAGGCGTTGGTAAAACTTTATTAGCACATGCCGAGCAGTTTGTTTTACAGCATAAAGGAAGGTGGTTGTTGATTGAAACTTCTTCAAAGGAAAGTTACGAAGGAACAAGAAATTTTTATTTAAGAAATAACTACAGTATAATTTCGGAAATAAATGATTTTTATGCACTGGGGGAAAGACTAATTGTTTTTGGAAAATATTTTAATAACAAGAATAACTGAGGTACCACAATGGAGACGTGGCAAAAATTGATACGGGAGAGCGTTCATACCGTTGATGAACTTGTGGAAAAATTTAATATCGATCGGAAAGTTGCCGAAGATCTTGATGAATTTTTCCAGGCACGTATTAACCCTTACTATCTTGGTTTAATCCGTTATCCAGGAGACCCTATCTGGCTTCAATGTATACCTGAGAAAATTGAGCTGGATGATTTTGATGCAATTGAAGACCCATTGATGGAAGACGCAATGAGTCCTGTATCGAACATTACTCATCGTTATCCAGATCGTGCTTTGTTTCTTGTTACAAGCCAGTGCGGAATTTATTGCAGGTTTTGTACAAGGAAAAGAAAAGTCGGTGATTATGAGAAGATATCAATGAAGGGTTTGGAAGCCGCATTTAAATATTTGGAAGAACATACAGAAATAAGAGATGTTATACTTTCAGGCGGTGATCCGCTTATGCTAACTGATATAATGCTTGAGAAAATATTAAAACGATTGAGGAAAATCGAGCACATTGAAATTATACGACTTGGAACAAGAATGCCGGTTGTTCTCCCGCAAAGAATTACCCCGAATCTTTGTAATATGATAAAGAAATATCACCCTATTTATGTTAACACTCATTTTAATCATCCCTGGGAAATAACGGATGAGAGTTCAAGAGCATGTGAATTGCTTGCCGATAACGGTGTTCCGGTTGGCAACCAGATGGTGATAATGAAAGATATTAATGATGATCCTGCTATTGTTAAAGAATTAATGCAAAAACTTCTGAAGATAAGAGTGCGTCCTTACTACATGTACATGGCTGATGAAACAAAAGGAGCAAACCATTTTCGCACTTCTGTTGAAACAGGAATGAAGATAGTTGAAGCATTACGCGGGCACACAAGCGGCTTGGCTATTCCGCACTTTGTGATTGATGCACCCGGCGGCGGCGGAAAGATACCTCTGCTGCCGAATTATGTTCTTCATATGGATGAAGAGCAAATCATTCTCAGGAATTACCAGAACAAAGTTTACTCATATAAAAACTACGCAGATAAAAATAATCCGGACGGCTATAATAGTACGAAAGGGAAAAAGGCAAAGACAAAGTCAGTTAAGAAACAAACGAGTAAAAAGAAAACCGAAGTGCTGGTTTTTGATGAGGTTGATAGTTAAGAATTTAAAAGTGATCGAAGGTTTTCATCTTTTTCTATTTTATTCTTTACCGGACACATTAGCAGATACAAGTTCCAGCATATCTTTCTCCAAAGTTTCATAAGGCATTTCAATTATTCTGCCTATTTCTTCCCCAGCTTTATAAAAGATGAAGGTTGGCACAAAGTTGATATCCAATCCTTCAACCTCATTTTCTAATCCCTGCATATCTCTGTTTACATTTATTAGAGTTACTTCTTCTTTAGGGTAATTTATTTCATCCAATATTTTATAAAAATGCGGGACTTCCGTTCTGCTGTCACTGCACCATGTTCCCATTACTATTTTTATATCAACATCTTTTATATTTACTTTTAACTCTTCTGCAGCCGCACTATCAGCTTCATACATATTATATGCTGAGTTCCACCACCAGCTAAAACTTGTATCGTTAAATGCTTCCAAAGTTGTATAACCGATTAGCATTGGTTTATCAGTTTTCTTATCTGTGATAACTGTATTAAATTCCTGGGCATACAAATTTGCATAAAACAGTATACCTGTAATAATCAAAAATAATTTACTAATCATTTTCCCTCGCTGTTTATTTTATTTCTTCTTACATCAATTCCCCAAAGTAGTTTGTTTCTTAGAGTTTCAAAATAAGTTGTTACGGAAGTATGGATTAATTTAAGCGGCTTTTCACTTTTTACAATTTTAATTTCAAGCGGCGGCGGAATATGATATACTCTCTGTCCGTCGCAGCTAATTTGTATCTCATTGTGCGGTGAATCTGCTTTAATAATAATCTCCTGCTCACTCGATAACACTAACGGACGCATTGTTAAACTGTGCGGTGAGATGGGAGATAATGTGATTGCTCCAGCCGATGGGCTAACAACAGGTCCTCCTGTAGAAAGCGAATAACCCGTTGAGCCGATTGGTGTTGCAATTATAACTCCGTCCGCAGAAAAAGTGGAGACGTATTCTCCATCAACTTGTGCTGTTATCTCAATCATTTTGGGCCAGCCGCCTTTATCTATAACAATATCATTTATTGCAATTAATTTTTGCCCGGGCATAGTATCGCAATCTGCGGTAAGCACCATTCTTTCCTGCACCTGGTAATTACCCTCTTTAATATCCTTTATAATGATATCCATTTGAGAGATATCAACTTCAGCAAGAAAGCCAAGTTTCCCGAGGTTCAATCCAAGAACAGGTATGTCATAAGAAAGAGCACGGTAAGCTGTTGTAAGCATGGTCCCGTCGCCTCCAATCGAAATGATCAGATCACTTTTTTCATATATCTCTTTATCATCGCTTAAAAAATTTTCATCAGTCTTAATTATTATTTTGTCCTTATCTTCCATTAAAGTTTTGGTAAGAAGGTATTCGAGGTTGTTTCTTTTTAATTCTTTAATAAAGGATGAGACAACGCTAAAAACATTATCCTTGGTTACGTTCGCTATTATTCCTATAAGCATTACTAATTTTTACCCTGAGTTTGTTTGTTTGATTCTTTGCTTATATCTTTTTGCTTAGCCAATTCCTCAACATAGATAATTTTCAAATGGTTAACAGTTTCAATAAGGAGCTTTTCCTCGTATTCGGAAAGATTGCCCTTAGTTTTTTAAACCAACATATCAAGTGTATCTATAGATAGCTTTGTATATTCCAGATTTTTATCGAGTGTATCAGAAACAGGATTTTTAACTTTACCTAATGACATTATACTCATTTGCTGCTTTTGCATTACTAACTGCATAAACAGTATTTGATGATTATCTTCAACCATATTATGCTTTTATCTTTTTACTTTATTACTCAAATTTACAACAATTTATTATATTATTCTTAGAGGTGAGAAATTCATTAAGTTTACATTTTAACTTTTATATTTTAGATTTGAAATAAACTTATTTTAGTAATTCACGTTTTAATCTTTTTAAGATAATTAGAAATATTAACCAAAACCATTAATTCTACTATGTTTGAATTAACCACTCCTGTTGCCTTCATAATTTTTAATCGACCTGAAACAACTAAAAAAGTTTTTGAGGAGATAAGAAAAGCTAAACCTGCAGAATTGTTGATTATTGCTGATGGTCCCAGAGAAAATAATACCGAAGATGAGGCGCTTTGCAAAAAGGCAAGAGAAGTTGTTGAAGAAGTAGATTGGGATTGTATAGTACATAAAGATTTCTCTGAAATTAATCTCGGAACAAGAATCAGACCTTCGAGCGGCTTAGAATGGGTTTTCAGCCAAACAGATGAGGCCATTATTCTTGAAGATGATTGTATTCCCCATACATCTTTCTTTGAATACTGCCAGACCCTGCTAGAGCACCACAGAAACAATGAAAATGTTAATATGATTTCGGGCAGCAACTTTAGTTCAAAGTTTAGTAACAAAAATTATAGTTATTACTTTTCAGTCTTCCATCATTTTTGGGGGTGGGCAACATGGAAGAGATCTTGGAAATTATTTGATTTGGACATGAAAACCTGGCCGGAACTAAAAGCCAGTAAATTACTTTACCAAATTGTTCCTGATAATAAATCAGCTAAGTACTGGGAAACTTTGTTTGATGAAGTTTACAACGGAAAGATTAGTACATCATGGGATTATCAATGGTATTATTCTTCCTGGAAGAATAAAAACCTGGCAATTATTCCATCGGTCAACCTTATATCCAATATTGGTTTTGGGCAGGAAGCAACACATACGAAAAATCCTAATCACATTCGCGCAAATGTTCCGCTTGAAGATATTCAATTTCCATTAATTCATCCTCCCGGGATCAAGTCAGACGTGAAGGCGGATATGATTGAAGCTAAGAAGATATTCAGATTTAAAGGTAAAGAAAGAATTATCAGAATTATGAAAAAGATCTTAAGGATGTAACATAGTAGTTTAGTTTAATGGGAAATGCTGTTACCTGGGATTATTCTTCCCCCTCCAAAAGTCAATTAAACAACTCATTTTCTGCATTTCAGAATTATCCTCTCTCTTTCGCTGTAACCAATCTCCTCAATTGTATTAAATCCAACTTGCTCAAAACGTTTTCGTTCAACTTCTGTGGTATTATGTCCTTCGAAAATTATTTCCGGAAAGTTAGATAAGAATTTTAAAAACCTATCCTTATCATATACCCAGTTAAGTACGTTAAGTGCAAAAACCACATCGATGTTAGAGGATAAAAGATCACTCTCCCAATCTTTAGTAGAATCAAAATTTATTTGCTTGAATACCGGGTTCACTTCAAATACTTCACTAATTAATTTAGCTGATTCTAATATTTTTTTATCGTGATCAACTCCAATACATTTAGCCGCACCAGCTTCTTTTAATAAATGAATTGAGAGCAAGCCCATGTTACATCCAAGCTCTAAAATAGTTTTTCCTGAGAAACCGGATACATTTTTTAACCTGTTCCATCTTTCATTCCAAGGTCTTTCTCCAGGAAAGTGATACCCTCCGAAATCAATTGCATAATATGCTAACGGCAATGCCGGTGAACTTGCATTTGATTTTTGTGCAAGTCTCCAGGCATCGAGTAATTGTTTTAGTCTAGAATCGGTACCATCACTAATATCGGGTAGTTCATGCTTTTCAAAATCCGGGTTTCGACCCAACAATCTCTTAATGGAATAAAGGAAATTTGGGAAGTGTTTCCTTAAATAATCTTTGAATATTGTGTTAAGTCCATAACTCACTTTCGAATCTCCGCTTTTAATTCCTAAAATGTTTCCGGCAAATGCATTAACAATTGTTGTTCTTACCGCCTGATCAAAATCAACTAGTGAGGCATTATTTTTGTTTGTTAGAAGAACGTTCTGGGGTGTTACATCATTATGACAAATTCCTTTACCGGATAATCTAACCAATATTTTTAACACCTGAAGCGTAACCTTAACAGTCTGAATAAAAGAAAGCTGCAGGTTACGAAGTTGTGCCCCTGGCAAATAACTTAAAAAGAGCAGTTCGTATAATTCATTTTTATGGTAGTGAAGCACTTTGGGAGTTCCTTCTACTGCCTCACTTAATTTAAGTATTTCGTACTCTTCTTTAAGATCATTATGACGTAAATGCGCACTTCTGTCATTATCAAGTTTCCGTGATTTAATTATAATATCATTTATGAGAAAAATTTTCCTGGAAGGATCCTCATCACTTTCAGAAATGAATATGATATTCTCAATATAAGGGAATCTCTCACATATTTGGTTAAAAGATATCATATTTTACTTTGTTAATAATTTTCCCACTTTCTATTGCGCCACCGTGTAACTACATTTTCCATTTTAATTACTGATAACCAGGATTTTATTTCTGTACGCAACTTCCTTAAAATGTAATTTTTCCTTGCATCAAAATTCCAAAATCCATATTTCTTCAACGCTCTTTTCGTTTCGTCTATCGAAGCGAGTTCATTTCTCCAGGAAGCTCCGCCGGCAACCATTGTTACGAGTGGCTTGCCATCTAAATAATACCCTCTGCTACTAAAATCAATAATTGACTTAAAAAGACGACAGATGAATTCAAAATCCATCGCAAATTTATAATTGGTATCAAAAAAACCGTGCTGCGTGTAAACTTCTTTTCTAAAAAACATTGTAGGATGATTATAAGGCATAGCTTTAGTAACGGGGCACAAAAGCGGTTTTCTAATATTCGAACCGTAAAGCGAATCTAAAAAATAAATATTACCGTGTACAAACAACAGTTTCTCATCTTTGAATGTGTTGACAACCCTCTTTAGCACATTATTATCATAAAAGTAATCATCACTATTTAATATCCCTATTACATCCCCGTCTGCTAATTTAATTCCTTTGTTAAAAGCATCTGAAATGCCTCTATCTCTTTCACAAATGATTCTTAGATTGTTTAATAATCCTTCTCGATGGTATATGCTCTTAATTAAATCTAAAGTATTATCTGAGCTAAGGTTATCAACAATTATGTGTTCAAAATTAGTAATTTTTTGATTTATTATAGACATTGCACAATCTTCGATTGTGGAGGCTGAATTCCAGGTTGGCGTTATTACAGATAAATTCATTACTTGATTGATTAATAAATAAATAAGTTCGAAATAGTGCTTAACTTTGTTTATTGATTATTTAGATTTATGAAATGTTTTTTTCAAAAAAAGAACAATTAAAATTTACCAAATATAATTTTTATCTATAAGATAATTTTTAAGATTTGCATAGTGATAAAATTAAGATAGTATTTGACGCTAGAATGATTAATCATTCGGGAATTGGAACATATATAAAATGTGTTATAAAAGCCCTTTTAAATGATTATGATCTAACACTAATAATTGACGAACAAAGAATAATTGATCAGACCTGGATAAATAAAGTAAAAATTGTTCAATGCACGGCCCCAATATACTCCCTCAGAGAACAGATCAAGCTTCCTTTAGAAATACCTCCCTGCGAAATATTTCTTTCGCCTCATTATAATATCCCTCTATTACCGGTAAAGGCGAAGAAAAGAATTGTTATTATCCACGATGTAAATCATTTGGTATTTTATAATCAATTATCTCTAAATCAAAAACTATACGCTAAACTGTTTCTCAAACGTGCGACGACTATTTCAGATAGTGTGATTACTGTTTCGAATTTTTCTAAAAAGGAAATACAAAAATATATTGGGAATATATCCAAAAATATTAATGTGTTGTACTATGGTATTGATGATTCAATATTGAGGGGAACACATCAACCAGACGAATTTAGCAGGATAAGATCAAAATATAATTTGCCTGATAATTATATTTTATATGTCGGAAGTGTAAAGCCACATAAAAATTTTAATGTTTTGCTTAAAGCATTTAATTTGTTGTTAAAGGATTTTCCTGACCAAAAGCTTGTTGTGGTTGGATTATCAAAAGTCCAGGTTAAGCAATCCGGTTTTCTCAAATCAGCAGGTTTAAAAAATAAAGAGTTGCTAGCAAGTTTAATTTTTACAGATTATGTGCCCGATTCTGAATTACTATTAATTTATAAACAAGCTGAGTTTCTTGTATTCCCATCTTACTACGAAGGTTTCGGTTTACCCCCGCTTGAAGCAATGATAAATTATTGTCCTGTAATCGCTTCGAATTCAGCTTCCATACCAGAAGTATGCGGAAATGCGGCACTTTATTTTGATCCTCACAATGAATTGGAACTATACCAGAAAATGAAAATATTTTTACTTGACTTAAATCTTAGAAACTATTTTATCCGGAAGGGTGCGGAAAATCTTGCAAGATTCAAAATGGAAAGATTTAAGTCGGAATTTAATAAAATCATCGAAGATACTTTGACAGATAACGATGAAAGTGCCATTACTATTAATAAATGAGTAATTTAACTAAATGAGAATAGCAATCGTTCACGAATGGCTTGTTAATTATGCCGGCTAAAAGCATTGTACTAAGTAATACACTAAAATTTGATTGGTTGCAGATATTTACACGTCTGTATGGTTTCTGAGTAAATAAGAAATATAAATTATTTATAAGGATACAGTTTATTCTCTTTAATGATTAAAGATCCTTTATAAATCAAAATTCTTCTATGATATATTTATTTAAAATTTTTATTACTGTTTTTTAAAGTTTCGATATTCTTAATATGATGAATGTGAGAGGTAAAAAAAGTTTCAAGTTGCTGGATAAATACCTGGGTGTTCCAATTCTTTTCGTGCTAAATTTATTCAGCAAGAAAAAACAACTTCCAAAAAATATTGAAAAGATCGGCATTCTAACCGTTCCTGCAATTGGGGATATTATTTTACTTAATGGATTCTTAAGAGACATAAAAAAATTCAATCATGATGTTAAAATTATTTTATTTGTAACCAATGAAGTTAGAGAAATTGCAGAGATTATGGGATCTTATGATGAAATAGTAAGCATCAAACTATTTAATCCTTTAAGAGCAATAAAAACTTTAAGATCGCATCCTGTTGATGTTTTTATTGATACAGCACAGTGGACAAGGCTAAATGCGATTTTTACATTTTTTTCAAAATCTAAATATAAAATTGGATTTAAAACAAAAGGACAATATAAACATTTCATTTATGATTTTGCCGCAGAACATTCAAACCTAACTCATGAGCTATATAACTTCAAAAAACTTTCATTCTCTAAAGAGATAAAAGCTGAAAGCCTTCCTAAGATTGAGTTTAACCACGGAACTCAAATTAAGAAAGATCAAGTCGTCATACATATTATGTCGGGCGGTTATCTTTCGGAATTAAAGAGATGGCCAGACGAGAATTGGAGGAGAATAATTGACTATTTACTCGAGAGCCAATGTGATATTTACTTTACCGGATCGGCTTCTGACCGCAAACACCTTGTATCATTATTAAAAAATTATAAGGACAATATTAGGTTACACAATGTGGCTGGAAAACATTCCTTAAGAGAAACTGCCATTTTATTAGTGGGTTCGCAATTAGTAATAAGTGTTGACACTGGAATTATGCATCTTGCTTCGGCGTTGGGTTGTAATCTTATTTCCCTGCATGGTCCAACAGCTCCAACGAGATGGGGACCATTAAATAGTAATTCGATAACAATTCAAAGCAATTATCCGGAAGCACCTTGCTTAAATTTGGGTTTCGAATATAACTGCAAGGATAGAAGTGGTGAATGTATGAAAAGGATTACATCTGAAAAGGTAATTTCAGAAATAAAGGAATTTGGTTTATAAAGAAACAATTCAATATCTATTATGATAGTTAACAGAAGATCGATATATATATTAAGATTATTAAGCGATTTGCTACTGCTGAATATTGCTTTCCTTCTTGCCGCAGTATTTTCACAATCGATGGAAATACTTATTGCCCGTTACTACATGTTTTTCCTGCTTGTTGGTCTGAATTTTCTCTGGATACTTTTATCGAATACGATTGGATTTTATGACGATTTTCATTCACGAAACTTTCCATTTCAGTTCGTTAACATTCTAAAAGAAACTGCAGTTCTGGTAATCGCATCCATCCTCTTTATCTTCCTTACAAAAGAAGATTTGTTCACAAGAAATTTCATTACCCTTTACGCTATTCTTCTTATCTTTTTTATCAGTCTTCGAACTATTGTATTCCGCAAAGTGTTAAAATCCCTTCGGAGAAAGGGGAAAAACATTCGCAATTTACTCATCATTGGGACTGGGGAAGTTGCATACAAATTTAAAAGCATGATCAATTCCAACCCTGATTTCGGTTATAACTTTTCAGGGTTTGTTACTGAAACTGAAATCGCCGATTCTGCAAATGACGTGGTTGGCAAAACAGATCAACTTGAAAAGTTAATATCCGAATTAAGTGTTGATGAAGTTGTTATAGCTTTAAAAGATAAAAGCGATGAATTTCTGGATGAGATAATTACTATTTGCAACCGCAACGCTGTAAAAACTCATATTATTCCTGATTACTTTAAATTTGTATCAAGCAGATTTCAAGTAAGTATGTTCGGTAACTTCCCTATTATTACTGCACGAATTGAACCGCTTGAAGAAGTACACTGGAGATTTTTGAAAAGAACATTTGATATGGTTTTTTCTTTACTGGTAGTTATTTTCATTTTCTCATGGTTATACCCAATCATATTTATCTTAACAAAATTATCTTCTCCCGGTCCGGTATTTTTTATTCAGGATAGAGTTGGATCAAGAAATAAAAATTTCGAGTGTTACAAGTTTCGCACAATGAAAGTATCGGAAAGCAAGTCAACTTATAAGTTCCAGCCTGTAGTAGAAAATGATCCTCGCGTTACAAAAGTTGGAAGGTTTTTGAGAAAATCTAATCTTGATGAGCTACCGCAATTCATTAATGTTCTTAAAGGCGAGATGTCTGTTGTAGGACCGAGACCACATGCAGTTCTTTATGACCAAAAATATGGAAAAATTGTTGATGCTATTCGGCTCAGGCATAATGTTAAACCGGGAATAACCGGTTGGGCGCAGGTTCATGGTTTAAGAGGTGATGTTCTTGATGAAGAAGAAAACATTCGCCGCACAAAAAAAAGAATTGAATACGATATTTGGTATATCGAAAATTGGTCGATGACTCTCGATATTCAAATTATTTTAATTACTATCTGGCAGATGCTTAGGGGTAAAACGAAAGGGGTGTAATTGGTATTTAATTTACCAGCAATAATTATTCTGATAATTTACTATCCGGCACAGAGTGTAACCCCTGCTAATACATTACATTTCAAACAATTGTGATTCTTTTAGCCTCAATAACTAACACTTTCAGTCTTTAACAATTTTACCGACTAAAAAGGAAGATTTTACTCTCAAATTGGGAACGAAAACACTTTATCAGAATAAATAAAGTGACCCTTTAGGCATAATACTTGAACAAATGAGGTGGCGCAAAATAGCGTTTACTCTAAAATTGTATTAAGCAGAGTCAAATCAGTAAATAATAATAAATATTAAGCAGGTTGAGTCATGAAAAACAAATCCGTTTCCAAATTTTTTATTGGAATATTTGCTCTTATTACCTTTTCTATGTTAATAACAAATTGCCAGAAGGAATCAGAAATTATAAGCAGCGGTGGTGATCCCACTCCTCTACCAGGTGGTAAATCAATAATATCAGGGCAGGTTGTCAGCCAGCAAACTACTTTTCCACTTGATAGTGCTTTAGTTCGAATATTCGGAACCACTTTAAATCTGGTTCTCTTTACAGAGTCACAGGGAAGATTTTCATTTGAAGTTGTGCTTGAATCTGATGAAGATCTTACAATAATGACATATAGAGAGAATTATCTACCTGATACTACCGAGGTAACTTTAATTGCTGGAGAAGATTTGAATGTGCCGATAATAGCACTTGAGGAGCTTGAAAATAATAACGGCGGAGGACCCACTGGAGATCCTGTAAGCATTTTCCTTTCATCAATTTCTTCAACAACAATTGGTGTAAAAGAAAGCGGTTCACCGGAAACAACCCAGCTAAGTTTTGTTGTTCAAGATTCTACCGGAAGACCAATCGATCTGGAACACTCAGTTACCGTTAATTTTAGATTGGGTTCCGGACCAGGCGGTGGAGAATTTTTAAGCCCTTACTCAGTTCCCACAAATGGTTCTGGGCAAGCTGCAGTTAGTTTAACAAGTGGTACAAAAGCTGGTGCTGTTCAGGTAATAGCAGAAATTGATCTCGGTAGTGAAATGATAAGCTCGATTCCGGTTGCTATTACAATTCACGGTGGTTTACCTGATTATGATCACTTTAGTATTGCACCTCTGCTGCTGAATTTCGCCGGTTATAACATTTTTGGGTTAAAAGATGAAATAGTTGCATTTGTTGGAGATAAATATGCAAATCCTGTTAGACCGGAAACTGCAGTATATTTTACTACAACCGGAGGAATTATTGAAGGTTCAACTTTAACTGACGATCAGGGAATTGGATCTGTGGAACTCATTTCCGCTGAGCCAAGACCATTTCACACGACTTTGGGTGCAGGATTTGCAACAGTAACTGCAAGTACTGTGGATGAAAATTCTGCAATAATATCCAGAGAAACTATAGTACTATTTTCAGGAATCTCCCAGGTATCTGTAACTCCAACAAGTATTAACATCCCTAATGCAGGCTCGCAATCGTTTAGTTATTATGTGGGAGATCAGAATGGTAATCCACTCGCAGCAGGAACATCTATTACAGTAACTGTAGAGGGTGATGATGTTGATGCTCAAGGCGATCTGAATGTTTCCCTGCCCGATACTCAAAGTCCGGCATGGACCCAGTTTAACTTCTTAGTTTATGATATAGTAGATACTGTTATTGTGGCTAAACCTGTAACTATAAGAATTTCAACTACGGGGCCAAATGGTGGAGGGTTTATAACCATTTCTGGTATCAGCTTTTAAAGTTTAAAAGGAATTTTACTGTCTCCCCCTGCCAGGGTCAGAACTTTATGCTCTGGCCCTTTTTTATATTAAATGTTACTGCTTAATTAACTTTAAATACATAAAGAGTTTCTTTATTATCGGAAACAATATAAAGGTTTCTGCCATCCTTGCTTAGAGTTATTCCTTCCGGCTGTGGAATTGTAATATTAATTTTCTCTAAAAGTTTTCCATTAAGATCGGTTTTTATAACCAACTGACTTTCATCACTCAACATCCAAAGAATCTGATTGGCTTCATCAAAGTATAATCCGGAGACATCTTTACAAAATTTCAGCGTGTCCTTTCTAATAATATTAAGCTGTTCATCAAGTTCAACAAACAATGAGGGTTTCTTTTCATTTAGAATATAGAAATGACGGTTTTCTGGATTAAAAGTAATTCCTTCCGGTCCCGAATTTAATTCCCCTTCCAAATCAAGTTTTATTCTTTTTAATTCCGTTCCGGAAGTATTTAAAAACACCATTTCTCTTGTTCTTTCCTGTAAAATAACCAGAATAGTGTCATCAATTAGTGTAATTGCTTCAAAATCAAAACCATCAACTTTTATGGTTTGAACGACATTTCCTTCGTTATCTAATCTGTAAATTGTACTTGTTTCGTCGCTTACAGTCCAAAATCCTTTGTTATCTTGCGTCATAACAAGCCCTGAAGGTTCAGGTACGGAAATTGCATATCCTCCAACATAAGTAAGTAGTTTTTTTGGTGGTTGTTCTTTTTCTTTACAAGAAATTATCGTTATTAAGAGGAGGACTGTAATAAGGAAGAAAATTTTTCTCATTTAGGTTTCTTTTTTTTAATAATTAATACTGCTCGAAAGTTAAACTAATTTCATCGGAGTACAAATTATTTTTGTAAATGTCAGGACTATTCAGGTTAAAATCTATTGAGAATTTCAATAGCTGGTTCTTATCAAGATTACCGTTTTATTAAGTGAATAATTTATAAAATGCTACAGGAAAAAAGAAACAGAAGTATTAAACCGCTAATCATTATTAGACGAGGTTGGTGAGATGGGTACATTTTTATTCAGGTTATCGGTCTTTTTCGGATTTGTGATAATCATTTTAATATTAATTTTTGGTTACTTGTTTTTTGAACCTTTCATTACCAAAACAGAAGAAGTAATAACCGTAATCAACGTAGAAAGATGGGGCGCCGAGGAGGGAAAATATTTTATCTTTACAGATGATGAGGTATTTATAAATGTTAATGATTATTATCACAATAAAGATAACGCTGATGAAATATTTACTCAGTTCAAACTGGGTTACACATACCGGGTTAAAGTGGTAGGAGTTTATATGCCGTTTCTACCACGCTTTAGAAACATTATAAACATAATTGAATACAGCACGAACGAATACTTTCCTGATAATTGAGAAAATATTTATTTCATTTCCTCCTTTTAAGAAACCTAATCATTCAAACGGACTTTTTTATAAATAATTATTTAGTATGCAGATTAATACGTAATTTTCGATAAAAAAGATACTATACTTGTTTATAAAACAGTTTAAATGTTTGATAAGTTAGTTTTGTAAAAAATAAATCATTATAAAGAAAGGGAAGGGGATTATATAATAGCATTAATGATCACCGATGACTGTATTGATTGTAACGCTTGCGAGATTGAATGCCCGAATAATGCAATTTATACTGCAGGTGTTACATGGGATTACAATGGCGAAGAGCATGAAGCCCTGAACATGGATCACACCTATATTGCTACTGAAAAATGTTCGGAATGTGTTGGTTTTTACGACAAACCACAATGCATTCCGGCTTGCCCAAGCGACGCTATTGTGCCTGATCCGGATCATCAAAACACACATGAAGAACTTCTGACTGAAAAAGAACATCTCGATTTAGTTAGAAGATAGTTGATCAATCAAATAATCAAAAAAAGGAAGCGAACTTGGCTCCCTCCTTTATTTTAAAAGATATACTCAACAGTTCTTTTAAAAAAGTAAAAAGTCATTATTCCCGAAGCAGCCAGCTTAATTAATATCATCAGCATACTTGCAACAAAAGTTACAGTCCCCACTTTTAATGCCTGCCATTCTTCTTTGCCCACTATAAGTTCGCCAAGCACGGCACCAACAAATAATCCTAATATCATCCCAAATGGAGGAAAGAATAATATTCCTATTATCATTCCGATAATGGAACCCCAAATACCAAAGCTACTTGCTTTATAAACTTTCGCACCCATTATTGGCAGAACATAATCCAGCACAGTTATAACAACTGTAATAATAGCCCAGAAGATAAAAAAGTTCGAAGTAAAAGCATTTTCAATTGCTAACTCCAAAATAACCAGTGCAAGAAAATTTAACGGCGGACCCGGAATAGCAGGAATAATACAGCCGATCAATCCAACAACTGCAATAAGCAAACCCAAAATAATTAATATTGTCTCGATCATTTTTTCTTTTTCTTTTCTTCTTTCAAACAAAATTTTCTTATTACATCGTAAGCTTCGAAGAAACCAAGCTCTCCTGCACGGTTCAGGTCGTCGCACGCATTATCTTTTAAGCTAATATTTGCATAACAA
The DNA here is from genome assembly GCA_022564295.1 of Bacteroidota bacterium. GTDB lineage: Bacteria > Bacteroidota > Ignavibacteria > Ignavibacteriales > Ignavibacteriaceae > BMS3ABIN03. The sequence goes on along the minus strand of JADFLR010000027.1, from coordinate 37,052 downwards.
ATTCCCCTATTATAAAAAGCATTTCCGTTATCAGGTTCCATGCTTATAATTTTAGTGTAATCTGCAGCAGCGCTCAAAAATTCGGCTGTTCCAACTTTTAACTCGGCGCGAAGAAAATAGTATTCAACCTTCGAAGGACTCAATAGTATAGCTTTCGAATAATCATCAATTGCCTGTTCAATCATTTCTATTTTAGCAAACTCCTTAGCGCGGTTAAAATATGCAAGCTCATCTTTATTGTTTAATGATATTGCAGAGGTAAAATCGAATATTGCTTTTTGGTTTTCTCCAACTTCCGACCAAAGGTCGCCCCGGTTAACAAAAACTTTTGCTTTTGTGGAATCATGTGAAATTGCTCTCGAGTAATCTTTAATCGCACTTTCATAATTGCCCTCTAAAGCGTACGTATATCCACGATTAAAATACAATGTTGAATTTGTTGAATCAAATACAACCGTTTCATTAAAATCGCTAATTGCATTACGGTAATCTTCTATTTCGATGAACGTCAATCCTCTGTTTTCATAAAATTTCATTTTGGGATCTAACTTTATAGCTGTTGTATAATCGAGTATTGCTTCATTGTTAAGCTCAAGTTTTGCTTTTGCATTCCCTCGTAAAAAATACAGCTCCGCATTTACAGGATCCTCCCATATCGCTCTTGTAAAATATTCAATGGCGGTTCTATATCTGCCGTTAGTGTAACTCTCCAATCCTAATTCATATTTGGTTATCTGCGAAGTTGAACAACCAAACATCAGCAGGTTTAATAAAAATAATAGGAATGCGACAAATGTTAGTTTTAACTTTTCTACCAGCATACTGCAATTTTACTGATTTAGTATTAAATATAAAATCAATTTATTTTAACTTTATATTACAATTGGATTTTAAAGTATAATAACAGAGGTAATTATGGATATAATATTACTCATAACCGGTTTAGTTCAAATTCTTCTTTCATTGTTTTTAGGGATACTCTTTGTTTACTCGGCGTCAAAGGTTTTTCAAAAACTTACCCGTGGTATAAATGAAACCGAAGAACTTAAAAACAACAACGTTGCCGTTGCAATTCTTAACGGTGCAATTGTACTTGCAATAATAATTGTTGTCAGGAATTCAATTGAGACAGCTATAACTATTTTCAGCAATACGCTTCGCAATCCCGAAGCAGTATTAATGACTTACGTAAAAACAGCATTCTTAATGCTTGGGCATATTGTGCTGGCTGGAATAATTGCATTTGCTGCAGTTTATGTTGCACTGCTTATTTTTATGCGTCTTACAAAAGACCTTGATGAGTTAAAAGAAATAAAAGAAAACAACATTGCAGTTAGTATTTTTCTTTCGGTGATAATAATAGCAATTGCATTATTGCTTGAGCCGGGTTTACGCACAATGCTTGATGCACTTATTCCATTCCCGCCTGTTTCTTTCATTGATATTGGCGGCTGATTATGGCTTACCGGACTTATAAACGGAAGTCGTCCCGCAGCGGTTGCCTAAAGGGAGTTTTCGGCGGATGTTTTTCGGTGCTCATCTTTTTTGTATTGATAGTTTCAATGCTGTCATCAATTGAATTCCCTGAATTTGATTTCAGCAAAATTGCAAAAGTGAATTACACAATTGAGATGGACAGCTTAACAACAGAAAAGATTATCAATGCATCCTTCTCGTGGAAGTTTGTTAGCAACAACTTAACAAAGAAGAAGTACAATCTCACGTTTAGGTTGCTGGCAAACGAAGTAAGAAAAGCAATTAGTTTGATAGACCGGATCGGCGGGATGACATTTGAAGAATTTGGTCTTAATCCGCGTTACGATTACAGAGATCCTGAAATTCAAGCTCAATACGTATGGGCAAGAATTTATCAAATTGTTTACGAAAGATCTTTTCCGCAGTTAAAAACTATTGCCAAAGGATTCAACGAAGTATTTAGAAATGAAAATATGTCGGATAACGATAAACTTTTATTCGTTATTTCATTTGTACAAAATATAAAATATGACCGCCCGGGCGGAACGCTCGATCTTCTTTCGCCGTTGGCTGCATTGGCAAAAAAGTTTGGAGATTGCGATACAAAAGCAATTCTTTTATACGTTCTGTTGGAAAGAATGGGAATTGACTGTGCCATGATGTGGAGCCAAAAATATAAACATGCTATGCTCGGTGTTAGAATTTCAACACGAGGGAATTATAAAATCTTCAACGGAAAGAAATACTACTTTCTCGAAACAACATATCCCGGCTGGGCAATTGGGGATTTGCCTCCTGACTTTAAAAATAAAAGATTCTGGTTTGTTAATGAGGTTGATTCAAAGGCAAATCCAAACGTAAATAATGATGACACATTCAGACAGGAAGAGAAAAGAAAAAACAGAAAAGCAAAACCATCGCCGGCAAAATAGTTAGTTGATTATTTTTTGTTGACGTTGAGATATTGTGAAAAAAATAATCTCCGACCAGCTATAAAACAATGAAACTCAAATTTCGAGTTAGGATTTCATATTCAAAAAGTAATTTGTTATGATCTTCGCATCTGCAATCGGGTCATCAGTAAACGGCGAATCAGATTGATTTGTAACATGAGTTGTTAATCGTTCAGCAGCACCTTTAACTTCCTTCAGAACTGTGTCGTCCGATTGAATATTTCTCAGTTGGTTCATAGCAGATGCTCCATAGCCCTGGCGTGGATTATCCACCAGCCAAAAAGAAATTGAAATTCCACAAGCCCGCCGGGCGCAAACCCTTGCCATACCAATATTACTTTCTTCCAGGGCTTTCTTTGCTCTTGTTAGTTCAACATTAATATTCATTAAAACAATTTCTTTAACCATTAATAATCCTTTCATTTAAAAATAAAATGGGGCGAACAAACTCTATTTAGACAATTTATCAATCAAAATAAGTTGATCTTTGCGGGTCTTTCAGGTGAGCGAGAATTTCCTTTATATGTTTATCGTTTGTCCTGTTAAGCGATAACCGTGGAAGATCATCAAAACTAAAAAAGCTGACATCCTGAGTTTCATCACTCGTCACAGCTTCACCTCCCATAAGCTCACAAAGGAAAACAATTTTGAAAGCATGAAAAAATTCCAACTGTCCGCCCAGACGGTTTGCATCAAATACACCAATTAGTTTTAGTGGTTTTACATCGTAGCCGCTTTCCTCTTTCGTTTCTCTTTCTGCCACTTCTGAAGGAATGTCTCCCACATCAGCCCAGCCGCCGGGCATTGCCCATCTTTCATCCGATATTTCCTGAACTAAAAGAATCTTATCGTCTTTTATAACTGCTGCCCGCACATCAATTTTTGGAGTTGCGTAGCCGGGTTGTTTCATCATCACTTTTTTTACTGCTTCCTTTTCAAGTAGAGTATGATACTCAACGATTTCTGCAGTTATTTCAGTAAATCTTTTGTAACGCTGTTTTTCATAATCAGTAACGGCAAATGCTGATCCTGTTTGGCTTAGATGCTGAATTTCTCTTGCCCATTTGAGCCATTGGGGGATTTTATTTTCATTTTTCATAATTACATTGGTTTTATAATAATAAGTGTTCCTTAGTGCTTTAAGTGCCTTATTGGTAAATTTTCCTACTACTCAGACACTAAGATCACACGGTTTCACGAACAAATCAAAACGGATTAGTTGCCCAAACGGTAACTTCGGGAATGAATCCTCTGCTATCCATTTCTAAAGTGGATAAGATTGTATGAGCAATTTCTTCACTTCTTAATTTATTAGAAACTTCTTCGCGCTCAACTCTTTCGCTGCTTCCAAAAGCAGTAGTAACTTCACTTGGATTTATGAGAATAACCCTTACATTATATTTTCTCAGATCTGCCTGCCAGCATTGTGTCATTCCTCTTAGCGCAAATTTAGATGAGGCATAAACTGTACCATTAGCATATCCTTTTAGTGCAGCGGTTGAAGCAATGTTAACTATATTTCCGTAATTCTGCTTTTTGAATATCTGTGCAGCTTTGCTTCCCATCATCGCTGCGCCAAAAACATTTACCGCATAAACATCGTGAAATGCATTCATATCCAGTTCTGTTATTTCTCCCCAGCCACCGCCAATGCCGGCATTGTTTATTAAGCAATCAAGTTTACCGAATTCCTTTAAAAATAATTCATATGTTTTATTAACATCTTCTTCTTTAGCGGCATCGGCATGAATCGGGAAAGCACCGATTTCATTTGCTACTTTTTCAAGTTTCGATTTATCCCTTCCGGTTATAGCAACCCTCCCTCTCTTATCCGCTAACATTTTTGCAGTCGCTTTACCTATCCCTGCACTTCCGCCCGTTATTAGAAAAGCTGAGTTTTTAATATTCATTACTTACTCCAATTAATTATTTGTTTTGGGCAAAGTTAACTATGTCTGATACAAGACAAAAACTTGATTTATCTATTTCTTTTAATATCTTTTTATGTAAATTTGCAGCACTTTTAATCACAACAACAATAAAATTATAAAGAATGAGAGACTCTTACTTATCAACAGCCAAAGATGTTTATAAAGAAGCTGCATTAAATCCGGATAAAGGATTGTGCTGCACCACAACACCAATCTGGCAGTTACCAGATTTAACCATTCCGGAAAAGATGCTTGAAATGAATTACGGCTGCGGCTCTACGGTTAACCCAAGAGACCTCGTAAACGATCCATCAATTCTTTACGTTGGTGTAGGGGGTGGTATGGAAGTTCTTCAATTTTCTTATTTCAGCAGGAAACGAAATAGAGTAATTGGAATCGATCCTGTAATTGAAATGATAAATGCCTGCAGAACTAATTTAACCGAAGCTGAAAAATCCAACAACTGGTTTAGTTCTGATTTTGTTGATCTTAGAGATGGTGATGCATTAAACTTGCCGATAGAAGATGAAACGATTGATGTTGCTGCACAAAACTGTTTGTTTAATATCTTTCACGATGAAGAACTTAAAACAGCATTAAAAGAAATGTTTCGTGTTTTAAAACCACACGGAAGACTTGTTATTTCCGATCCCGTTTGCGAACGGTTAATACCGGAGAATCTTAAAAATGATGCGCGGCTTCGCGCACTATGTTTAAGCGGCGCTATTCCGTTAAACGAATATTTAAAAAGATTAACATCAATCGGTTTTGGAACGATTGAAGTAAGGGCAAAAAGACCTTACCGATTACTCGACCCAAAACATTATGATACAAATGAATTAATTTTTATCGAAAGCGTTGAGATCTGCGCAATAAAAGATCCAATGCCCGAAGACGGTGCATGTGTTTTTACAGGGAAGACAGCAATTTATTATGGTGAAGATGAATTATTTGATGATAAAAAAGGACACATCCTTTTGCAGAATCAACCGTTATCTATTTGCGATAAAACTGCCGGTGATTTTCTCTCCTTAGAAAGAGATGACATCTTCATTTCAGAATCAACTTACTTTTATGATGGCGGTGGGTGTTGTTAAAAAATGATTTTTTTCAGAAAACAATTCCAACACTAATAAGTGGTAGTGCAAAACCTCTGAAATGAATAATCTCTTCAATAATTGAGATCGAAAGTAGTAAATCCTTATTGATTGGAAATTGATACACGATGCTAAAAGGTGTCGAAATATGAACGTAGTTCGGAGTTCTCAATCCAAAGCCAATTTTTATTAATAGAGAATTTTGATTACTTGAGAAATGATAACTTAAACTTGCACCAAGTGATGCACTTCCTGTCTTTTGATTTTCTCTATCGTCCTTAAAAGTTTTTCTAAAAATAAAATACCAACCCCAGTTAAGTGTACTGCCACTATAGTTCTCCATATTAAGCGTAAAACCAATTCCAGATGAAACATATAATTCACTATTCATATCAGGAAAATACCCCAAGTGGAATCCCCAATAATTTTCTATTCGCATTTCAGTAGTATCCGAAAAAAAGGATGAGTCCGTATGTATTATCGGGTTATTATAAATAGATTCTTTAACAGATTTTATTTGCTGAGAGTTAGCTGTTAAGGTAAGTATTCCTATAAGAAGAGTTAGTTTATACATAGTAACGAGATTCCTATTTCTTATAGTTTTAAATTTGCAATAATCCGTGATATTTCATAACCTAAAGAGATGATGTTTTCATTTCAGAATCAACTTACTTTTACGATGCGGGGGTTGCTGCTAAACATTCTTGTGAGTATATCACATCCCCTGTCATTCCCAACCTGCCTAACGGTAGGCAGGCTTGATTGGGAATCTATCACTATAACTGAGATTCCCGCTTTTGCGGGAATGACACTTCCTTCATTGTTCCCAATTTGATACCGCAGGTAGATATACGCACTATAAATGGTTCTTAAAAAACCCTCTCACTTATTAAATTCATATTGAATTCCTTCTCATCTTTCTCTAATTTTTGATATGAGTTTTCAAAAATCTTCATTATCCACTCCAATTTTCATTTGAAAGGTGCTGTTATGATCAAAAAGATATCCATCATTTTACTTGCAGTTTTAATCACATCAACTTCTATTTTCGCACAAAACGATGATGATGAAAAAGAAGAAGATAAATCTCCTTATAAATCATCAACGTTTAACGGATTAAAATTTCGTTTGCTTGGTCCGGCTATTACATCCGGACGTGTTACAGACTTTGCTGTTAATCCGAATAACTATCACGAGTTTTATGTTTCCGTTGCATCCGGAAATGTTTGGAAGACTACAAATTCAGGCACAACATGGGATCCGATATTTGATAAATACGATTCGTACTCAATTGGTTGTGTTACACTCGATCCTAATAATCCGCACGTTGTTTATGTTGGGACAGGTGAGAACAACAGTCAGCGTTCTGTTTCCTGGGGCGATGGTATATACAGATCGGAAGACGGTGGAAAGAGTTTTAAAAATATCGGGTTGAAGAAATCGGAGCATATTGCTAAAATCTTGGTTGACCCAAGAGATTCAAAAGTAATTTACGTTGCTGCACAGGGACCTTTGTGGGGACCTGGTGGTCAGCGCGGACTTTACAAATCCACCGATTATGGTGCTACATGGGATTCCGTTCTTTATATAAGTGAAAATACAGGTGTAACCGATGTTGTTATGGATCCGCGAAATCCGGATGTGCTTTATGCAGCTTCTTACCAGAGAAGAAGGCACGTTTGGGTTTTACTTAACGGCGGACCAGAAAGTGCAATTTATAAATCAACGGATGCTGGTACTACATGGGATAAGCTTGAGTCCGGCTTACCTTCTGGAGATGTTGGAAGAATTGGCTTGGCTATTTCACTTGTTAATCCCGATTATGTTTTTGCAATTATAGAAGCGCGTGAGAAAGGTGGTTTTTATAAATCAACAAACAGAGGTGCTTCTTGGAAGAAAACAAACGATTATAAAACATCGAGCGCACAATACTACAACGAAATATTTTGTGACCCAAAAGATGTAAATAAAATCTATTCGCTAGATACACGTACAAAAGTTTCTACCGATGGAGGTAAAACTTTTAACAATATTGGCAACAAGGCCCGGCATGTTGATGATCATGCTTTGTGGATAAACCCGGATAATACAGATCACTTTTTAATTGGCGGTGATGGCGGAATTTATGAAACATTCGACGGTGCTAAAACGTGGCTGTTCAAAGGCAATCTTCCCATCACACAATTTTACAGAGTGAGTGTTGATAATTCCGAACCTTTCTATTGGGTTTACGGCGGCACACAGGATAATAACAGTATGGGAGTACCATCGCAAACAATTAATAATGAAGGTATAGTAAACGCTGATTGGATTCCAACTCTTGGCGGCGATGGTTACGAAGCTGCAATCGATCCAACCGATCCGAATATCGTTTACACTCAGTATCAGTATGGTGGTTTAGCCCGGTATGATAAAAAAAGCGGTGAGAGAATAAGCATTAAACCACAAGAAGGAAAAGATGAAGCACCTTACAGATGGAACTGGGATTCACCATTAATTATTTCTCCGCATAGCCATACAAGATTGTATTTTGCAGCAAACAAACTTTTCAGAAGTGATGACCGTGGTAATAGCTGGGTGGCAATCAGTGATGATCTTACAAGACAAATTGACAGGAACAAACTTGAAGTGATGGGCAAAGTGTGGAGCGTTGATGCTGTTGCTAAAAATGCATCCACATCATTTTACGGCAATATAGTTTCGTTGACAGAATCTCCTTTGGTTGAAGGATTAATTTACGTGGGAACAGATGACGGTTTAATACAAGTAACAGAAGACGATGGACAAACATGGAGAAAGATTGAAAAGTTTCCCGGCGTTCCTGAGATAACTTATGTTAGTTGTTTGAGCACTTCACAATTCGATGAGAATACAGTTTACGCTACATTCGACAATCATAAAAAATCAGATTATAAACCTTATGTATTAAAGAGCACAGATAGAGGAAAAAGCTGGCAATCAATTACTGGTGATTTGGAAGAACCTTACGTTGTTTATTCAGTTATTCAAGATCACCAAAAACCAGATCTACTTTTCATTGGAACCGAGTATGGTGTGTTCTTTACAATTAACGGCGGAAAGAAATGGATTCAGTTAAAAGGTGAGCTGCCAACCATTGCGGTAAGAGATATAGATATTCAAAGAAGAGAAAACGATTTGGTCCTCGGTACATTTGGAAGAGGATTTTATGTGCTGGATAATTATGCACCTTTAAGAGAGATTGATGAGAAAAACCTGGAAGAGATGGAGAATATTTTATATCCCGTTAAAGACGCTTTAATGTTCGTTAAACGCAGAGGTACTTTTGGCGGTGTCGGCAGCTCTTTCTTCAAAGCAGATAATCCACCGTTTGGTGCAACGTTTACTTACTACGTGAAGGAAGCACCGAAGACGAGGAAAGCAGAGCGGCAGAAAAATGAAAAAGAATTGATTAAGGAAGATAAGCCTGTTTACTATCCAGGCTGGGATGAACTTCGGTTGGAAGATAGAGAGGAGAAGTCCTACCTACTTTTTATTATCTCGGATGAAAATGGAAAAGTAGTAAGAAAATTAAAAGAAGGTGTTAAATCGGGAATTAACCGGGTTACCTGGGATTTAAGATATGCGGATACAAATCCCATTAAAAAAGTAACTGATAAAAATGAAAGCGGAACACCTGTTATGCCGGGCACGTATTCAGTTGAGATGTTAATTAGAGTGGAAGGAGATCTTACAAAAATTGCTGGTCCTCAAACATTTGAAGCAAGGGTACTGCAAAACACAACTCTGCCTGCAGATGACAGGGCAGAGCTTGTTGCGTTCCAAAAGAAGTTCTGGGAATTCAACCGGGCAGTAGAAGGTGCATTGAATTCAACACAGGATCTTAAAGCAAAAATGGATGTTCTTATTTATGCGATCAAACAAACTCCCGGGGCACCAAACAGCTTAATGGATGATGCATTAAGAATAAAGAGTGAAACAGATGATATTCTTCAGCATCTTTACAGAGATGAAACAATCGCACAACGGCATGAACCTACTTTCCCCACAATTTATGACCGGTTAAACGAGATTGCCTGGGGAGTGGGGAAAACCACTTCATCACCAACTCAAACTCAGCGGGATAATTACAAAGTTGCCACTGAAGAGTTTGATCCGATTCTTACGCAATTAAAAAGATTGCTTGAAGTTGATTTGAAAAATCTTGAAGCACAAATGGAACAATACGAGGCACCTTGGACTCCGGGAAGAATTCCGGGATGGAATAAAGATTGACATTTAAGTCGATCGCAAAATCGCCTTTTAAAATAATTGTTTTACCAGCTAATATTATTAGCCCAGGCAGAAAATTTTATCGGACTGATAACCGACTCTTCAGCCAAGCTACTTATATTAACATTGTAACCAACATCGTCAAACCATTCAAGCATTAATGCATAATCATCACTGAAACTGCGAACTTCTTCAATTGGAACCTGGCTAAACTCGACCGCACTGCCTTTTTTATCCGATATGATTTTCGCAGCGTCTGTCATTGTTAGTTCATCTCCAGCAATATCAATTGCTTTTCCGTTCAGTTCCTTATAATTCTTAAATGCACGAAGACCATGCTTTCCAATATCTTCAACTGCAATCATTTGGAGTGAGCTATTAGGATTCATTCCCACTGCAAGCTGCCCCTGATCAATTGAAGGTTTAAACCAAGGAGATAGAAAATTATCCATAAAAAATACCGGGCGGATAATTGTGTACGAAGGCAGATCTAAACTCCGGATCTTTTCTTCAATTCTCCATTTATTGTCAAAGTGTGGAATTCCGGTATCTCGATGAGCTGATCCAACTGAGGTATAAACCAAATGTTGCAGATTTACTTTTTTAGATATCTCGGCAAATCTCTTACCCTGTTCCTCTTCTTTTTCAACACCACCTTCCCAGGAATTTTGTACAGCAAATGCTCCCCAAACTCCTACTAACTCAATTTCAAGTGATGCTGCGTCATCAAAATCACCGCGAACGACCTCCGCACCTAAGTCAGCTAATTCTTTTGCTTTTGGATTATCAGGATTGCGGGTCATAGCCTTCACTTTATAACCATTTTTTAACAGCTCCCTTGCTACTGCTCCTCCTTGTTGTCCGGTCGCTCCCGTAACTAGAATTGTTTTATCGTTACTCATAATTCCTCCTTAAATTATTTTTTAAATATTTCGTATTAACATAAAATATTCTATTGTGGATTACCACTTATTATTTCCTCCAGTGATATACGTCACGACTACGTGTAGACAGGTGTGGAATGGCATACTAATAATACTTCCAGTTGGGAAAGACCTTCTTATTTCCACATTTCAGAATTAACGAAGGAGGATTTATCCTCCGAAGCCCAATCGTAGGGGGGAAGGTTTAGCGCAGGAGGACCATCTTCTTCGTTTCTATAAAATCCCCGGCTTGAAGCCGATAGAAATAAACTCCACTTGGTAAGTCAGTTGCATTAAAATCAACTTCGTAGTTTCCAGCTGGTCTTTCTTCATTCACTAATGTCGCAGCTTCTTTTCCCAACACGTTATAAACTTTAAGATTAACGAAAGAAGATTTAGGAATAACAAACTTAATCTTCGTACTTGGATTGAATGGATTGGGGTAGTTTTGATGAAGGGTAAAGTCTGTTGGTATTTCTGCCTGGATGTTTTCAACATCAACAGTGATATCATATTTTAGTTTAAGCGATGGATCTGCCCAGAGATTTGTGATCTTCTTCATATAGTCATAAATACCACCTGATGGTAGGTTATCTAAATTAAATGATTCGCCGATTGACTGAACGGACGGATCGAAAAGTTTTTGAGCCCAAGTGTTTTGAAATGTCTTGCCAATTCCCCAATAAGCCGGCCCAACAAAAACTATCCCACCAAGTGATCCAGCATTTTGTAGAACAAGCATTTCTCTTGTCAAATTTGTGTTCGTATCTATAATAGAGCTTTGCGAGGCAGCAAAAATAGTTAAAAAATACTTCATATTGTTATTTAACCCGTTTAAATCACTAAGATCAAAATAATCCCGGTGGATAAAAAAAGAATCGGAACTATGCCCTTCAAACCAAATTGTGGAGCACCCTCTTTCATTTACAGCATTATAAATAGAATCTTTGTTGCCATAATATATTGAGTTAGTATCGTTCACTATAAAATATGATCTAATGTAAGATGGTAAGAGATCGGCAAGTCCGAACGATGCTTCAAGAAAACCAAAATTTGGATCATCTTCGCTAATGAAGAGAGCATTATTCATCCAGCTTTGTAACGTGTTATTGCTTTCATATTCAATTACCTTCACAAAGTAATTATCTAACTGTTCTGAATTCATTGCCGGGATTCTTCCAACATAAAAGTCAGTTGTAGTGGAATCATTTTCATAAAGGCTCTGACTATAGAAATAATCAGACTGAAAGTAAGCTTGTTGACTTGGAATAAATGGAACCTGAAAATTCGGAACCGACTCAACATTTCCGACTAAAAGAAAATAATTAGGTCTTGGTTCTTTCCAAAACGTACCTGCATAACTGATGAAGTCTCTTATGTTATCCTGCGGTGTTAAGCTTGAGTCAAATTCGGAAAAAATTTGTGTTGTATCAACAATCAAAGTTCTGAAATCTCTAACGGTTTCTTTGTGCTGTTTAAACGGCTCGCAGGCAGATACAAACTCGGGAACGGTTATAATTATGTAATCGTATTGGTTAGTTGTATCGCGAAGCGTAACGGTTTGTGAAAATGTTGTATGGAATGCAAAAAATATAAAAAGAATTATGAAGCCCTTCATTTCTACTCCTTAAAAATGATGAGTGATATTGAACTACCCGGTAAAGTTTATATCAAAGGCTTCCTGTCAAGAATTAAATTAACAATTGTAAATTGGTTAAAAAATAATGTTGTGTCAAGTCAAATTATCCCGAACTCATAATTAAATGTTTTCCAGCTTCTCAAAAATCTTCACCATTGCAAGGGTATCAAGTTTACAATACTCTAAAAGTTGTTCTCTTGTTTCGGCAATTATTATCATATCGGTTTCTGTTTGCAGACTTTCAAAAGTAATTGATGCAAGACCACCTTCTTTTATTTTCAGTTCATCATAACTTAATTCGGGAACGAGTGATGGCAAAACAGCTTTAATCGAATATGAACCTTTCATCTCTGGTGCATAATAATATTTTCTCTGGAACGGTATCATTAAGTCTTTAATTCTTAAAATAAGTTTCTCAATTTCATCTGCGTATTGGGGAAAATCCCTCGTAATTTCTTTCAGGCGCGTAATCTCAAATGATTTGTTGTAAACAACTATATCCCCTTCTCCTTTAGTATGATTCAACAAACCTTCAATAAATTTAACACGAGTATCTTCTCCCGGCTCAGCAAGGAACTCAAAATGCTTTAACTCTCCGTCATTTTTTTCTTTTAAATGAATTGAATATTGAAAAGGTATTTGCTGGTACGGTTTTGAGTTATCAAACAATGGAACAGCGGGTTGAAAAGATTCAAAATCCATAAAATAAAGCGGGTAGTTAAAATCATCCAAAAAGCTTTTTAAATCTTCCCTATCTATTTTCGCTTTTCCCGATTTATAAACATCCAACTGAATACCGTTATTTTTATTTAATGAGTAATCATCCGGCACATCATCAAGTTTTATAATTCCATCACGGTAAAGTTCATATTTCTTTTTAAGATGCATCCCGGAAAAATCAAAAATTGAATCCTCAGGAATATGTTTCCGGCAATAATTAAAAAAACTGCACGTATAAGGACTGTGGCAATGCTCACCTATATCAATATCGGGTATTTCCCTTTTTCTTAGAACTTTTTTAAATCTCTCAACATTCTCTTCAACAATATTTTGCAGCGACAGGATAGAATCAAAAACAGATTCAATTGTAAAGAGTTCATTAATATCAAGCTCACCTTTACGGATGTACTGATTGTTAATATGGATGATAGAAAAATCATTTATTTCAATTCCGGAATTTGATATTACATAATACTGAAGGGCGGCATCGTTCAAATAAGTTTCTGAAATTGAAGTTGAACTTTTTACTTCATAAATATTCCACTTATTTTTTTCTTTTACTATAATATCAGCAATAGAAAGGACTTCATTAAACTGAAATGCTGCTTCATAAATTATCTTCCCGCCTTGCAGAATTAACTCGCCGGTTTTATTTAATCCTTTTTTATAAGCGGGCGGCGAGCCTTCTGTTGCAGCGATGCCGCCGGGAAAAAGCTTTTGTGCAAATACGCCGACATCCGTACCGCGCTGGAAAATTGCTTTCTGCATTTCAGAAAGCTCATCCATTTCATTGTAATGATATTTATAAAGGTAGAGATGCTTTTCGCACTGCAGTCCCTTTATAAATGAAGACTTGCTAAGTTGATGGGGACTCATAATAATCCTCAAAAAAAGAGAGAAATAGTTTTCATGTAATTTACTATTTTTATTTTAAGATTATTTAGCATTTTGAAATCATAACCTGAATGAGTATTAAATCAAATATACTGATCATCATCCTTACACTATTTTCTGCAATTTACTGCTTAGCACAGGATAAAAGGTTAACGAAAGGTGCCGAAAATGGTTACACCTGGATTTCAATGGGAAATCCACATTTACTATACGATGATTCTAAAGACATTTATCTAAGCGGAATATTGGAGAGATTAAGATTGTTAAAGTTAACGCATCCTTTGGTTGATAGTTTAAGCTGCCGTGAAGAATATAATGCTCTTTTAAAAGAAGGTAAGCCCGCAGATATTACTATGGCTGATATGATTAACTCAATTGATAAGTTTTACAGTAACCGTAAAAACCTTGTAATACCAATTGTGTTTGCTTACTGTTACAGCATTAAAAGTTTTGCCGGGGTAAGTAAAGAGGAATTGAATTCCTACCAGGAAAAGTTATTAGCATTTAGTAATGAATAATTGTTAGTCAAATTTTAATTTGGTTTGTGTTGATTTTTTTACTTTCTTTTTGGCTTCCCTGTGATGCTTCAGAAAATCCCCAAAATCTTCCTGGGTGATTACATAAATTTTTCCTACCTGTATAGCTTTTAGTTTACCGGTATTAATCTGATACAGAACACCCGAATGACTGATGTTTAAAAGTTTTGCAACTTCCTCGACGCTGAAAAATTCTTTCATAAAATTACCCGAAAGTTATAATAGCATAACACTTAAAAAGAACTCATTTCCAAATTAATCAGATATAAGTTGATATTCAACGAATTTATTAAAACAATAAATAAAAAATGGCTGCTCAAATTTATCTTTTGAACAGCCATTAAAATACCACCACACCAAAAACTTATTCTATTATATTACCTTCCTTGTCAACAAGAATCGGTTCCCCCATGCTAAGATCTTTCAATTTTTCCAATTGAGTTTTGGCATCACCGGCAATAACACAAGTCATTATATCGGGATTGATATATTTTTGTGCGAGCATCCGGTGTTCTTCTAAGGTCATATTTTTCACCTCTTCTTCACGGTCGCTAACATAATCAAATGAAAGATTATACTTTGCAATATTATCAAGCATTACTCTTAATGCACCGAGTGTTTCAAATCTTCTTGCATTCGATTTGATAAGTGCATTTTTTGTAAAATCTAGATCTTCTTCAGGTATTCCTTCCCTGTAAGTATTCATCTCATTGAAAAATATTTGTGTTGATTCGAATGTAGTATTTGATCTAACACTTGATGAAGCAACGAAAGTGCCCGGATAAAAACTGCCGTTAAATCCGGTTCTGGCACCATAGGTGAATCCTTTCTCCTCACGGAGTATCATGTTCACTCTTCCGTTAAAACTGCCGCCAAGTTTATAGTTCATCACAGTGGCTTTATAAAAATCCGGATCTGTAAAACTTAAACCCAGGTTTCCAATTCTTATTGCAGATTGTTTTGCATTGGGGAAATCAATAAAGTACATTTTCTGTACGGTTGATTTTTCTGGAATCATAACTGCTGCAAATTCCAGCCCTTTATTTTCCCATTTATCTTCTAATGATTTGAAAACATTTGTTGCAGATTTTTCACTTATATCACCTGCAATTGTTATTCTTGTAAATTCAGGAGCGAAGTTATTGTTATAATAATTTTTAAGATCTTCTATTGTTATAGAATTAACCGATTCTACTGTGCCCATAGTGTTGTTAGAAAGTATGCTATTATTCCCGTAAATCAACTTATTAAACACATTAGTAGCAACTGTTGAAGGGTTAGTCTTTTGTCGGTTAATCAACTCAACTGTTTCATCCTTTATCCTTGCGAATTCTTTTTCATCCCACCGTGGCTCAAATAATATTTCTTCAATCAACTTATATGTGTCATTAAATTTAGATGCTAAACAATTAGCACGTATAACAATTGATTCCTTTGTGGTGTACATCGAAATGCTTGAACCAAGTTCATCAATTGCTTCTTCCAATTCTATAGGTGTTTTGTATTTTGTGCCTTCCATCATCTCATCAGTAATAAGATTTGCAACACCGATCTTGTTAATATCATCCAATAACATCCCACCTTTAATTGTAATCGCAAAATCAACAAGCGGAAGTTCATTTTGTTCAATACCATATATTATAATGCCGTTAGAAAGCTCTTCACTCCATACCGTTGGAACATTTAATAATGGATCAGGACCGAACGGGGGCTCTACAGATCTATCAAACGAAGATTCAATTTCAGCAACTTCAATATCTTCGCCCGTAACCTGTTCCCCTTGATTAAGAGCTACTTTTTCCTGCTGTTCAATACTTTCTTCAGCTATGGGAAATACAACAGAATTTTCAGCAATTAATTCTGATTTACCTTTAGGGACAAAACTTGTTAGTACGTATCGTTTATCCTTTAAATACTTGTTATATACTCTTAATATATCATCTTTAGTTACTGCAAGTGTATTATTAAGATCCGTTGTCATGAAGTCTGGTGAACCACCGAATTCATTATATAATGCTAATTGGTATGATTTCAAGAATATACTGCTTATTCTATTATAATAATTCGTTTCCAATCTTGCTTTAACTCTTTCCACATCTTTCTCAGTAAATCCATCTTTTTCAAACAATGCAAAAGCTTCGGTCAGTGCATTCTCAACATCACTTAAGTTAATATCAGGGAAAGACCTTACCCGAATCCGGAATGTGCCGGCAATCTCTTCACTTTCCTGAAATGCAGAAACTGAAGGTGCTAATTTTTTTTCTTCAACTATCACTTTATAAATAGGAGACTTTTTATTGCCTGCCAAAAGTTCACCTAAAAAGTCAAGCGCATAAGAATCCTTTGTAAACTGCTCGACTGTAGGGTAAACCATATTCAGTTCGGGTGATTTTGCAAAATTATCTTCGTGGTAAGCTCTTTTTGTTTCATCCAAAACAATCGGCATGGGATTCATATTCTCAATTTTATCAGAAGCTTTAATTTCTCCGAAGTACTTTTCGATCATTTCTTTTGTCTGTTCTTCATCAAAATCCCCGGCAACAACCAATGTAGCATTGTTTGGTCCGTACCATCTTTTATAAAACTCGTGAACATCGGTAAGAGTAGCATTCTTAAGGTCTTCCATTTCACCGATTGTCTGCCAGTTATATGGATGATTTTCAGGATACATCAATTTATCAATTACATAATTTGTGTGACCAAAAGGCTGATTATCATAACGTTGTCTCTTTTCGTTCTGTACAACTCCCTGCTGGTTTTCAAAAGATTCCTGTGTTACGGTTGGAAGTAAAAAACCCATCCTGTCTGACTCTAACCATAATGCCATCTCTAATGCATTCTTTGGAACAATTTCAAAATAAACCGTTCCGTCCTTCCAGGTTCCGCCGTTAAGTGTACCTCCGGCTCCTTGTATTTTTTTAAAAAACTGATCCTGACCAATATGTTTAGATTCCTGGAACATCATATGCTCGAACAAGTGAGCAAAGCCTGTTCTTCCTATTACTTCTCTGTTAGAACCAACATGGTAAACGATGGCTACGGAAACAATAGGATCGGATTTATCTTCATGAAGAACCACGTTTAAACCATTATCAAGTTGATATTGTTTATAACTAATTTTGAACTCGGAAGATTTTTGACTGCAGCCGGAAAGAATAAACATAACCGCCAAAAATATGATTGATAGGTTTTTCAGATAGCGCATTGCATCTCCATTAAATTATCATCAAATAAAAAATTGTGAACAGTTAACATAATATTAATTATGTGAAGTACAATATCTAAAGGAAGAACGGTTAATTTGTCCGTTAATTGGCAAGATTGAATAGTTTATTAATAACTTAAATTTACAAGATAAGTGAACTTGTAAATTAAGCACAAAACAAATTTCTGATTATTTTCAATGTAGTTAAACGGCGAAACCGTTTTTATGTTTCTTATCTTTTCTTTTGGCATTAAAAAGCGCAGCAAGGAAGAGAAGTGCAGCAACACCAAGTAAAACTAGGGCGATTGTTCCGGCATCAAAGTGTCCGACTGCATAAGCAATTGCTTCAACGGAGATAAAGATTAATATTACTTCCATTGCAAACCAAAATCCTTTTGCAGTAAAATAATGTTTAGATTTCATTAGATCCCTTTATGATAGTAATAAATTCTCTTAACTAATCCACACTAAAAATCAGATAATAAGTATAGTTAAATGTTAAGTTATAGTTAACATTTTTTTATACAAAGTCAAGTAATTTGTTCGTTGCAAGCCATTATGCAAATACTGATAAAACTTACAATATAATCGTGATCTCAGTTGTGATTTGCAACAAATTAAAAAGACCTCATTTAACCCTTTCGTTTGCACTTAAGCAGAACAACACTTTAAAATTAACGTTTCTTAACATTTTGGAATACGGAACTTAAATTATTTCAAGTACACTTAATTTACTACCCGACCGCTAATGCTACTAATCTTCCGTTCGTATAAACTTTAAAACATTTTGTACTTATGATGAGTCATAAATATAAACGCAGATAAATATTGGTAAATATTTTTCAAATAATTAATGGAGAGTAAGATGAAACACTTTACAAGAATTTTAGCTTTAACGCTTTTATTACTTTTGTTATCAAGCACAACATTTGCCGGTGATAGTAAATCGGAAGTGGATGTTAAAGAGAGTACGATTGCCAGCTTACTGGAAGGACTTACATCAGACAATATGCATTTGAAATCCAGTTGTGCTTATATGCTCGGCGAATTAAAAGTTACCGAAGCAATCATCCCCTTAATGCGAATACTTCATAACGATATAAATGAAGAATTAAGGATTTCTGCCGCACTAGCTCTTTATAAAATAGGCACACCAATGTCAATCTATGCAGTAAAGCAAGCTGGAAGGTTTGATGAGAGTGAACGTGTTAACAAGCTTGCTCAAAATTTTTATGCCGAATACTTAAGACAGAAGCTTAACAACACAGATAAAAAAGAAACAGATGGTTTAATAGCACAAGGTAAGTAATCATCTCTGTGCCTCCACGAAGACAAAAAGTCCGGCAATTGCCGGACTTTCTTTTTCCAAAGAATATAATACTGTTCACACAAAACATCAAACTCTTTGCAAAAAAATATTTAAAAATATTTTCGCCTTCCTAGTTGACTTATTATAGAATTATAATGAGTTTTGTGTTAGGCAATTAACAGACACTTCTAATAATTTTTGATGTATAAATCACTTTTACTTTGGTTACAGATTTAATGAACAGACCCCGCAAAAAGAATTCACGCAAAAAAAATATTAATCAGTTAGCATTCGATTTTACACAAAACGTTCCGATAGAGATACACATACCGAGACAAATATCTGTCAACTACAAAAAAGAATTTACATGGAATAAAAAAACAATCATAGAATTAGTTACTAGTTAAGCAGAAAAGAATATTTTAATAGAAATAGCTTAACAAAGAGGAGCTGAAGTACAGCTCCTCTTTTTTTATTATTGAACTTTTACTTTCTTTGGTTCATTACTTCCTGATAAATTTCATCAGAATGTCGATTTCCAAAATACCTAAACAGTGCATCATTAAATGCATCTCGTTCTTCGTCAGTTGCCCAAGCTTAATTGAATAACTCAGTTCTTCTATCCTGCCCCTTTTCAATATCAGTAAAAGAATTATACTCTGAAACATACACTATATCTAAACTATTGTTTCCCCACCTATGTCTGAGGACTCTCTGACTAACTATATACTCATTCTGATTAATTACATTCTCCATAAATAGAGTATTTAGTGAATCCCATTCAGCAATTGAGCCATCATCAGGAAAGATAAACTCAAAGGTTGAGACAGTAAAAATATGTGGGCTTTCATCCTGAGCGAATACTGTGGTTGAAAAGAAAAACGTGAACAACAATATTGCTGCCATCGGATAAGAAAGATAACGTATAACTCCTCCCGAAGTATTTTGTTGGTTAATTATTTATTAATTCCCCTTAGTAATCATCTTAAATTTTATGTCCATTTAGGAAGTATAATTGAGGGTAATTATAATAGAAAAAGAATACAAAAGGAGTGGCATGGCTTTAAGATTCAAAAATATGTGCCGCAACACACTATATTTATTGAAATAATTGTTAAATAGCAATAGATAATCAGGACAATTAAGTCTGTATTAAAAGTTTGGGATGGCTAAAGTAACAAACGACTTAAGAGTTTATTGCACAATCAGGTTTTGTCATACTGATCCCGATTTATCGGGAGAAGTGTCTCAATTTTATCAAGGATGAAATTCTTCATTCCGCTTCTCTCCAATCAGAATGACATTTCAGACTTATACAACACGCACTTAAGTTGTGGTTTACTGAAATAAAAAAATGTCTTTAACCGTTTTACCTGTGCGCCTCTGGCGTAACGGTTTATCAAAACGACTAGTCAACTTGAATATATCATTCAATAATCTTCTGAAGCAAAAGAGAATTAAACAATAATTTGAACGAAACATTTGTTGATCCTCTAAACTGTGGATTAAAACCAAACAGCACTAGCTGTCCTTTTCCTTTCTTCAACCAAACTAAAGCCGATCTATCCTTTAAGAATTCTTCTTCTTCTGCATAACCACTAAGCAGAATATTTTCCTCAGCAAATTTCGCTATCACTCTTCTATCCATATCGAAGCGGGGCAAAGATGTGGCAAATACAGGTTTGCCTCTAAAGAAAACTCCTATCTCATCTTCCATTCCATACGTGATTGGGTGATTATCTGTTAAACTAATTTTAACAAGTGAGCCCGGAATATATAATCCATCCTTCTGTAAACTTTTTGAAACATCGCGTATGGGTAGTTGAAATTCTTCTTTTTCTTTATCATTCTGCATTATTTCCAGCTTGCCAAGAAACAACTCCGTCGAACTTCCCCATGAGATAATTATTCCGCCTGCATCTAAAAAGCTCATAAGTTTTTCCATACCTTTTTTACCAATTCCTTTTGTAAACTCAGGAGGATAATTTGTTACTAAATAATCATCATTCGATTTATACTTGCCTTCCATAAGAATTGATTTGTCTTCACTCGGAAAAACTATCACATCAAAATTTTTGGCTAATTCCGATTCACTAAATTCTCCCGGCTTTAACACAGTAAAAGGGATAAAGTAGCTATCGAAAATAAATCGTGTCCAACCCGCGTCCATATCGTGGAAGTTTGATTCTACCAAAGCAATTCTTGGTAACATCATCTTTTCGGTTTCCAACTCTATATCATCTTTTATAAAAACCGGCTGCACACTCATTTCATTAATAATATTTTCAATACCAGTTTTGCCCGAAGAGCCGTTGAATATTATGAAGCTGCCTTCCGGAATTTCTTCATTGTTCACAGATACTTTTTTACTTAACCTTTTAACTTCCAAACCAAGTTTATTAGCGAGGAATGCTGCTTTAAAACTTTCGTTGTTGTTTGAAGAAAACATTACAGCTTTGAAATTTTCCGGCATTTCTTTTTTAAGTGTGAATGGAAAAACAATTTTTTCCAAATCGGATGATGCAATCGTTACCGGTTCATTTATCTCAACCGATGTAACGCCTTTGTGCAACGGTAAAGACCACGATGTAATATCGTATGGTTTGATTATCTTTCCGTTAGGTGAGTAGTGACGAACAGGATACTGCTGACGTTCCATAACTTCCTTAATAAAAGGGCGGAACGGTTGCGCTAACGGAATAATTATGTCGCCGGCACTAAATACTACATTATTAATCTGAATTGAATTAATAAGCTTATACACATTAATACCGTGTTCATCCAATAAGTTTACAAGTCTAACCAACTCACTTTCATCGTGTTGAACTCCCGGAAGAATGTAATAATACGGAGCGGAAGTTTTCCCCAATTCCACTTCCTTCCTGCACAGGTCATTCCGGTATTTAAGAATTTCATCTTTATAAATAGATGCTGTATTAAGCATTGATTTTGTTGAAACGATCTCGTATTCCACAATATCACTTAAACGCCACCAGCCCCCCGGCCAGGGTTTTGGCATGTTAATACTTATTTCATATTCCGAAAGTCCTTTGCCGGAAACTCTTAGTTCATTCGGTTCAATGTAAATGGGTTTGGCATAATGAACTGATGCACATTCAGTTAAAAAGCCGATAACATTTTTCCAGATACATGTTTCGGTTGAGCCGGGCCAATAATCATCGAAAAGGTAATGCTGCGATACTCCCGTTAAACCTGCTTCTGTCATATCGGTAATAAGGTTAGAACCAATTACCCAATTCCAATTCCATATTCCGGCATCAATGTTTTCTGCAATAGGATCGTGGGGAGGCGGTACATAATAGCGCGGACCCGTAGAACGCATTTGATGTTTTTCAACCATTACCTGCGGAAACCAATCGAGATTATAAATACGCGCAATTACTTTTGTATCTTCCTGTGTAAGTGTTACAAAATCGCGGTTGTTATCGTGTCCAACATATTTGTGATACACACCCGGCATAGAACTGCCTTCGTATTTTGTGCCCTTATATTTTTTATAATGCTCAACAATCATATCCATTCCATCCGGATTGTGGCAGGGAACCATCATATAAACAACATTATTTAAATAATTAACTGTTTTCGTATCCTTCGAGGTGATCAACTCATACGCGATTAAAGGTGCTGCCTGACTTGGACCTACTTCGCCGGAATGCATTGAGAGTGTGCCGAGAAAAAACACTTTCCCTTCAGCAAAATATTTTTCTCTTTCAGTTTCCGAAAGCGAAGGATTTAAAGCTAATTCTTTGTTAATATTTTTTAAATTATCAAGATTGCTTATGTTATCTGCGGAAGACATGAATGCAATGTACATCGGTTTTCCCATCGGAGTTTTACCAATCTCAAGCATTTTCAGATTTGGAGATGCATCATCAAGCTTTTGGAAATATGTTATCATTTCCTCGTAAGTAAAAAGCATTCTATCCGTACCGGGTTTAAAACCGAAAAACTCTTCGGGAGTTTGAATACCCTGTTGCGCAAATGATTGAATGGAAAAAGTTAATAAAACAGAAATGATAATAGCACAATTAAAAAAACGAAATTTGTAAATAAGCATTTATTCCTCCGCACTCAAGATTTATAAAAATGATAAAGAAATTATCAATATTGAAGGGGAAGTGCAATTATGTTTTATTTGCTTTCAAAAGCAAAATGCAACCGTTAAATGAAGTTGACAACCCAGTACACTTATGTTATATTTACTATTCGATTTTTATATCGCGGGGTGGAGCAATTGGTAGCTCGTCGGGCTCATAACCCGAAGGTTGCAGGTTCAAGTCCTGTCCCCGCTACTATGAAAAAACATAAATCCTTGTAACCTAATGAGTTGCAAGGATTTTTTTGTTGATGAGGACACGTATGTGGACACTCCCCAGCCTTTTCATCGTTCAACAAATCAATTTTTCCCATTTCCCCATCTCTAAAATTTGTTTCTGAGATGCTCGATAGTTTGACATCTTAATAATTACAGGAGAATCATTTTAGTAAGAAGATAATTATAATCGATTGATTTTGAATTATTTGAAATGGTTCTCCTCACCGTTTTCTTAATGTTTTTAGTACAACTAAAAATTTTATAATCGAAGTTGATAGCTTGATTAGAACTAATTAAGTTTGCTTTATGAAAAAATTAAAACTCAACTAAAAATAAATGGAAAAAATAACAGAAGATTTTTTTGAGCAAAGTGGCTCGAAAATAATAAATAAAGAAGCAATTAAAAGTATAGCTGAATATCTTAATTACATTGATTATCTCAACAAAAAATGGAGAAATCATGAATTGTGGTATCGTGGTGTACTTAATAAAGATTATAAGTTAGTCCCCTCTATATATAGAGATGAAATCTGGAAATATAATATTACATTCGCTTATAATTTATTCAATGAGTTTATTCGTCCTGCCAGAAGTTTTAATAAAGATTATGTGAATTTTAATAAATGGGAATGGTATCAGTTGCAACAACATTACGGATTACCGACAAGGTTGTTAGATTGGACGCAAGGAAGTTTGATAGCATTATATTTTTCAGTACGTAAATTAGAACATAGTATTTCCCCATCTGTTTGGGTTATCAACCCGTTCAAGTTAAATTATATATCTATCGGAATAAATAAAGTTTTATATACAGATAAACTAATTCAAGATAAAGATGATTCAATAATAGAAAAATTCATATATGACGATAAAGATTTACAAGAATATCCGGTTGCAATACTTCCAACTTATCTCGATAATAGATTGAGTTCTCAGAAAAGTACTTTTACAGTTCACGGATTATCAAGGGATGGTATCGAACAATTCTTATTCAAAAACAATAAAAATAATGTCGTACAATTGTTATTAGATCCATCTCAATCAAAAATAATAAAGGATCAATTGTCAGAGGCGGGAATTTCTGAATATACTTTATTTCCAGATTTAGAAGGATTGTCCAGAGAGCTTAAGTACAATTATCGTATGAAATGATTACATCAGACTTTTGAATTACATCAGACTTATTATCAAATGTAATATTGTTAAGAAACGGTCAAAGTAACCGTTCTAAAAGTTTGAAGTTTGAAAAGTGTATATATACCCGCTTCAATTTCGAACGTTATTTGAGGGCACTAAAAAAGTTAAGCTGGTACTCATCTAATTTATTGTTTTTTACTTTCCGGTTAATGATTTAATTATTACTTGTTAATCAGGTTTTGTTTTTCCATTATTCCCGTTATCCACAAACCAAAATTACAACACTTAATTTATTTTTGTTGCTTTTGTGCTTTTAATTTACCAAATTAGTATCTGAAACAGCGCCCTGTGATTGCAGATAGAATTCTACTAAGATTTAACTCTCTGCAAAAATACTAGTACTGAATGAATTGAGATAGCAACTTCTTAATTCCTTTACCGCTTATCTCATTTCAGATTAATAATTAAATTGATCTCCAATCTATCTGAAAAGAAGAAAATGTTTTACTAAGAAATTAAAATAATTTAATAAATATTAACCCGGAGTGATATATGTTAAAACATAGACTTTTTATATATACCTGCTTTATGTTTGCCTTCTGTTTTGTAATTATACCAGAAAATCCGGCACAAGCAGATAAGCAGCAAAAATATTACAGGGGCACACCCATAAACCCAATTGTTGAAGCAATGATTAACTCAGTATCTACAGATAGTATATTAATTAATCTTCAAACACTCGTATCTTTTCATACTCGTCATACAAATTCTGATACTACATCTGCCAATTTTGGAATTGGTGCCGCAAGAAATTTTATATTCAGCAAGTTTCAGCAGTTCAGCAATCAAACAAGCGGAGGTGTTCAGCCGAGTTTCTTTGTGTTCCCAGCAACTGTTTGCGGTATTTTTAATTCTGCACATAAAAATGTGCTGGCAACAATTCCCGGCAGTAAAACGCCCGACAGAATATTCATAGCCAGTGGACATATGGACGGACGAACCCATAGTAATTGCGATAATTCTTCATTTGCTCCCTCGGCCAATGACGACGGAAGCGGAACGGTTGTTTCAATGGAAATGGCCCGTGTTATAAGCCAGTTTGCAGATGAAATTGAAAGCACCTTGATATTAATGACAGTTACCGGGGAAGATCAGGGATTATTCGGAAGTACAGCTTATGCCGATTGGGCGTTTGATAATAACCTGAGAATTGATGGCATGATTACCAACGATGTTGTGGGAAACATAACCGGTTGTATTAATCCTGCCTGCCCGAACGGTGAATTCATTACAGACAGTACAAGTGTGAGACATTTTTCAGGCGGACCCTCAACATCTTCTTCCAGACAACTTACAAGATATATGAAATTGAAAGCCGAGCAATATATTACAGAGGTTCCGTGGACTGTGACTTTAATCCCCGCAATCGATCGTCCGGGGCGGGGCGGTGACCACCAGGCATTTTTTGATAATGGTTATACTGCTGTACGTTTTACGGAGCCACACGAATTTGGAGATGGCACAGGAAACAATGGTCGCCAGCATAATGAATTCGATTTAGTAAAGTTTGTAAACATTCCTTACGTAGCACGAATTGTAAAAAATAATATAGCCGGACTTGCAATACTTGCGATGGCACCAGAAACACCAACTGCACCGTTGAATGCAGTTAACGAAGGAAACGGCTCTAATGTATTTTTATCGTGGACAAAAACAAATACCGAACCTGATTTTGACGGCTATCGTATAGCATGGCGTTTTGCTGATTCGCTTTTTTACGAAGAGATTGTTCCCGCAGGTAATGTTACAGAATTTACCTTAACTGGCTTAACACTCGATGAGCCAATTTATATTTCCTATTCTGCGATTGATACAAGCAGCAACGAAAGTATTTTTTCCTCTGAAATTTTAATTACACCGAGTGATATTCCTGCCGTTCCACAGGGATTTGACGCAACATCTACAGAAACGGAAGTTCAGTTTACATGGCTTCCAAATACCGAATTGGATTTAGATGGTTACCTGATAACTCGTACGGGACCGGGGAATGAAATTGTTGAGTTTGATATTGGCATCACGCCAACAACTTTTATTGATAATACAGTTCAAACACACGTTATTTATCAATACACAATACAGGCAAGAGATACAGATAACAAATTCAGCAATCAATCAGAAGTGCAGAGAGGACAACTTGCAACCCACGATTCAGGAATATTAGTTTTGGATGCAAGCAAAGACGGTTCCGGTAACTTTCCACTTTTCCCGAGCGACAAGCAAGTGGATGATTATTACACCCAGTTGCTAACACATTTTAATGTTGGTGCAGAATGGGATATCGCTGATAGTCTAGATCAAAACCTGGCGATCAGCGATGCGGATATGGCAATTTATTCCACTGTTGTAGTCCACAGCGAAGTGCGCGATCCAACACACCAACTAAAAGAAGACACTTTATCATTAAGAAAATATTTGCAAAACGGTGGTCATATTCTTATGTCCGCCTGGCAGTTGATTAAAAGTATTTCAGGAAATATAAATCAAACGAAAATCTTTTCGCCTGGAGAATTTGTTTATGATTATATGTTTATCGATACTGTTGACAACGCTATAACTGATGATTTCAAAGGTGCCGATCCTTTACTTTCAAGCTATCCGTCAATAACAGTAGATTCGGTTAAGCTTCCTAATTTCGGAGGTGATCTTATTTCGATGGAAGTCTTTCGCTCGTTATTAAACGACGGTGATACGGAAGCACTATATACCTACAGATCTTCGGAAGATCCGCCTTCCGTTTTTCATGGGCAGCCAGTAGCACTTCGTCATATAACAAATGAATTAAGTATTGTCATATTTGATTTCCCACTGTATTTTATGCGACAGGATGAAGCAATAGAAACAATTGAGCAAGCTTTAACAGATATGGGTGAAGTAACCGGAATTAAAGATGAAGAAGAAAACCTCACTATTATTCCACACGAATTTTCTTTAAACCAAAATTACCCAAATCCGTTTAATCCATCTACTGTAATTGAATTTGCTTTGCCTGTTAAATCAAAAGTAGAATTGAGTGTGTATAACCTTTTAGGAGAAAAAATAATTACACTTGTTAACGAAGAGATGAATGCAGGAAAACATCAGGTATTATTCAATGCAATCAATCTATCAAGTGGAATTTATTTTTACAAACTTCAGGCAGGTGATCCTTCGGCAAGCTCAGGACAGAGTTTTGTACAAACAAAAAAAATGATCTTATTGAAATAGCACCGAACGCACTAATTTCAGGCGGGTGAAATTCATCCGCCTTTCGTTTCGCACCAATGTAATAATAATAATATCTAAAGTTATAAGTACTAAATATAAATGGTATGTTTTAAATTTCAATTCATCTTAACCATTATAATACAATCCTGCATCGGGACCTAAAGGCAAGCCCAGCAATATCCAGGCAATCAGCAGTATAGTCCACACAATAAAAAATATAATTGAATATGGCAGCATAGTAGCGATCACTGTTCCCATACCGGCTTTACTGTCATACTTCTGAAAGAATGCAATTATCAATGCAAAAAAGCTCATCATTGGTGAAATAAGATTTGTAACGCTATCGCCAATACGGTAAACAACCTGGGTCAGTTCTGGAGAATATCCCAGTAGCATAAACATTGGAATAAATATAGGTGCGATTAACGCCCACTTTGCGGAGGCGCTTCCCATAAGCATATTAATTGATGCTGAAAGAATTATAAAAAGAATCATTAAAGGAATAAGACCAAGCCCGGAAGCCGATAATAAATTAGCTCCCTTAACCGCTATTATAACACCAAGATTTGTCCATTTAAAATAAGCAACAAATTGTGCAGCAAAAAAAACAAGCACTAGGTAAAGTCCCAGGGTTTGCATTGCCTTTCCCATACCATTAACAACATCCGAATCATTTTTATACGTTCCCGAACCAAAACCATAAGCCAAACCCATCGCAGTAGCAACAATAAATAATAAAGCAACCACGCCTTTTATTAATGGTGAATTAAGAATGCCGCCATCAGCACTTCTTAAAAATCCATCGGTGGGAACAATACCCCAGAGGATAACCGTAGTAATAATCACTGCAGTTACTAAACTATAAACAAGACCTCTCTTTTCATTGGAAGATAATTTTTTAACCTTTTCCCCGGTTTCTTCACCATCATATTTTCCAAATCTCGGTTCAACTATTTTTTCTGTAACCCATGTTCCAGCACCGGCAATAATAAAAGTTGAAACAAACATAAAGTAATAATTTGCCGTTGGGTTTACAGTATAGTTTGGATCCATAATTCTTGCAGCTTCTTCAGATAAACCCGCTAATAACGGATCAACTGTTCCCAACAGTAAATTTGCACTGAACCCCCCTGAAACACCGGCAAAAGCTGCTGCCATACCAACCAATGGATGCCTTCCAACAGCTAAAAAAATTATACCGCCCAATGGTATTAATAATACATAGCCAACATCACTTGCTACATTGGATAACACTCCGGAAAAAACCAGGATAAACGTCAGCAATTTTTGTGGGGCAGATAAAACCAGCATCCTTATTAGAGCACTGATTAATCCGCTGCCCTCTGCCACTCCTATACCCAGCATTGCTACAAGTACAATTCCTAATGGAGCAAAACTCGTAAAGTTATGCACCATCTCAAGAATAATACGGTGTAGTCCTTCCACAGTAAGTAAGTTTACCGGTCTAATAATTTCCTGCGTTGTTGGATGAACAACAAACCATCCTAATGATGAAGCAACAAATGAAATTATAAGTGTTATTAATGCAAACGATGCAAATATTGTTGCAGGATGCGGCAGCGCATTACCTGCTTTTTCAGTGTAACTTAAGAACCGTTGAAACAATGAAACTTTTTTATTTGTATTTGTATCCATATTGTTCCCGGTATTTAATTGGAGTTTGTAAAAAGATTAGTAAAAATATTTTAGTGTTTTATATTTTCCTCCATATTATTACCCTTTTGTTTTTAAATGTTTATTTTTGATATCAGTTTCTCCGCTTCCAAAACTTCATTGCAGGGAACCAAAAGTTTTATTTCGTTTATTATTTTCTCTCGCCAACTGCCGGAGAGATTAATTAATGATTGATCATTACCACCCAATTGCATAGGCGTTGATTTTTTTGAGTGTATAAACGGATGAAATGAGTTCCCCTCAAGACAACTTTTTACATAATGAATTTGTATCTCATCCGAAGTACCGAATACTTTTGCCATACCTTCATATACTTCATAATCATTATGTTCGTTGCACAAAAAAATATTGTTAACCGAATGACTGCAATCACTGCAAAAAGGTTCCCAACAAATTACACAAACACCTTCAGCTTCATCCTTTGAATGAGTTTCACATTTTATATTTTCGATGAATAAAGTTCCACAGCGGGGACAGTAATCTGAATCATCATCTGCTTCAAAGCTGCAATTAGTACATAGGTGTTTTTTTGTTTTCATTTTTCTTTAAAAAAGTATTTTTATCTGTTTTAAATTTCAATTTCCGCACAGGTGGGGTATGAATGTATGATTTTATGGTTGCATGTAATAAATTCGGTAGTTACTGGATGGGCACTCCCTGATAATTTTTATAAATCATTTGGCATAAATCCATTCAACCATTCATACTTCTATTTCACATATATATTTACTTGCTCGTTTCAACTTTTAATTTTTCCATGTTTTTACGAACCATTCTGGAGAATAAAGACAGACCGGGATCGAATAAAAACTTTAGCCAGAGTTTAAACCATGAGGTATGATAAAACAGGTTATCGTAAAATTCCGGAGCCATCTTTTTTAATTCGGGGAGCTTGTTCCACGGAATTGATTGAAAATCGTGATGCTCATTGTGGTAACCTACATTTAGCGCAACAATGTTAAGCGGTCCATAATAACTGTAAGTTTCCTGCGGAGGAGCAACAAGAAAATGTTCCTGTATCCATCTTGCACCCAGGGGATGAAATCCAATAGAAAAGAACATTGAAAAAACAAGATATAGAAATGCGATTGGTCCGAAGAAATAAATTATCAACACGTCGGTAGAAAATATTATAATCCAACTGATTATCGTCCACATATTCATGAACTCAATTCCTTTTAACCTAAGCGGGCGGAGCGCTTGCAGGAACGGGAAAAATAATTCCCACAACATTTTACCTATTGCAGAATGCCCGAATAATTTTGCCTCCCATTTATAAGGAAGGTCTGCATCGAGGTAATAATTGCCTTGAAATGAATGATGTTTTAAATGATAAGTTCGGAATGAAACCGAACCCGGAACCACGTTAGGAATATCTGCAATTATGCCTGCGATGAAATTATATTCCCGTTTTTTAAAAATAAGATTGTGTGCTGCATCGTGAATAAGAACATACAGCGCATGATTTGCAAATGCACCGATTAGAAACGCTGCAATAAGTGGCTGCCACCATGGTTGTTCCCGCAATAAAAATGCTACCGTAAGCTGTAACCCTACAATAAAAATGATAAGTAAAAAACTTGCGGGATTCTTGGTTATCAGTTTTCGTACTTCGGGATACTTCGCTAAAATCTGTTTTGTCCTTGCTCTGTGCGGCTCAGGGAGATCAGAATATTGAAAGTCTTCATTTCCTTTTTTCATTATACTATTCCCTTTTAAAATAAAATGAGAATTGTTTTATATAAAATATAAGCAAAATTAATTAACCTATGAGTTCAACAATAGACAATTCCAACCCTGAACTATCGTTTGAAATCTTTTTTGCATTGAATGAACGATAAAAATTATTAAATATTTTAGACCTGGTAAAAGAGCTAACTACAAAGTAATGAACATTTTCCAAATACTGAATTATTTTTGTGATAAGTAAACTTTCCTATTAAATATTGTATGAAGTTTAATCTTTTTTAGTTAGCAACCAACACAAAAATCATTGGGGAAAATTATTAGTTTTAAATCAGGCACTATACCTCTCATAAAACAAATTCGGTTTAGAGCTAGGAAAAATTTGTGATTGCGTTCACCATTATCATTTTCGGTTAAAGTAAAAACACCCACTCTTATTATGCATGGCGAAGCCGATACGAGAAAAAGCGTAATGCAAAGCTGGGAAATTTACAGAGCATTATTTGATAGAGGAATTGATGTTGAAATGGTTTTATATCCTGATGCGGGTCACAGCATAACGGCACCAGAACAACGTAAAAATTTTTTTAAGATATGGGTAAAGTAGTATAAGAAATATTTGAACGAATAAAAAAGGCAGCAAAACGCTGCCCTAATTTAGAAATTCATTCTGTCACTCTTCGACTTGGCTCGGAATGACAATGATCATATTCTGAAATTTATTTCATAAACAACATCTTTTTAGTTTCAGTAAATCCATTTGTGCTCAATCTGTATAAATACATTCCACTTGGATGTCCTTCTGCGTTGAAATTAAAAGTATGAATTCCGGCTTGCTTATAATCATCTACCAAGGTAGCTATCTCCTCACCCACTAGATTATATATTTTTAATGTGACTTTACCAGGTTCCGGTAAATTAAAACTAATTGTTGTTGACGGATTAAACGGGTTGGGATAATTTTGATTTAACTCTAAGCTATTTGGTGCTTCAAAATTTACCTCTATCTGATTTGAAAATTCATAAGTACCGTCATTATCTATCTGTTTCAATCTATAATAATAGGTGCCGGCATTAGAAACATTATTATCAACAAAACTATATTCTTTAGGCGAGTTACTGTTTCCGTTTCCTTCAACAAATCCAAGCGCATTCCAATCCTCCCCATCTCTCATACGTTCTACATCAAATCCATAATTATTAACTTCAGTTGCTGTACTCCAATTTAACAGTACTTCTTTATCTTTCAGTATCGCAGAGAATGATGTTAATTCTACAGGAAGAACAGAATTCGGATCTACAGATACATAGCCTATAGTGGTCCCAACTGGCAGTCCAGCTATCGTAAGGCCGATAGGTGCGGCAAAAACACTTCCTCCAAGGCTATCTGCGCTATTACAGTCTACAGCTTGAATCTCGATAGCGTGAAGAAAAAATACATCGATATTATTAGTAGAGCTCACTGTTATAGGATAACTTAGAGTTTTTAATAACACAGTTGGTGAACCTATGATAAGATCGGTTGGTGAAGATAAAATCGTGGCAGATGGGGTTGATGAAGTATTGAATTGCCAGTCAGAAGGAGCAATTAATATTAGACTACCTCCTGTGCTGAAATCATTATTTGTAGTTTCTGCAATCAGTATAATAGCAAGAGTTGCGTATCCCCCCGGGGTACCATTTTCGCAGGATTCACTCTGTGCAAGACCCTCGGTTTTTTCCCATGTTATATTAACTTGTGAAAAAGTTACTGAGAAAGTGAAAAGGCTGAAAATAAAAAACCTGGTTACAATTTTCATTTTGCCCTCCAAAATAAGTTTTCATTTATCTTTAATTTGTATTATTTTCTAAAGCTATGGAAATATACAAGAATAATTGCTCATATTATCTACCTGACGTCGGGTACACCGTAAATTCTAAGTTAATTTATAAGGATATTAATACACCCTCAGAAAACTCTTTAACTACTTATAATAAAATAACTTGAGATAATAATATCACAATGTTAATATTATTCGAACTTACTATGAGAAATTGCCCTCGAACAAGTAATATACAAGCAAATATCATACTCCAGTTAAAGATGTGAATTTTGCTGATTTTATAGATAATATTATGGGTTTGTATTAATTCGATATGCTCATAATAAGAAATGTAATAATATAGTACTAATTATTGTTCTTCATCTGGAGATTGTGCGACACAAATGATGTTTGTATCAAAAAAGGTTGGTATGAAGCCTTTTTCATTTAGAAAATATATCAGCTACTTTTCAACTTCGTTCGGAATGACATTTAGTATACTCTAGAAATTATTTCATGATCAACATCTTTTTAGTTTCAGTAAATCCATTTGTGCTCAATCTGTATAAATACATTCCACTTGGATGTCCTTCTGCTTTGAACTTAACCGTATAAATACCGGCTTCCCTATATCCTTCTACCAGAGTTTTTATTTCCTCACCCATTATGTTGTAAACCTTCAAAGTAGCTACTCCGGATTTGGGCAAATTAAAGCTGATTGTTGTTGATGGGTTAAACGGATTCGGATAATTCTGACTTAATTCAAACCTGGCTGGTAGATTAAAGTTAACTTCTATAGTTTTTGAAAATTCAAAAGAGCCATCATTATCTATTTGTTTTAATCTGTAATAATATATTCCTGAAGAATTTACTTCAGCATCTGTAAAACTATATTCTTTTAGTGAGTTGCTGTTACCGTGTCCTTCAACAAAACCAAGCAAATCCCATTTGCCGGTCTGAATAGAACGTTGAATCTCAAAACCGTAGTTATTTACTTCTGTTTCTGTATTCCAATTCAAGATAACCACACTCTCTTTAATAATTGCAGATAATGATGAGAGCTCAACAGGTAATGGGTTATCACTCGGGCTTCCTACTCCAAACTCAGAAAAGCCAGACATACCGGTTCTATGAACCACAGGTGTTTCAGTTGTTCCTGTTCCTGCTGAGTGCGAACCATTTAACGTCCAACTACCGGCGATTGATCGTTTTATCAACCTTAAAGTTGATACAACAGACACACCGCTGAAACCATCAGCAGTTAAATCTAAGGAATATGTTCCTCCTGTTAAGCCATCAGCAGCGTTAATTGTCCAGTAACCTTCGTTCCCTGCATTTACAATTGAAGTGCCTTCGTCATCCAGAGGCAGACCTACAGTTCCCGGATCTGAAGCAGTAAAGAATGCAGTTAAAGTACCTCCGGTAGATGGTGCTACAGTAAAGGATATATTTGCAGGTCTATAATTACTAGCTGTGCCTATCGGGAAAAGAACATTTGACACAGTAGATGCTGCAAACCAGCATTGAAAATTTCCGATAATAGTTCCTGATGTTCTCGCTAGAGATCCTAAAGATGAAGTGCTGGTACCAAGCGTGAGTGTATTGGAACCGGTTGCGGCATTGCCGCTGGTAAGCGTTAATGTACCGGCAACTGTTCTTGATTGGTCAAGAGTTAAGGTTTGATCTGAGTTTAGATTTACTGTTATATTATTTAACCCGGAACCGGCAAGTTCAGTTCCGGTCGTTTTTGAATTGCCTGAGTAAGTAACATTATATGTACCAGAACCCTGCGGGGTTCCAGTCATATCTCCGCCGCTTCTCGTTATCGACGAAGTAGAAGCCATCGTTAAGTTACTTCCGGCTGCAAATGTACCTGCAGCTAATACTATTGATCCTCCGTTGGCTATTGTTCGGGTGGTTTCAAGTGTAACAGAGTTCCCTGAATTATCAATTGTAAATGTACCAGACAAATTATTTGGAAAGCCATTTCCCATATTTTGAGATTCTGTGCCGTTGTAAGTGTAGTTTGTTCCTGTGTTATAAGTTCGTGCTCCTGTAACTTGTATATTGCCGCTAGCTCCGGAAGTTGTGATACCGTTAGATGATGTAATACCTAAAGATGCACCGCTTGAGAGTGTAAAAGACCCTCCTCCTGTAATAGTTGTAGATGCAGATGCCATTTGCAAAGTCGATCCGCTGTTGACTGTAAAGTTAATAGTGTTGGATATTGTTCCACCTGAAGTATATATCTATATACCGGATTTGCTAAAGACTAAGGCTCCCGATCCTGTGGATGTTTCTGTAAGTGTTCCACTTATATGGGAAAAATCCCCCGGTATGTTCAAGGTTCCTATAAGTGATGACTCGCTCAATATTAATGTGCCTCCGGTCATAGAAAAATTTCCCCCCACATATACGGTACGATTTGAACCTCCTATATGCGTGATTTCTAAGGTTCCTCCGCTCATGATAAAGTTTCCATTAATATATTGGTCCTGTGCAGAACTAGTAAAATAGCATTTGCCCGTGCCAGTGTTTTGCATAGTAAAGTTACCCTGAACCGGATATGTACTAGTGCCAAAATCTGTACCCAAGCTCTTTCCTGACATTGTCTGGTCTGGACAATTCCAGGTAAAATTTCCGAAGGATTGCAATTTTAATTTGCTGGGTAAATTAGCAGTTACACCAGTAATCTCGCAAGATGAATTAATGTCCCATATTGCACTTGGAACTGCTCCTCCATCTTGTATATGCTGGTATAAAGAACCCGATGCAAATGTTACCTTGGTTGATGAACCTGAAAATGAACCAGAATTGATAAAAGAACCATTTATTAGGGCTGATGAATTCGAATTTCTAGAGAGTGTACCGTTATTATTGGTTGTTCCATTTATGGTTAAATCAGTATCTGTCCCATTGTATAATGTCAGGGTAACACCATTATTAATAGTTAGAGTAGCTCCAGAATTAACTGTGCTCTGGTCTATGGTAACGCCGACTGACACGGTTACAGTATGTGAGTTTTGAATTGTAATCACACCATCGCTCGAAGTTGGTGTGGAAGGTGCAGGATTAACCCAGCTCGTTCCATTGTACCGTTCCCAGGTATTTACGTCATTCCAATTGCCGGTTTGATAAGTTTGAAAGTCACCTGCAGTTTGTCCCCTTACAGAAATAATGAGTAAAAAGATGATGAATAATGATTGTAAAAAGGTGGTGGTGATTTTCATATTACTCTTCCAAAAATAAATTTAAATATTTGATTGTCTCTATTGTTTTATCCGTATTCTTGCTTATTGATTTAGCCACCACAATCAACTAAATAAATAATCACAAAAAACGTTCCGTAAACAATTTGCTTTAAAATGCGAAAATGAACGTTATTACAATATTACTAGGGTAAAAAGAACAGTATTAAGCTTGATAAGTTATTATTTCATATGTTTATAATTTATTGTTTTGGTCATATAGAACTCGTCCCGATTTATTGGGACCCGTTTCATCTGTTTATAATTGTACATTTTTTTTCGATGTATTTGGAAAGTTGCGTTATAATCATCTTCTAGTATGTAAATATTTTTACATGCTTGTTTCAACCAACTATTTAAAAAATTGGAGTTTATGTGAAATTTATTAATGAAGGTTACATAAGCAATTTACCAAGACTCGCTAAGAGACCTATACTAAATCTGAATTGATTAAAAGGAAATATTTTAATCATAAAAAAAGCTCGATTCATTAAAAATCGAGCTCATTAAAATCAATATTTATTACGATTATTTCATAAACAACATCTTTTTTGTTTCAGTAAATCCATTTGTGCTCAATCTGTATAAATACATTCCACTTGGATGTCCTTCTGCGTTGAACTTAACCGTATAAATTCCGGCTTCCTTATATCCTTCTACCAGAGTTTTTATTTCCTCACCCATTATGTTGTATATTTTTAATATAACCTTACCTGATTCTGGCAAATTAAAGCTGATTGTTGTTGATGGATTAAACGGGTTGGGATAGTTTTGACTTAACTCAAAGCTGGCTGGCACATTAAAATTAACTTCTATTGTCTTTGAGAATTCATATGCACCGTCATTATCAATTTGTTTTAATCTGTAATAATATATTCCTGAAGAATTTACTTCAGCATCTGTAAAACTATATTCTTTTTGTGAGTTACTGTTACCGTGTCCCTCAACAA
>JADFLR010000009.1 GCA_022564295.1 Bacteroidota bacterium | reverse complement strand
TGGTTGCCGATGGTGAGCCGGATGGTGACTCAGCAATGGCAAAAGCAGTTGGGCTTCCGCCGGCAATTGCAACTAAATTTATATTTGATGGATTGATAAAAGAAACAGGTGTGCATATGCCGCCAACTCTTCCTTATTTGTATAAACCATTTATTAAAGAACTTGCGGAGTATGGTTTTGAGTTTAGGAAAAGGACGGCGCTGGTATAACGTTTAGGAGCTAGTTCAGTGATTTGTTAGGTAAAATCATTGGTTTGTCTTTTTCACATTCCAAGCCGCACGAATTGCAAATATAAGTTTATTGAGACCATCAGGTGAAAACAAATCCACCCATTGATATTTAAGGAGACGTTCGGTTGGCTGTACGGCATCAAGGCGTACCGGAATTATGTATGTAGTTTCTTCGGGAAGTTGAAAGACACGTTCTAAAGCGTAATTGATTTCCTTTTGAACGAATCCTCTCTTTGAAATCGATGCCTCGGATAAGAACAAAAGGAAAAAGTCAGCCTGATTTATTGCCCTTTCAATTTCAGACATCCAACTTTGGCCGGGAAAAAGGTCTTCCACATCCATCCAAGGTTCAAAACCTTGGGCCTTCAATGCCTTATAAATAGAACGAATACGACTTGAATCTTCACGAGCAGAACTCAAGAAGAGTTTTGGAGCTTTCTTGGGTGGTTTCGGCTTTGGCTCCTTAGTTTGAGTGATCTTAAAGATTTGCTTCGTTAAATGCTCTCGTACATCGCGTTCAAAACTTAATGGGTCATCATATACGCCAAAGAACGCGCCTAGTTTTTCAAGTTTCTTTCGGAATTGAATAACTTTTTGAAACTGTGACCACTCCTTTGTCTCTGTTGTGTAAAAAGGTGAACGCCGAAAGTAAAACATAATTTTTGGGCGCTGGTAACGAGTGTAGAAATTATAAGCTCTTTCAAATTCCTCGCCTGTTCCCGACGAAGCTCGTTTGGTAGGTGTGCCAAATCGTTTCCACATGATGCCGACGAAAATATCATATTCACCAATCTGTTGATTGATGACATCTTGAGCATCGTCGCCAATGTCAGGCCAAGAGTGTGTTTCCCAACGGACAGTTTCCAATTCTACCTTCAGTGCATTACCAACGGTGCGTCGGAGTTCACTGACTACGAAAGAAACGATGTCACGTTCCTCAGCAACGTCACTTGGGGAAGCGATAAAAATGCGTAATTTCATATTTCGCTCTTCTGCTACCTAATGGCGTTGTACCTAAGCCAAAGCTCAGAACAACAATGCTGCATTTATTAAATAATTTTTAAATTAGAACAAAACTTTCATTTACAAACTACGCCATACGACAAAGACGAAACGTAAGAACAAACTTTATAATTGTACAAATGCCCAATGCGAGAGCGCTTTCGGCTTGAAACACCTGTTATGTTTTGATTATTGGTTTTGCATATAAGTTATTACTCCATAGGTTGCTGCAACAACTGCAAAAATTCCACCAATTATTTTAGATACGATTAAAGCAACATCCCATTTTTCTAATATTTTATTTTCAATCGCATCAATTTTACTAGACAAATTTTCTATTTTTTCAAAAAGTATATCATCATTTATTGAAGGAATTTTTTCGATTTTCGATTCATCCGGAAATCTATCTTCAATCTTTTTTATTCTTAGTCCAATTTTTTCTAATTCATCATCAACCAATTTTTTTATTAATTCTTCATTAAGCACATTACCTTCATTTACCTTTTCTAATAATTGTTTCTCAATTTTTGTGATTATCTCTTCTGTGTAATTTATACTAGTATCTGGTAATGAAGAATAAGTCATTAAAGTATTTGTTGTACCAAAATCTATTGCTTTAGCAGAAGTGTATTTCTTTATTTCAGCTATCCTACTTTTTTTACGTTTTATATAAAATATTTTATAGTAGTAAGAAATTACACCCGCCAATAAACTGGCTATTAAACCAACCAATGATAAAACTATTTCCATTTAATTATCCTCAAAACATTACATATTAATAAGCTGCAAGAATTAATCACTTAAATTTCCCATATCTTGCATTGTCTATTCTAAAATATATAAAAAAATTATTTAATAGAAATTTAGATGCTAAATTTATTAATATTATTTTTTTTATTCTCCCGCCTCTCTTAAATATTGCAAGTCGTCAGACTCCGGACTCTACGAGATATCATTCTCATAACAATTGCAGTATAGTATGCCTAAATTATTAGATAGAGTTCGACAGGAAACCAGGAAGAGGAATTACAGCAGTAAGACTGAGGAAGCTTACGTTTTATGGATTAAAAGGTTTATTATTTTTCACGGTAAAAAACGTCCAACCTCTTTCTGATGATTATATAAAGCTCATTAGTTTTGCTGAGCATTTCATAGAGAAAAACGGAAGCAGTATTGTCGCGATGATAACGAATAATTCATTCCTTGACGGTATTATACACCATCAGATGAGAAAGCGCTTACTTGAAACTTCCGATGATATTTATGTTCTTGATCTACATGGGAATTCAAAAAAGAGGTTTGCATAATTCTTTAACCGGGGCTATGATATTGTTGAGCGGTGAGGCTATTGCAGTTTTAGGATTATAAAAATTTCCAGTATTATCTCATCAACTCAGCACCGGCTTTCTGAAATGTTCTGAAGTAGTTTAACAATTTTTCTTCCGGATTCTCAGAATTAGCAAACGCATCATACATCATCACACCTCCTTGAAAACCATCCGTGTTCCATCTTGCGTCCTCAGAAGATTGTAAATTATGTAAACCATCGGGAACGGGGTAAGCCGTTATGTAAAAGTAAGCATCGGTAATTGTATCATCACCTGTTGAAAAACCGAACGTCATTTGTTCTTTTGAAGAATCAGGATCGTTAGGATCTTTGTCAGAAATTAATCTACCCGAAAACCAGCTCATAGAAAGGTCAAAATGATGAGACCATAATTGAACGGGACTTCTTTCGCCGCTTAATTCAGAACGGAACTTGTTTGTGATCCGATTAATTTCCTTCAGTGCCGTCCAATAATCAGTGGCAGCATTTTCATCATATTTACCTGATTTACCGTCCGCAAATTTTTCTTTATCAATAGGGAGAACAATGCCTATATCTGTTAACAAACTGCAAGTCTCCTCGCACAACGCGCATAATGATTGGCCTGTTAATTTGATCCTTTTAACTTCACGAAAATTCGATTCAATAATAAGATGATGATTTTTAAGATCAAGGATTATTTCAAAAGTTTGTCCGGGAGTATTTTTATCTTTCGGCATGGGGGTGGTTGTAAACCCTCTTTCAGAAACACGAAGACTTATATGCCACCAATGCGGATGCGGTTTGTTCATCTTTTCTCTTATCGCACCAATCATTTGTGCATACTTCTGTAAAGTATTTCGTGTTCCCCGCCAGTCTTTTAAAATTAAAGGCGGCAATTGTGTTTCGGTCATTCCCAATTCCTGTTGTTAATTATTAACCCGTTCACCCCCTCACATTATACACAAATTAATCTTTAAAGTCATCTAAAATATAAACTTAGCCTCATTTTGAATAAATTTCTGTATCGGGTCTGAATACAAACCATGCAAAAGCAAAATAATCGCCGTGCTTTATTCTTTTCAGATTTTTTCCACGGTATTTTCCATCAACGGCTTTCCCGGTAATATCCCACTTGCTGCCGGTTTCATTATCTATAAAATATCCATCCTCGTATTTGAAGGTTAATGTTTTACCATCAACAACAGGATTGAAAACTCCCGTGGAGCCAACTTCTTTTGAATCTGCAATTGTTCGGTCATCCAAAGCAGAGACAGCACCTTCGCCATGAAAAATTACAACCGGTGTTCCGTTAATATTATCATTTATTACATGTTCTACCTTTGTAATGGAATAAGGATATGCTTTGTTGATATCGCCTTGTTTTATTGCGATAACTTTTTCGTTTGGAGGAAGGCGGTCATCAATATCACCCTTGAATAGAAACGGTCTTTGATCTATATCATCATAACCTATATAGGGATTTTGTCCGTAACTTCTGTCATAACCGGTATCTTTAGATAGAACCTTTCCGTCTGGATAAGCATCTTTAAACTGCTTGAATGAAATTATCTGTGTCGGAATAAGCTCAAGTTTTTCCCCAACCATATCACCCACAATTGCTTCGCCGGTAAACTGCTGCCAAAAACTTTCGGTAACGTTGTCGTACATCACCATATCTGAGTTACGTAGTAAACCCGAAACACCGAAGTAAGGAACAACACCGTTTACTCTTCTATCATAAACAAGTGCGCTGTAGCAGAGCGGGCAGAATGAAACAGCTACGGGAACACCGCCAACTTCATCATTTGCTATTTCGTGCCAGATGAGAATCGATAACGGGTATGCTTTTGCTTCACCGTTTATCTCCACCCCAATTACAGGTTCTTTATCATCTAACCATTCGGATGCTTCGTCTTGTGTCTCAAATTTTGGTTTGAAGATAGCCGGGATACCATCCT
This sequence comes from Bacteroidota bacterium, assembly GCA_022564295.1. Classification (GTDB taxonomy): domain Bacteria; phylum Bacteroidota; class Ignavibacteria; order Ignavibacteriales; family Ignavibacteriaceae; genus BMS3ABIN03. Next base: position 144,096 of record JADFLR010000009.1, on the reverse strand, counting down.
TGGGCGGACCGCCGGACATAAGTTCTCCGATATTTATTGTTTTTTTATCGAAGTTAGTTTTCCAGTCGGGGTATGCTTTTAGTATTTCGGAAAGTTCACTTTGTGCAAACATTGTAATTGGTGTTGTTGTTAGAGCAATAAGCAGACAAAATATTTTTATTGGTTTCATTTTTAACGGCCTTATTATTTTACAACTCATTATAAACAATAATGCTAAATGATTATGTAGCATAGTGGACAGTTTGCCAACTCTTTAATTAGGAACTATGTAATTGGCAATAAGTAGTATGTAAATAGTTATTGTCTTTCTTTTTTTCTTCCTCCCTTTATTTTAATAACCCTGGTTAAGATGGGAATAACATCAACGATGAAACTTCTAACTCCTGATTTCTATAACGGGACAGCCCCCCCATATTTTATTCCGGTTAAATATGCCATATTTCTATCAAACGTTGTAATATCATCTTTATTAAACTGGTTTAAATGATCATGTTCACAAGCCCTTGCCATCACCTGCATTAATTCAACGGAGGCATTGAAAAAGTTTTCCAATCGTTTTGCAGATAGATCAATATTAATTCTGCTTCTCAAGCTTTTCTTTTGTGTTGCAATTCCAACGGGACAATTATTTGTATGGCAAGCTCTCATTGCCTGGCAGCCAATTGCCTGAATAGCAGAATTAGCTAATGCAATTGCATCGGCGCCAAGCGCCATAGCTTTTATAAAATCAGGAGCCGTTCTTAATCCGCCTGTAATTATAAGGGTAATATCTTTAGCATCACATTTATCAAGATGTTCTCTTGCTCTTGCAAGAGAGGGAATTGTGGGAACGGAAATGTTATCCCGGAAAATAAGCGGAGCTGCACCTGTAGCACCACCCCTGCCATCAAGAATTATATAATCAACACCAATCTCAATTGCTGCATCAATATCTTCTTCAATGTGGTTTGCTGATAGTTTAAAACCGATGGGAATTCCGCCCGTGTATCCCCTTACTTCCTCAGCAAAGTTTTTAAAATCTTTTGTAGAAATTAAATCTGTAAATCTTGGAGGAGAAATTGCGGGAGTGCCTTCGGGCAAACCGCGAACTTCACTAATCCTTCCTTTGTTTTTAATACCCGGCAGATGTCCGCCCGTACCTGTTTTTGCACCCTGCCCGCCTTTGAAATGAAATGCCTGAACTTTTTTAAGCAGTTCCATTTTAAAACCAAACTTTGCCGAGGCAAGCTCATAAAAATACCGGCTGTTTTCTGCTTGTTCTTCAGGCAGCATTCCACCTTCTCCCGAGCAGATGCCAGTGCCAGCTAACTCTGCACCTCTTGCTAAAGACATTTTTGCTTCTTCAGATAGTGCACCGAAACTCATATCTGAAACAAAGAGTGGAATTTTTAATTCAAGCGGTTTTTTTGCAGCACTTCCAATTATTACATTCGTTCCAACTTCAACATCTTCTAAATGAGGCAGCCGTGCAAGCTGTGCAGGGAGTATTTGTATGTCATCCCATTTGGGCAGTTGATTTCTTCCAACACCCATTGCAGCAACAGGTCCATGATGCCCAACTTTAGATAATCCGTATTTTGCTAATTGTTGTATCTCATCCGCTTTGTCTTCCTCGGGAGTTGGATGTGTTGAAACATAAAGCCCAAGGTATTCATCACGATTTATATTCGGCGGAAACTCTTTTTCAAATTCTTTTATTTTATCTTCATCAACATAAACTTTTCCCTCTTCAACAATTGAAGAAAACTTGTGCAGCTTTTCATCGTTCTTGTATTCACTTATTCCCGTATCAAGCCTGTAATCCCAGTTGTGCACACCGCAAATAAGGTTATGACCCTCAACAAACCCATCTGCCAAAAGCGCACCGCGATGAAGGCATCTGCCGTAAAATACGGAAATATTATCATCGTATTTTATAACCACTAAATCTGTACCGCTTACAAGTGCGTATGCGGGTTTTCTATCCTTTAAATCATTTAGGTTCGCAATAGCTAGTTTATTTTTCATTTAACACTCCTTGCTGGTATATAAATCGGGGTTTGATTAACACAACACCACCATATGAATTAATGTTTAAAAGCTAATATAACCAGTTGTAAGTTTAAATAACAAACAGGAATTTATTCGTAATGATTTTGACAGTTTGAAAGAGGTTGTAATATTAGGAGATAAGACGTTCGTTTAAAAAGTTAAATGCCAAGGGCAGGGCTGTATTTTTAGGTAAAGAGCCCCCATATTCATTTTTACATCAACCCTTATTAAATTGATATTGTTAATTTAATCAATTGGTATTAAATAATCATTATAATAATATGAAACCAAACGTTGGTGTTTTACTTATAAACTTAGGCACACCCGATAGCCCTTCTGTAAGAGATGTGCGGAAGTATCTCTTTGAATTCCTTAACGATCCAAGGGTGATTGATATTCCAGCTATTGCAAGATTCTTTCTCGTTAATTTTGTTATCGTTCCTTTCCGCGCACCAAAGTCTGCAAAAATCTATAAAGATTTATGGACAAAAGATGGCTCTCCGATTTTAATTTATGGAAAATCGATTCAGGATAAACTACAATTAGCACTGGAAGATGATTTTAAAGTACATCTTGCAATGAGATATCAAAATCCAGGCATGGACGAAATATTGGCAAGGATGGAAAAGAATAATTATAAGAAGATAATTATCATCCCGTTGTTTCCACAATATGCTTCTGCAAGCACAGGTTCTGCAATTGATAAGGTAATGAAATTGATCAGCAAATGGTGGATAATTCCGGAAATAAACGTCATCAGCCAGTTTTATGATAATGAAGGATACTTAAATACGATTGTTGAACGCGCAAAAAAATATAACTTTTATGAGTATGACCATATACTTTTCAGTTATCACGGATTACCTGTTAGGCAGGTTGATAAAGTTTACGGCGACGGCACGCTCTGCGAAGAACATAATTGCGAATCGGAGATAAACGAGAGCAATCCATATTGTTATAAAGCAACTTGTTACGCAACAACAAGACTGCTTGTGGAAAAGCTTAATATCCAAAATGAAAAATATACAGTTTGTTTTCAGTCAAGGTTAGACAAAAAATGGCTTGAGCCGTTTTCCGATGAAGTGGTAATTGAACAAGCAAAGAAAGGGGCAAAGAAGCTATTAGTATTTAGTCCAGCTTTTGTTGCAGATTGCCTTGAGACGACAGTTGAAATCGGAATGGAGTATCAGAAACTATTTGAACAATATGGCGGAGAAAAAATACAACTTGTTGAAAGTTTGAATGATCATCCGATGTGGATTGAAGCTTTGAAGGAAATGGTGATGGTAAATCATTAACCCTAAAGAGAACGAAATTAAGCAAAGAACAGATATTAAAAGTAGAATCACATAATAAACGAACAAATAATTAACTTGTCCTGCATACGCAATGCGTATAGAGAGACGTTTTGCCCAATTAAAATCAAGAAACGAAAATTAATAAAATGAATGAATTAGTATCTTTTAAAAACATATTCAAAGACAGAATATTTAAAATTCCCGATTACCAAAGAGGCTATGCATGGACTACAAGGCAACTAAAAGATTTTTGGGAAGATGTTGTTAATTTACCTCCTGATAGATTTCATTACACGGGTCTTTTATCGCTAAAAATGGTTGACAAAAAAGTTTGGTATAGATGGAATGATGAACGCTGGCTAATTGAAGATAGAGGTTATAAACCATTTCATATTGTGGATGGTCAACAAAGGTTGGCAACATTTGTCATTTTTATTCAAGCAATTTCAGAACTATTAAGCAATCTTCCTGAAAATAAAGACAAAAAAGAAGAGGAAATATATTTAGGTTCTTTTAGCTTAAAAGCTATTAAAGAAGAATATTTAGTTGTTGTAAGACCACCTCGATTTATTATTAGAACTTACAAATTTGGTTATGAAATTGATAACCCAAGTTTTCAGTTTTTAAAACACCGGATTTATAACGAACCGAACAGTGGAACTATTCAAGAAACATTCTACACATTAAACCTTGAAAATGCGAAAAACTTTTTTATAGAAAATCTTGCAAATTTATATAAAGAATATGGTTGGTCTGAAATTGAAGTGCTATTTAAGAAACTAACCCAAAACCTGATGTTCAATGTTTATGAAATAAGTGATGATTTCGATGTGTTTGTCGCTTTCGAAACAATGAACAATAGAGGCAAAAAACTATCAAATCTTGAATTATTAAAAAACAGACTAATCTATTTGACAACATTATATGATGGAAATGATTTAAAAATAGATGAACGTGTTTCTTTAAGAGAAAAAATAAATGATGCTTGGAAAGAAGTATATTTTCAATTAGGACGCAACAAAAAGAAACCACTCAATGATGATGATTTTTTGGTTGCACATTGGATAATGTATTTTCAATATTCGAGAGAAAAAGGTGATGATTATATCCGTTTTTTATTAGAGCAAAAATTCACACCGCAAAATATATATACAAAAACGGAAGTAAAAATAAGTTCACTACAAAGCTTCGAAGAAATACGAGAAGAGGATGATACCGACCAAGAAGAAGTTGAAGTAAATGGAATAAATGAAAAAACAGTTCTAATTCCAAAACTGACACCCAAGGAAATTGAAAATTATGTAAATAGTCTAAAAGCAGCGGCTGTTAATTGGTATAACACACATAACCCACTTAACAATCCTGAATTAAGCGCAAAAGAGAGTCTTTGGATTGATAGACTTAATCGAATTGGTATAATTTATTTTAGACCATTAGTTACCGCTTCGTTTCTTTCAAAAAATATAGAATCAAAAGATAGAGTAAAACTTTTTTCAGCAATTGAACGTTTCATTTTTATAGGATTTAGAATGAGTCGCTCAATGGCAAACTATAGAAATAGTGAATTCTATAGAGCTTCCAGAAAACTAAGAATAAAAGAAATGTCAATTGCCAATATAGTGTCAAGACTGAACGAATTAGTTGATAATGTATTCTCTTATACATCAGATGTTTCAAATGCCTTGTTTTTTGATTATGGCTATTTTCAAAAGTTTCTTGAAAAGAAATTTAAAAATGGTGGCGGTTTTTATCAATGGAATGGTTTAAGATATTTCCTCTATGAATATGAGATGAAAAAAGTAAGATTAAGAGGCAGTAAGAAAATAGATTGGAATCTTTTTGTAAAAGGTGAGAAAGATAAAGTTTCTATAGAACATATTTACCCGCAAACACCCATAAATAAATGCTGGAAAGATAACTTTAAGGGACAAAAAAAATCAAATAAAGCAATTTTCCAAGGAACATTAGGTAATTTATTACCTCTATCTCAAAGCATAAATTCAAGCTTACAAAATGACTGTTTCAAGGATAAGAAAAATCCCAAGTTTAATGAAAGGAAGAATAAAATGAGACAAGGATATTCAGATGGTTCTCATTCCGAAATAGAAGTTTCTGCATATGAAGACTGGACACCTGAGACAATTCTTGAAAGGGGAAACATACTACTTAAATTTATGGAAAAACGGTGGGATTTGAAATTTGAAAGTGACTATGCAAAAGCAGAGTTGTTATTCTTGGAATTTATGTTGTCCGAAGAAGAAAATGAGAATGAATAAACAAGAATAAAAGGTCATAACAATGTATATAAAAATAAGCGAGATAGTAGTAGCATAATAGTTTGTAGCCCGCTTCAACATTCTTGTAACTTGATTAAATTGTTATTATAAGATTGGCAAGTATAAGTAGACCAATGCGTTACAAAGTTTATAAATAACATAAAATAAAGTAGCCGCCCCGCTGGGCGGCTGTGAGAAGAGATGATGTATTCGTGGAAAAAATTAGTTTACCATTCTAAGTATTCGCCCTTACCAATTAGTTCGTTTAATCTTCTATTAATTATTTCACCTTTGTTACTCTTTCTTACCTTCAAAGATTCTTTAAGCTGCGCAAGCTCTTTCGATAACAGTTCAACTTCAAGACTGCGGGCTTTCTCCTTCATATCGAACAACTGGTTTAATTGCGATTTAAGATCATTAATTATTTTTGGCTTTTCGTTATCATTTGCATGCCCATAGCGAATACCTAAAGTCACAGTAAAAAGTTCCAGCTCCCTAACCTGTTTTTCAGTTTCGTATCTTTCTCTCTCATAAGATTCCATAAATCCAGCATAAACATCATACCCGTTAAATGCAATTTCGTGTAAAAGCGCCTTATATTGTTTCGGATCTAGTTCTTTAACTTTTAATAACTCCGCTTTTAATTCGGGTGGAAGGCTCTCAAGAAGTTCCTTTTCATCCTGTTCCCCAACTCCAATAAAAGCCCCAAAACCCAGAGGGGCTTTTTGTACATAAACATCTTCCTGGGCGAGAAGATTTCCGGCTACGAACGAGAATACGAATAGAATCATAATAATAGTTTTCATTTTAACACTCCTTATTAATTAATTACATTGAAACACTTGCGACTTCTTTCTGCATCTTTCTAATTTGTTTTTGAATTGAAGACAAAGCCTTTCTCCAATTTTCTTTCTTGTTTTTTCTGATGAAATAAATATCCCATTCGTTTGTTTGTAATGAATAAATTTTATCGCCAACTTTCTCCAATCTATCAGCCATTTGTTTATCATTCCAGGCGAGTATCTGTTTTGACAATTCCTTTTTAATTTCAGGGAATTTGGGTTCATTAATAAATGTAATGATGAGAAAAATTATAGCAGCAGCAACTAATGCACCGCCGAATGTAAGTTTGTAAAAACCAAAAATTTCAAACAGCGAGCGATTTCTTTTTATCGGCATAACAGGATGTTCGTTTCCTCTCTTATCCGCCGTTATAGCATTGATTATATTTTTATAAGAACCATCTGAGATGTCATCAAGTGGAACTCGATTATATTGTTCAATTGTTTCCAAAGATATTTTTAGAAGCGAACTACAATCGGAACAACTAACAAGGTGGTTTTGCCAGAATATTTTTCTCGCTTTTTCCATTGAGTGATCGATAAATAACCACATTTCACTCTCAAACTCTTTACACAATTTTTTATTTGTATCATCCATATTCTTTGCTCAGTTTTTCCCTGATCCTGGATACTGCATAATGCATATGTCCAAGAACAGTGTTTAAAGGTTGATTTGTTTCTTTGGATATTTCCTTAAACGTCAAGCCGCTGTGCTGACGAAGAAGAAACACCTGTTTTTGCTTCTCGGATAATGTACTAACGGTTGCCATTATTAACTCATTTGTTTCTTTTTCTACAAAAGTAATGTGCGGATCGTTATTGCTGGAAAATGCCTCTATATCATCAAATGAAGGAGTCGTGTTTTTTGCCGATTCTTTCCTGATTGAATCCACAGCCACATTATGAGCAATAGAAAATAACCATGACGAGAATTTGCTCTGCTCATTATATGATTTAAAACCTTTCCAGACTTTAATTAATGTTTCCTGGAAAAGATCTTCAGCAGTCATTCGATCTCCACAAAGCCGGAGCAGGTAAGAAAACAATTGTATTCTATAAACCTGTATCAACTTGCCAAAAGCCACAGCATCATTCTTCATACATTTTTGTATTAAGTTCTTTTCCAGTTCCGCTCCGATAAAAATGTTTTCTAATATGTTAACGGGTTAGACGGTAATTTATTGTGCTTGTTTAAAAAAATTTACTGATCACATATTTAATATACTTTACCAAATTTTATTATGTGAATTGTAATTGGGTTAAATAGTTAACGAAGTTGTAATCGCTAATCCACGGCAGGAATTATTATCTGAAATGATCTAACAAGATCTTATCCATCTATAATTATTTTGGTTCTTAAGTTATGAAATGAATCAAATATAAACCTGTTTGAAATAAATATTGTTAATACAACCGTCATTATTGATGATACAAAAATTGTTATCATTAACATTATCTGATACTTTATTGCTACGGTCGGCGAACTTCCACCCAAAATCTGTCCTGTCATCATTCCCGGTAATGAAACCAGACCAACTACCGCCATAGTTGCAATGGTAGGAGCAAAAGATGTTTTTAATGAGTTTCTCATATAAGGGAATAATGCTTCTTTTATTGTTGCACCGTTTGCCAGTGCGTACTTGTAGAGAATTTGTTCTTTCTGCAGCTTATTATAATAAGATGACAGCCCAAGTATGTTTATACGAATACAGTTTCCAAGCAGCATGCCTGTGATAGGAATGAGATAAATAGCTTCGAAAAGGTTGTCTAGTTTTATAACAAAGCCAAGAAAATAAACATCCACTATAATCAAACTGATTGTTAGGGAAACGAAAACAGGAATTAAATATAACCGGCGGTTAAGCTCGCTTCGTTTAACAGTTGTTGCCGTTGCAATTATTACCATAATTAAAACCCAGGCAAGATTCACCCACATATTATTCAATTTGAAAATGTACTCGAGATACAATCCAACAAGTAAAAGCTGTACCGTCATTCTAATTACTGAAATAACAGCGGGCTTTAGCAATCCTGTTTTAAAGTACCATAGAATAAAGAATGGTATTACAAGCAGAATAAATCCTAGCGCCAAATCTGACCGGCCTATATCTATTGCAGTGTTCATATTCTTTTTACATCATTATTATTTAAATCAATTTTTATATTCGAGTTATCCATCCACTTTTCGTCATGAGTAACCGCAACCACGGTAGATGCACATTCATGCAGAAAATAATTTATTACTTTCCTTTTAGAATCAGAATCCAGTCCTGATGTTGGTTCGTCCAGGAAACATATTTTGCGTTTTAGCAAATATGATGATGTTAAAAAGATCCTTTGTTTTTCTCCTCCTGAAATTTCAGAAACATCTTTACTTAGTATATCTTCTTTTAATCCGAACATATCAAGCGCATTGATTATTGTTTTTACCGAGGGGTTGTCTTTTTTGTTTTTATTATAACCGAAAGGAAGCAGAAGAAGATCGCGAACATATCGAACATCAATATTAAGTTCCTGCGGAACCCAGGATATATTTTCTCTTATTTCATTTATGTTTTGTTCGTTCACATCCATTCCCATTAAAGTTATCTTTCCATTATCGGGCAAGATGAAACCCATTAACATATTTACCAAGGTACTTTTCCCGGCGCCCGATTTACCTGTTACAGCCACCTTTGAACCAGCAGGAATTTCTATAGATAAATTGTTTATGATATTTACGCCATTAAAGCTTTTTGAAATGTTTCTTAAAATTATGTCTTTAATTTTTGTATCCAATTTGTTGAAACGTAGATTTAATAATATTTTCAGATTAATACTTTTAATCCTTCTAAAATAAAGATAAATAACAAATAGCAGAATTTATCTCGAATAATCCGGCGCATTTTCCGTAACAACTATTGGGTTATGATAAGATTGTGGTGCGTGGGGTAATTATTCTGATCTCTCCCATCATAATTCTATTGACATTATCATTTATTTTTATATTATAGTAATTGTTACTGTTCTCTAAAATTCTTCCTGCAAAATCCTGATGTAATAAAAGCGGTTTTAAGCTTTGAAAATTAAGGGAAATATAATCTGAAATTTATTTGCATATTAACAAGGAGGTTCATTGCTATGACAGAAACAAAAAGATTTCATTGCGAGGAATGCGATTACTTCTGGGAGATAACATCAAAATCAATCATTCCGAAATACTGCCCATTATGCGATAGTCATAAAATCCACAGAGCAATTGGAAACAGAAGATATTCAAGAAAAGCCAGGCAAAAAGTAAGATGGTCTTATTCGGGAACAATAAACAGGTAAATTTAATCTAAACTAAAAAGGAGAGGATAAAAATGAAAATTGCAATTGAATCGAATGACGGTGAAACGATCAATTCACCGTTCGATAATCCAAAGGGTTACCTGGTCTTCGATGTTGAAGATACAGGTATTAAAGACACCAAATATATTAAACTGCAAACATCCGAAAAAAAATCCGAAACAGTTTCGCCCGGAAAGACTAAAAATATTAACAGGCAAAGTTTTCCGCTTGAAGATTGCTGCACAATTATAACACGGGGAATGGATAACAAACACCGCACTGAGTTTAAAGAAAAGGGTGTTGATGTCTTTATCACTTTCAACACGAGGGCGAAGGATGCAGTTAGAGCATATTTGAGGGAAAGGTTAATAAACAAGCCATTGGTGCATTAATTTTTTTCGGATGGTTTTAAGATATGTATGAAATAGGGGAAAAGTATGCAGTGATCAATAAGTAGTAGGCAGTAGACAATAAGTAGTAAGCAAGCCATTCTTTATTAAAACATCTACATCAACCCTATCTTTCGTTTCACATCTCACGTTTCACATCTCACTTTTAACCTGCTTGTAATCCCAAAATAATAATTTAACTTACCGGACAGAAAATTCGTTTTTAGTTATCAAACCAATCTTCAATTTATGGCAAAAAAGAAAAAAAACCGCCCAACCTGGGATGAATATTTTTTAAAACTTGCAATGCTTGCTTCAGAAAGAGCAACCTGTCCGCGTATGCATGTTGGCTGCGTTCTCGTAAAAAACAAATTTGTTTTGGCAACTGGTTACAACGGCTCGCTGCCGGGTCAGCCACACTGCGATGATGTTGGCTGCCTTATTGTTAATAACCATTGTGTGCGTACCAATCATGCCGAGATTAATGCGCTTGTGCAGGCAACAACTCACGGTGTAAATATTAATGGAACAAATGCTTATATAACAAATATGTCATGCACAAACTGTGCTAAAGCCTTAATAGCCGCGGGAATAAAAAGAGTTGTTGTCTTTTCAGATTATCACGAAACACTCGCCACTCAGTTTTACATCGATGCTGGAGTTGAGATTGCCAAATTAAATATGCCGCAAAAGGAAATTCATTATGATTTAAAGAATTATTCTTCGGCAAAGAAAACAAAAAAATCCAGATAACTTATTTGGCATATTTTCTTAAACAGATTTGAAATCTCTCACATTAAAATATTTATTAATAATTAGTGCTGTAATCTTTTGGGGAACTTCTTTCATTGCCACTAAAGTTGCACTGAAAGAGTTATCACCCGAAACAATTATTTCATTAAGATTAATTATCGCCTCAGTATTTTTATTTATTACAGCCATCCTCCTTAAAAAGGATTTTTCGATAATCCTCAAGAGCCATGGCTTCATCTTTATTCTTGCACTTATCGCAGTGTTCCATCTTATGATACAGGTAACAGGACTGAAATACACAACAGCATCAAACACAGGTTGGATAATTGGAACAGCACCAATTTTCATGGCAATTTTGGCAGCAATTTTTTTCAGGGAGAAAATCGGTTTGTTAAAGATAAGCGGGATCATTATTGCGATGTTTGGCTTGCTGTTATTAATTGGAAAGGGAAATATTACAAACGTAGATCTTGTTAAAAACAAGGGCGATCTGCTTGTTCTTGCAAGTGCATTTACCTGGGGTGTTTATTCAATGGTAAATAAAAAGATATCGCTTTCATATTCTCCGCTGATGACAATTTTATACCTGTTTATAATGATGGCGGTAATCATCATTCCTTTTAATCTTAATGCAGCAATTGTTAATTCTGTTGATCATTTATCAGTAAACGGATGGATTTCGATTTTATTTTTAGGGCTGTTCTGCTCAGGTATTGCTTATGTAATTTGGGCGTATTCTTTAAGGGAATTAGAATCAGCAAAAGTTGGCGCCTTTTTATACTTTGAACCGCTTGTTACTGTTTTGGCAGCATGGGTATTGTTAAGCGAATCAATTACGGTTCTTATGATTCTTAGTGGAGTAATAATAATATTCGGTGTAATTTTGGTTAACAAAGAATAACAATAAATTTTTCGGAATTTAATTGCTATCTCGCAATCCTATTGTTAGTTTTTAGTTGTAGTCTAATTTCCTCAACTAATAATCATTAATAAACTAGGAGAACCAAATGAACAGAAAAAAATTCTGGATTGCTTTCGGTGCAATTTTTATTGTTCTCGAAATCACTGGTTATCTTATCCATGGGGTTATATTAGGGGCAACATATGAATCAGAGGGAATAAAAGAAGTGTTTCGTACTATGGAAGAAATGGATTCCAGGATGTGGATAATGATTTTAACAGATTTAATCTGGGTATATTTTTTCACTTTGTTTTTTGTTAAAGGTTACGAAAACAAAGGCATAATGGAGGGAGTAAGATTCGGTCTTTATATGGGCATTTTCGTATCGCTTGTAATCTCGTATCAAAATTATGTTGTTTTACCGATTCCCTATTCACTTGCTTTTCAATGGTTTGCTTATGGTTTTGTTCAGTCCATAATTCTGGGAGTAGTTGCAGCATTAATTTATAGCCCTGCAGCAGCAGCAGAAAGTTCGGACGAAAGCTAAAATAATTTATTTTGGTTAATAAAAAATAGAAAGAGCTATTCCGTATTAGGTATACCATCCGGAAATTGTCGGATGGTATATTTACTTCAAATCTTTAAAATTTTATAGTACCATGTAAAAAAGTTTCTTTTTGTATCATACTTATTAAAGTTATGGTACGCTCGGATGAATGCTTCCTGAGAAACATCCATTACAGCATGATGTGATCCGAGAAATTCCAATGCTGAAAAGTATGCGCGTTTCATGTTAACTTTTACCAGCACTTCAAACTCATTCGTTTTCTTTTTTGAAATTGTTCGGGCGCTGGCTTTATTATCCATCATTGTATTTATTATACATTTAAAACGAATTTTTATTAAAAACTTATTAAATTATTTTTGAATAATCTTATAAAAAATGATTATTAATTAGCAACAAATGATAATATGATGGAAATCAATTGCAGCATACAAATTCCGCTAACATACAATTGCTGGAAACATCATGCTGGTTTTATTAAGAACCAAATTGAGATTTACAGGGGCGAAAAAATATCAGTTGAAGAATTACAAAAAACGTTGTTAGTAATTGGCGAATCGCAAATGGATTTATATGTTGGCGAATTATCTCCGCAAAAAATATGTAATGAAATAGTCAGCAAACTAAAGTCAACGGGTGTGTTTGCTTTTGAGGCATATAAAAAATGGTTATTTGAAAAAGGGAATGCGTATAAACTGATTGAAATATCAGACAATTCTGTTTGGGCGCTGAGATTAGGGAAACAAAAAGAAAGATATATTCACATTCATCCAGGAAGATATTCCCCGGATACATTAAGAGTGAAAGCGCTGACATTAAAAACAGCCATTGCTATGTTAATTATAAATTATAAAAAAAACTTTCCGTTAATGGATACTTTAAAAATAAATGAAGTTAGAAAAAAAATACTCAACTCGCCGCCGGTTAAAAAAGTTTCTTCTAATTCAGCAGTGGTAAGAGTAATAAATATTTTAAGTTGAGTAAAAAGTTTTAGTGTGTTATTCTTTTTTCGTGTAGGATTTTTGGTAAAGTAAAAAAGATGGCAGGGTTGTCTTAAAAGGTTATTCCGATTAAGACAGCCCCGCAAAATAAAGGATTAAGCAGCTTCTACTAATAATTCCTTTTCGATAGCTTCTTTCATAGCTTTCTTTGGCAATGCACCAACAGCCATTTTCGGCTGCCCTTCTTTGGGAATAAATAACAAGGAGGGAACGCTTCTTATACCAAAAGCCGCGCCAAGCTCTTGTTCTTCATCAGTGTTAACTTTGTAAAAGTTTACCTTACCCTTATATTCTTCCGATAACTCTTCTATGATCGGTCCAACCATCTTACAAGGACCGCACCACGGAGCCCAGAAATCAACAACCGCAGGAAGATCGCCCTGGTATTTCCAATCTTTGTTGTTTTCGTAATCGAATACTTTACTTAAAAAGCTTTCTTTATTTAAATTTTCAGCCATTATTATTTGCCTTATTTTTTATTATTGATTAGATACTATCAAAAACTCTTTGAAGTTTCTCCTTAACCTCTTCTGCTATTGGGTTCAGGTTTTCATTTTCAACAACTTTAGACATTAACGAAGGATCGAAAACAGACACAATAGATTTACTATCCTTCTCATAAACAATTACATTGCAGGGAAGCAGTAATCCAATTTCTTCTTCTGCCTGCAGTGCTTTATGAGCAAGCGTTGGATTGCACGCACCTAAGATTGTGTACTTTTTAAAATCAACGTCAATCTTGTTTTTTAGTGTTTCTTTAATATCAATTGTTGTTAAAATTCCGAAACCTTCTTTTTTTAATTCTTCGGTTACTTTGTTGATTGTATCTTCAAAAGATAATTCAACTGTTTTTGAAAAACCGTAATTCATTTTACTTTTCTCCTTCTTTTTCTAAATTGTTATTGTTCTTTCTCATTGAATTAATTCCTGATTTCCAGTTAACCAGCACGGCACCTATTCCAGCACCATATAATGTGCTTATGTAAGGATCCCCTGTTATTGCACAACTGCCGTTACATCCGATAAATTTGTAATATAAAAATCCGCCGACAGCACCTAACAAAACGGGGAAAACAAATTTTATTAATTTCCAGTTCATTTTAATCCTTCCGAGTTCCATTGTACTATTCCGCCCCTTAAGTTTGCTGAATTAAACCCATTTCTTTTTAGTTTAGATGCAGCAGAAAGACTTCGGATTCCGGTTTTGCAGTAGCAGATGATCTCCTGGTTGCGAAACTTGTTTAGCTCATCCACACGAGAACTGATTTCTGCCAACGGAATGTGGATCGATTTTTTTATCGATTGTGCTTTTCTTTCTTTTAAAGTTTTTACGTCCAATAGCAGCACACTTCTGCTGTTTCTCAGTTTTTCAGATGCTTCCGTAGGAGTATAATGTTTTATAGTCTTTGCCAGCCATATTCCTTTATTAGCATGTAAAGGGCTAAGGCAATAAAAAGGTATAAAATTATGTGTCCTGAGTTCATTCTTAGTTCTTTATGATTAAATCGATTTGTTGCAATAGAAGTATGATACAGTTTTTAATAAAAGGATTCAAAATAAAAACCATGCTTAATTGCGGGGCTTATAATTACTCTGTTGCTGACATATCTATTTAACTATTACACAAGGTGTCTCAATGATTTCATAAAGAAACTCAAAGAAAATTATTTATTTATAATTAGAATTACGGAGCAACAATCTGCATCAAAATTCCACAAAAATATGCTCCCATTGTACCCAAAGTATATCCCATAACTGCTAATAACACACCCACCGGGGCTAATGATGGATGAAAAGCAGCCGCAACAATAGGAGCTGAAGCGGCACCTCCAATATTTGCCTGGCTACCAACGGCAACAAAGAAAAATGGCGCCTTTATTAATTTTGCTACTATTATTAAAATAATTACATGAATCATCAGCCATAATCCACCAACCAAGAAAAAACCAGGGTTATCGAATATGGAAAGCACGTTCATTTTCATACCAATAGTTGCTACAAGAATATAAATCATAACACTCCCAATTCGAGATGCGCCAACACCTTCTAACTCTTTTGCTTTTGTAAATGATAAAACTAAACCAACGATGGTAGCGGTAATTACAATCCAAAAGAATGAACTTGTTAAACTATAATCGATCAGAAATGGGTAGTTAACTTCTATGTATGGAGCAATTATACCTGCAGCTATATGCCCAATTGCAGTAGCTATAAACCCTATTGAAAGAACAGTAATTACATCTGTCAAGGTTGGAATCTTAGCAATACTCGCTCTATAAGCCTCTACCCTATTTTTTACATCATCAATAGCAGATGCATCTGCTTTAAAAAACTTATCTACTTTGGCCGAACGAGCTGCCCCGAAAAGTAAAAATGCCATCCAAATATTGGCAACTATTACATCAACTGCTATCGAGGTTGAGTAAAGGTCGTTGCTTGGTTTAAACATCTCATACATAGCAGCTTGATTTGCTCCTCCACCAATCCAGCTACCAGCAATGGTAGTCATACCACGCCAAATGGCATCTGGTCCTACTCCTCCAACAACATCAGGCGCTACAATAGATGTTAATAAAATAGCAAGCGGACCCCCAATAATAATACCCACAGTACCCGCAAGAAACATGATGATTGCCTTAAAACCCAGCTTTTTAATTTCCTTCATATCAACACTCAATGTAAGCAAAGCCAAACTAGCTGGTAAAAGGTATCTCGAAGCCACAAAATAGAGATTACTTTGCTCACCATCAATAATACCCATAGAATTAAATATGGAAGGAATAAAATAACAAAGTAATAATGCAGGAACATATTTGTAGAATTTAACAAATACTGATTTACTGCTGTTTGATGTTTGAAAAATTATCATCAAAATGGTCATTAGTAAACCAAACACAATGGCATCGTTTGTTATAAAAGGTTCAGGTGCGTTCATATAATTAATTTTGATGCAAGTAGACTAATTAATTAACAATGTGTAATTATAATCTATCAATGTACAATTAACAATTTTCAATAAAAAATACCGTAAACATTGGTTGCGGTAAGGGCGACCCATCCAAAGTTTTCCTGCATATAGTAAACAAAAATTGCGAGCATTGTATAAAATCCGAAACGCTCCCAAATCTCGCAAAAATAAAGTATATATAATCCTTTCAGATGTCCGTTAAACATTATACCTCCCCTATGGTTTGTAATATAATGAGAAATTGAGATAAATGAATTTTTTAAATTGTACTGGATGAAATCAATCAAACGGTATTTTTGCAGTAAAAATGTATTTTATCATTAAGAAATATTATTTATACTGTTTAAGGATTATTTTAATGAAAAGAAAATTAAAAGGGTTTTTAAAAAATAACTAATATTAAATTCATAATTTGCAAACGAATAAATTAATTGCTAAATAAATCCATTTGTTATGATGACAAGAAAAAAATTTATAAAACTAAGCGGAATTGCAGCCATTGCGGTGGGAAGCGGATACACCGTAGGTAAGTTAATCGATAATCCGAAAAATAAGCATTACTCCGTTTATTGTTTTTTACCTTCGGATGAAAAAATAATTACGGAAGTTGTAAGAGCATTCACCACAACTGTTAAATGCAATTCCACACCAATAATAAATGCCGATGATGATTATAAATACATGCTTCAAAAACTTGTTAGGCCACATAAGCAAACTTCTTTTTCAAACAGCGGATCGGTTTCATATTCTGTTAAACCGTTAAACAAACATGTTAACTCAGATATAATTGTAAGCGATACTAATAAATCAATATATTCGCTTAAAAATGATTTTACAGATGAGTTGATGACAATTCGTTCAATGCTATATGGTACGGAAGCAAATATCTTTTTTACTGCAGTGTATAAACAATCGAACAATTTATCTTCATTGTTTTCTTCAAACCAAAAGGAAATTGTGATTGAAAATAAAAACGGTACGTTTGATAAAATACCGTTAAACTCAACTTACAAAAATGTTAAAGTTGACGGACCACAAGGTGAAACAGAAATTGAAATTAATAACGGCTTGGTGAAAGTGACCAAATCAACTTGCAGACATAAGCTTTGTGAAAAATCCCAATACGCGACAAACATTGGTGATGTAATTGCCTGTGCGCCAAATAAAGTTTTGATAAGAATAGAAGAAGTTTAACAATCTCACATCTGCACCCATTTAAATCATTAAATGAAAAAAACATTTTTATATTCTACTTTTGTAATTATTCTTTTCGCCATCGGGTTTTTTATTTCCAGGGTGGGCAGTAAAGAAATTCACCTGATTAATAAATCACGAATACTTCTCGGTACTGTGGTGGAAGTTCAAATTAGGGAGACAGACAGAAAAAAAGCTGAAACATCAATCGAAAAAGCTTTTAGTGAAATAAAAAGAATCGATGACCTTTTTTCAACGTATAATGAAGATAGTCATGTATGGAAATTAAATCATAATCAGGATACTTTAATTAATGTTGATCCGGAGATTTTTAGTTTGATGGTTATATGCGATTCCATTTTCAACTTAACCTACGGCTCTTTTGATGTAAGTTTAAATAAATTATTAACCACCTGGGGTTTTGATGGTGATGATCCGTCTTTGCCTGCTGATGATAAATTAAGCGGCGCTCTTTTGAACAGCGGTTGGAATAATATCAAACTATTGGAAAAAAATTCATTTAAACGTCCGGCAGGAACAGAACTTAACTTTGGTGCAATTGCAAAAGGTTATGCTGTAGATAAGGCGGTTAATGTTTTGATAAAACTTGGGATTAATAGTGCGCTTGTAAATGCAGGTGGTGAAATAAAAACAATTGGAGACGATTGGGTAATTGGGATTCGGCATCCGAGAAATCAAAATCAAATAATTGAAAAAGTAAATCCCGGGGGAATGTCTGTCGCGACATCAGGAGATTATGAAAAATATTTTGAATTAGATGGCAAACGATATCATCATATATTAAATCCTAAAACCGGATATCCCGCAGACAGATTAATCAGCGTAACCGTTCTAAATAAAAGTTGTACGATTGCTGATGCATTGGCAACAGCGGTTTTTGTTCTTGGGCAGGCGAAAGGAATGAGATTAATTGAAAACCTACCCGGAACGGAAGTAATGATAATTGATGATCAGATAAACAAAACATATTCATCGGGTTTTGAAAAATTTAATTTAGAACGAACTCAAAAATAAACTTGACTTAATAAGATAGCTTTCATACTTTTCGAGAAATGAATTTAAGCTTTAGCACATATTATTACTTTTACTATCCGGTCATAACCTCTCGGAACTGTAGTAGTATGTTCTAATCAAAAATAAAATATTAGCACACAAAGCCCGGTTTCGAAAATGAGCCGGGTTTTTTGTTTTAAAACAATCATAAGTTTTATGGAAAATTCAAACAAAAATAAATTAACAAATACCATACATAATAATATTAAAGAGAAATTATTATGACAGTAACAATAATCGGGTTGGGATTGATTGGCGGTTCGATGGCAATAAGCATTAAGGAAAAAGGAATTGCCGGAACTATAATCGGAGTTGATATAAATGAATCAAATGCAAAAGATGCCCTCAACATCGGTCTTGTTGATGAACTTGCTGATTTGGACGAAGCAGTTTACCGTGCTGATTTTGTTATAATTGCTGTGCACGTGGATCAGACAAAATTATTATTACCGGAGATTCTTGATAAAATAAACAGCACAGCAACCGTTATAGATGTTGGTTCAACAAAGGAAGGGGTTTGCCTAATTGCTGATCAACATAAAAACAGGGGTAATTTTGTTGCAACGCATCCAATAGCAGGAACTGAGAATTTTGGTCCTCTCTCTGCCTTCCACGGGTTGTTCGATGGTAAATTATTAATTATCTGTGATAGTGAAAACAGTTTTGATTTTGCAGTTAAAAAAACAGAAGAATTTTACAATGTTATTGGAATGAAGATCATAAATATGCAATCAAAGGAACATGATCTTCATGCAGCGTATGTTTCTCATCTTTCACATATAAGCTCTTTTACTCTGAGTTTAACAGTTCTCGAAATAGAAAAAGAAGAAGAGAAAATATTTGAGCTTGCAGGAAGTGGTTTTGCATCCACTGTAAGACTTGCAAAAAGCGCACCTGATATGTGGGCGCCAATATTCGAACAAAATTCACAACACCTATCAAAAGCATTAGATGCATATATAGAGAAACTTAAATTGTTCAAAGAACTTATTGAGAAGAAAGATACACAACAGATTTATAACCTGATGATAAAAGCAAATGATATAAGAAGAATATTAGAAGGTAAAAACCTTATAACGGCGCTACCAGTAACCAAAGGAATGTAATTATGAATCTTCAATTAAATATTACCCCTATCGAAAAGTGGCTTCCAGGATACAAAAAACCAGTCATTATCAGCGGACCTTGCAGTGCCGAGACAGAGAGGCAATTATTAAGTACGGCTGAAGAACTCGCTGAAACAGGAATAGTGCATTTATTCAGAGCAGGAATCTGGAAACCAAGAACAAGACCTAATTCATTTAACGGTGTAGGTGAAAAAGGACTCGGTTGGCTGAGAACTGTTAAAGAAGAAACCGGTTTGCTTGTAACTACCGAGGTCGCAAACCAAAAACATGTTGAACTCTGTTTAAAATATGGAATAGATGTTTTATGGATTGGCGCAAGGACGTCGGCTAATCCTTTTTCGGTTCAGGAAATTGCAGATGTTTTGAAGGGAACTGATATTCCTGTTCTGGTAAAAAATCCGGTTAACCCTGATTTAGAATTGTGGATTGGCGCATTGGAAAGAATTAATGAAGCTGGTATTACAAAAATTGCTGCTGTTCATAGAGGTTTTTCATCATTTGAAAAAACACCATTTAGAAATACTCCTATGTGGGAAATACCAATTGAGCTAAAAACAATTTGTCCAGCATTACCGGTTATTTGCGACCCCAGTCATATAGCAGGCAGCAGGGAGTTGATCCCAATGATATCACAAAAAGCAATTGATTTGGATATGAACGGGTTGATGATAGAAAGTCATATTAATCCTAAAACAGCACTTAGCGATTCCAGCCAGCAGATCACACCTCTGCAGCTATTTAAAATTATTGATAAGTTGATAATCAGAGAATCGAAAATAAGAAATAAAACTTTTGAAGATCAATTAGAACAGCTTAGAAATGTTATTGATGAGTTAGATGAAGAAGTGATCCAAAATCTTTCGGTAAGAATGGATATTGCTGAGCGTATCGGAGAATATAAGAAAGAAAATGGTGTTACGATCTTACAAATTAAACGATGGGATGAGATAGCTAACAAAAGACTTAATATGGGTCTGGCAATGGGACTTAGTGAAGAATTTATAAAGAGCTTATTACAGTTGATCCATAAAGAATCTATAATGAGACAAACGCTTGTAATGAACACCCCAATTGAAAAAGCTGCGATTACAGAAACAGGCGGTGCAATTTAAGATTGTTTTATTTTTTTGGCAAATGATGGTTCAATTTTATATATTCACAATCCATTAATTATGTACATTAGGGAATTATAATCAGGTGGAGAGTTTAATTTATTTAATTACTATCAGGAGGTACTATGTTTAACATTAAATCAATCCTATTTTCAATTTTCGCTGCAGCAATTTTGCTTGTCTTAATCAAGCCTGTTTCTGCACACAATCCGCCCAGTGATATCGTTATTGTTAAGGAGTTTATCGGACAAACTGAGTTTATACAGGGAAGATTAAGTCAGCTTGCAGAGGCAATGCCGGAGTCCACATTCGGATGGAGACCGACAGATGGAGTTCGATCCGTTAGTGAGGTATATCTGCATGCTGCTTTTGCTAATTATATTTGTGTAACTATGTCCGGCGGCACAGTGCCCGAAGATGTAGGCTTTGTTATGGATTTTAGTAAGGCTAATGATTGGGACACACAAACTACAGATAAAGCAGCAGTAATAGAAAAAATGAAGGAATCCTTTGATATTCTAAAAAAGAGAATTGGGGAACTTACCCAGGAAGATCTTGATCGTCAGGTCGATGTATTTGGTATGACTATGAGCGTCAGGAATTTTGTGATATCTATGATTGCGCACAGTCATGAACACCTTGGACAGGGAATCGCCTATGCAAGAATGAATGGTGTAACTCCACCGTGGAGTGAGAAGGAAGAAGGCGAAGCCGAAGGTGAAGTTGAAAGTGAGGGGTAATTGGTATTAACAGAACGTCATTGCGAGTATACTGAATATACCGAAGCTCGCAATGACCTTGTTTTCATAACTTTAAATTAATAATTAGTAGATGCCATCAATTAAACACTACCTTGTAATAAAAGCAGTAGCCGAAAAAGTTTATACTGCATTAAGCAAAACGGAAGGATTATGTGGATGGTGGACAGTTGAAGCCAAAGCCGATGAAAGAGTTGGTGGTACAGCCGAATTTATTTTTGGTGAACGATATTACAACAAAATGAAAATAACGAATCTTCTGAATAGCAAAAAAGTAGAGTGGAAATGCCTCGAGGGTGATAAAGAGTGGATAGGTACAACTTTTCTCTTTGATCTTGAAGAGAAAGATGAAAGTACAATATTAAGATTCTCACATAACAACTGGAAAGAAGAAACTGATTTCTTCGCATCTTGTAATTATAATTGGGGATATTATTTGAAAAGCTTAAAGCAATATTGTGAAACAGGAGAAGGCACACCATTTAATAATGGATAGAACACTACCCCAGGATTTAAAAAGTCTTACATTATTAATAAAATTTATATGATAGATTAATTAGATTATACATCTATTAATATATTATAAACAAACCCTTTAAATTTATCCAATATTTACATAAATTAAATGCATAAAGTACTATTTCATATGCATTATCGCTTAAATTAATTTAACAGAGGACGTATGGTTCGTGTTGAAAGTATAAAAAAATGGGCAGATGCACACCATCCTAAATGGCTGGATGTTCTTAGAATAATCCTCGGAATCATTCTTTTTACAAAGGGTGTTTTTTTTATAAACGATAGAGAAATAATAGTATCTATGTTGCAGGGAAGCCAGTTAGAGTTTATATCTATTATCATTGCCCATTATGTAATTCTTGCGCATCTTTTTGGCGGCTTTACAATTACAATAGGATTATTTACACGATTATCGGTAGCATTTCAAATTCCTATATTAATCGGTGCAATAATATTTGTGGATTTGCCCAGGGCGTTCAGTTCATTTAATTCAGATCTTGAAGCTGCAATCCTCATACTTTTTCTACTATTGTTTTTCTTTTTCTACGGTTCGGGTCCGCTCTCCGTTGATAATTACTTGAGCAAACAAAAAGATTAGTTTGACCAACGTACGAGTATATTGTAGTATGCAGGACAGTATTATAATTTATTAGCAAATAGTTTTGGTTGATCGAGTTTCCCGACATATCCGAACAAAAATAAAAAATTCCGCCTGAGGCGGACAGGTATAATCATATGAAATCCATAATAAAAATAACTATAACACTTTGTGCGCTATTTGCATTGTTAAATGTGCAAATGCCGGCACAGGAAACCATTTTTGATAAGGAAAAGCTTACAGCACAGGATATGAGCAATCATATCCAAAGTCTTTCCGAAATTGTTGCTAAATCTGTTGTGCAAATATTTGTTACTTCATACGAACCGAGACTACAAACAGGTCAGCTTCAGATTACTAAAGTTCGTGGTACTGGCTCGGGGGTGATTGTAGATCCGAATGGCTATATAGTTACGAATCTTCATGTGGTTCGCGGTGCGGTAAAAATAAAAATCATAATTCAAAAAGAACCAAACAAGAATTTAAATCTCTCGTCTATATTAAAACCAGTTGGCGATATGGTTGAAGGAAAGATCGTTGGAGTTGATCAGGAAACTGACTTAGCAATAATTAAAATTGATGGGGCAAACTATCCTTATTTATTATTCGGTGATTCGGATGAGCTTAACCCCGGACAGTTAGTGTTTGCATACGGAAGCCCTCTGGGTTTAAGAAACACTGTAACCATGGGAGTTGTAAGTTCGGTTGCCCGTCAGCTTACACCCGAATCTCCAATGATTTATATTCAAACAGATGCTTCAATAAATCCAGGTAACAGCGGTGGACCACTTGTAAATATGAGAGGCGAAGTTGTTGGAATCAGCACACTTATTTATTCTCAGTCGGGCGGAAGTGAAGGTATAGGATTTGCAGCTCCGAGTAATATTGTGAAAAGAATTTATGAACAGATAAGGCTATACGGCAGAGTTAAAAGAGGGACTATTGGTGTTAATGCACAAACCATCACTCCTTATTTAGCAGAAGGATTGAGTATTACACAAACCTGGGGTGTGATTGTAAGTGATGTTTATCCCGGTGGAACAGCATACAGGGCAGGATTGAAACCCGGTGATATAATTTTAACTCTTGATGGAAAAATTATGGAAAACGGGAGGCAGTTCCGTGTTAATCTTTACGGAAGAGTCGAAGGAGATAAAGTAAAGCTGGAGGTGCTGAGAGGAATAAAACGCTTAACCATAAATGTTGAAGTTATGGATATAAAAGAGAGCTCACAATCTTTTGTAAATATGGTTGATTTTGAAAATCATCTCATTCCAAATCTTGGTATTCTCGGGCTCGAATTGAATGATGAGCTGTTAAGTCTTTTACCTCCGGTAAGAACTAAAAATGGTGTACTTGTTGCCGCTTTGGTAGGAAAGGTAAGCTCCTGGGAGGGTGATTTGAGAACAGGAGATATAATTATTTCGGTAAATAATGTTCCAATGTATGATTTTGAATCGTTGAAGAAATATACAGATGAAATGTCTACGGGGCATATTTGTGTTGTACATGTGGAAAGAGCGGGACAATATAAATATGTTACACTAGAAATAGACTAAGATGTGTTCTTTGCTATAATCGCATGTATTCTTGTTATCCTTAATATGCTAAAAAGTAATATTAAAGCGCCTGCCCACTGTACCGGACCGAGTATATTATCCCGAAGTACAAATTCCAAAATTACAGCAGTTAGCGGAAATGCCAATTCGCAAATTGATGCCACCGAAGCTGATATTCTTTTCAATCCGTAATAATAGAGGAAGATTGCCGGACCGCCGGTCGTAAATGCAATGAGAATAAAAATGTAAATTTGCTTTGTAGATACATCGGTAGCACTATTTAAGGTACCCGAAGCCACAACAATTATCAGCATTATTACAGAAGTAATGGCAAAACGTAAATAAGTACCTAACTCAAAACTCACATTTTTAAGTGCGCGTTTGCTTAACACTGTGGATGAACTGAAACTTATAGCGGCAAGCAATGCGAACAGTGCAGCCATTGTCGTTTTATCCCCAGAAAATATATTTGGAATATGTAAACCGAACGTCATAAAGTATGCACCAATAATTGCAAGAGCCGCCCAAATGAAAAACTCACGCGGCTGCTTCTCTTTTAAAAAAATTGCGGCAAGTGATATTGCAAACACCGGCTGAAGTTTTTGAATTAAAATTACAATGGAAAGGTTTACATAGTTAACATAGAACAAAGCTTTTGTTATTGCCATTGTTCCAATTGCACCGCCTAATATTGCTACGCCAAAGTATGCAAGCCAATCTTTTGATGTTAGTTTTTTAACATCATCAAAATACTTGTACATAAACGGGGTGAGAAGAAGAGCAACAATCGTACTTTCAATAAATACAACAAGAGTAACAGGTAAGTTGTATAACGAAGGACGCAGTACAATTCCATCTACAGCCCATAAGCTTGCAGCGAGTATTACAAAAAATGGTGCAAATTTCTTCATTTATCCAAACAGTTATTATTAAGCAACAATTGTTTTTTGAACGGCAAATATAACACTAGTAATCTTATAATAATATTTATTATTATGTTAATAATTGTAAGATTAAATTTGTAATAAAACTTGTTTGAAAATGCAAAATCAAAAACCAGTTAGCGAGACCAAACCGTGGCGAACTAAAACATATGAAATAATATTTGAGGCTGATACACCATCCGGCAAACTCTTCGATGTATTATTAATTGTTGCAATTCTTCTAAGCGTAACCGTTGTTTTCCTGGAGAGTATTGAAGTATTAAAAAATGATTACGGTCGAATATTTTATGCTTTAGAATGGGGCTTTACAATTTTGTTCACTGTTGAGTACTTGCTCCGTGTAATCAGTGTCAACAGACCGTTGAGGTATATTTTTAGTTTTTATGGAATAATTGATTTTCTTTCGATAGCACCTACATATCTAAGTCTGATTGTTGTAGGCAGCCAATACCTACTGGCGATAAGAATACTAAGACTTCTTCGTGTATTTAGAGTCTTTAAACTTACTCACTTGCTTGCGCAGTCTAATATTTTAGTTGGGGCTTTAAAAGCGAGCCGGGCGAAGATTGCAGTTTTCCTTTTTGCAGTCTTAACCTCGGTGGTTGTAATCGGTGCAATTATTTACGTAGTGGAAGGACCGGAACACGGATTTACAAGCATCCCGGTAAGTATGTACTGGGCGATAGTTACGTTAACCACTGTTGGTTATGGCGATATTTCTCCACAGACTCCGCTTGGTCAGTTTATTGCATCTATAGTTATGATATTGGGTTATGCCATCATAGCCGTTCCAACTGGAATTGTTTCTGTTGAGATTGCCAGTGCAGCTAAGAAACAGGTTACCACCCAGGTATGCCCCAATTGTTTATCAGAAGGACATGATAAGGACGCAACTCATTGTAAGTATTGCGGCTCGAAGCTTTAGTTTATCAATTTGATCTTACTAGGTTTACTCAGGAGTGCGAATAACTTAATGAAAGGTAAGTCCAAGAATTTTATAGCAACTTATAGGTAATTGTAGTTTTTGCAATTGAATAAAAACATTCAATAAAATCTCATATTTGCTTAGATTTGAAATATGAAATTATCCAAAATCAAATTTGGAGAAGAATATATGAGTAAAGTAAAGAGTGTCCTAAAATTTGTCTTTTTCACTATCCCTTGGATTTTAACATTTATTTTTATTTTACTCTACATTGATAGTAATAATGAAGTAGATCACCTAGAAGATAAATATGAAGATGCACTAAGTGAGAGTGATTCGAGTAAGAAAAGTTTGATAGTCAAAATCAATCATTTAGAACATAAATTATTGAAGCCCGTTGCATTATCAATGAGAGATATTGAGGAAATGAAAAATAAGGGTTTAACTAATCCACTTCAAGATTTAAGAGATGATTTAAAAAAACATGATGAATTGATCCCTTATGGGGGAGTTTTAGGTGGGAAGATGGGATTTTATTTTGATAAAAACATATGGATATTAACAAATAAATGGGTGTTGGCATATTTTGAAGATGGACATATATGTGGTTATGTGATTCTTAAGTATGATGTAAACAAAGAAGGAAACATTAGTTGGAAAGTAATAGACCATCATAGATGTTGATAATTATATAAGAAAAAACTAAAAATATGTGTTGCTTAGATATTATATATGAAATTATCTTTTGGTAGTAAAAATAATTATACTTTGTTGTGATGATGAGAATTAAGTTCATATTACTTGCCCTTTTACTTACACCATCAATCTGTTCACAAGATATTGATTATATGAAAATGATTGAGATGGAAATAGGTTCATCACTAGATGATGTTAAAACTATATGGGATACAAGCAAATTGAATGAATATGGATACTTAAAAGGAGAAACAATTGTAAATAGAGAAAAAACAAGTTATTTAAAATATGGAGACAAAAGTGAAGAGACCATTTTTTCTTGTACTTATAGTTTCATTGAAGACTCATTATTTAGCATTACAATTATTCCTAGATTAACATTAGAGGAGGCAAACGTATTTGTAAATTCATTAGAAGATAAATATGGGAAACTAAAACAAGAATTAGATTTGGAACTTCAATCATTTGATGTAGAGAAAATAAATAGAAAAGATAGTTCAACAAATAGAGTTCCCTTTGGTGTGGCGCATAAAAATGAAAAGGTAAAAACCTCTTTCAACATAACAAACTTAAGATTAGTTGAGAAAAGAGAAACAATTATGAAAGAATTTATTAGTAAAAATGATTCTTTAGATGGCTTTTTTGATATTGAATGGGGAAGCACAAAAGAGGAAGTAATTGAGAAGATGAAATCATTTAATAATGTTAATATTGATTCCTTAAATGAGTATAGAGTTGACTTTATTGATGGTGAATTTGGAGGGGTAAAAGTTTCAAAATGGATATTTGCTTTTGAAGATGATAAGTTTTACAACCTTTTAATTGAGTTTGATTCCAAAATTGGGGGTGATGATTTTGAGAAAATGAAAGTGTTCTTAATTGCAAATTATGGAAATGAAGTCAACATCAACATAGTATATCCCTCTACTAAAAGTGTATCTTTAAACTTTTTTAATTGGCTATATTACTATAACAGTATAGAGATAATTGCAAAAATCAATCTTAAAGGTTGTTGTGATGTGGAGAGGCCAAAACCGCTAAGATTATCATATACATATGTACCAATCTCAAGAACTGTATTACCTAAGAGACCACCAAACACAATAATATTTCCAATAAAGTAATCTAATATTCAAGACACCCTCATTTTTTAATTAATGGTTTAATAAAATCATGATGTGTCCCCCACCTCATTTACACCCCACTCCAAGACAAACATGCTTTCAAATTAATATATTTTATTGAACCAATGGCTTTAATTTTCCCACCACACTTCTAATCAAATCTCACACTATTTATGTAAATGGATTTTTGATGATCTGCAATTGACATTTGTTTAGGTCATTAGAGCAATTAGGTTAATTAGAAATTAGAAAAACTAACTTCTTTGAAACAGGGAGGATTTTTATTAATTTCGCAACGCACCCTTAGCTCAGTTGGCAGAGCATCTGACTCTTAATCAGCAGGTCGCCGGTTCGAACCCGGCAGGGTGCACTAATAAACCGTCAGAATCAACTCGTTTTGAGGTTTTTATTTTTGTGGTTTGTTTCAATACCCTATTGATCAATAATTCTACTAGGGAGATTACTAGGGACTAATGATATCTCTTCTTAAAATCCTATTTAAATTATTAAAAAACATTTATACTAAAGCCGTAGCTTATATAATAAAATTAAAAATTCCATTATCAAAAACCAAATGGCTTTATACCACAACAATATATACATCATAGTTAAATTTGTTTCTGATTTGTTTTACTTTCGTTTTGATTGACTTGATAAGTATTGTAATTACAAACTCTTAAGTGTGTCGTAATGTTTTCATTTATGGTTCATGTTCATGTCATACTATTTTATTAATTACATCGAGGTTTTATAGGCTCCTTCGGTATCCGTATTTAGTGCTCTGAGTAAGGACCCATGATGATATATTTGTGCATCTGCTTCCGGTGCTGATGGTGATTTAATTGGTTCTATCATTTAACTTTTAATTACCAATTGATTTATCAAAACGCCCCCCGCCTCTATCCGGGTTGGTTAAAATCCCCTTCACGTATGCCAGATTCTTTTTCTCCTTACCCATTTCGCTTGCACGGTGAAACGCATTCCAAACCTTTTCCCATCCAAACTGCTTTAGTAAATTCTCACACTTTGCTTTTTCTCCGTTATCTGAAGCTCTACCCCAAATAGCAAATAATTTAACTATCTGTAATTGTGGCGGATCACTACTACTACCATTATTATCATTATTGTCATTATTGTTTGGTGTCAGGTTTGTTTCAGGTTTGTTTCCGATTCGTTTCACTTTCGTTTCATTTTCATTTTGATTGCCCTGATAATTATCATAATTACAAATACTTAAGTAGGTTGTGTTGCGTGCTTTTTTCGTTTCAATTGTGTTCGCCTTTTCAAGTAATTTTAAAAATCTTCTAACCCTTGATTTATTCCATCCCCAACGTTTAGCCCAGGTGTCAAGTGATTTAATTGATTCTCCCCTATTACAATAAACGATTTCATTCCCGATCCTCACCTCTTTTGATTTGTGGTTACACTCAAGTAACATATCAATAAATGCCTGGCCATTGCTAAAAGGTTTGTCTTCCCAAAGCCAATGCTCCGTTAGTTCCCTGTGTATAGATATCCACCCTTTTTTCATAGAGTTTATTCTTCTTCACTTTCAATTAATCGTTCAGTCATTTCTTTTGCAACCCCCTCAAGCTGTTTCACAAAGAGACCTATTTGATCGATGTCCAAGGCAACCGAATAATCACCTTGCTCTATTACTATTAGATTCGGTTTACCAGCTATACCACCCACAATAACATAATCAGAAACTATTCTTTTTATCTCTTTTTCCATATCTCAAAATCCTTAAATTTATTTTGTGAATATTTCCAGTGCCGTTTCTCTTATAAAAAATTATTGGCAAATGAGGGTTTCAAAGCAAGCATCCCTCCACAACAATTGAGAGCTTATCAGTTGCGTTTCTTAATGTATCGATATTCAGATGAGAATAGGTCTGTGTGGTAATAATTGAATTATGACCTAAGAGCTTCTGAATAACATAGAGCGAAACATCTTTTTGAGCCAATTGAGATGCGAAGGAATGCCTGAGCGTATGAAAGTGAATTTTGTTATCTAGAGCAGAAGCTCTCACAACCTTTTTGAATTGCTTACTCACAAAGTCGTTATTCAGCTTCACACCCTTAACTTTCCAAAACACATATTCATTCAGTTTATAATCTATTACTTTCGGGTACCGGTTTTTAAGAACGATAAATAATTCCTGGTTAATTGGAATTACTCTATCCATTTTATTCTTTGTATTAAATTCTGGGGTATTACGGACCGTGACAACTCTTTTTTTTAAATCAACAGCATTCCATTTGAGATTTAATAATTCGCCAAGGCGTAGACCACTATTGAAAGCAAAAACAAAAATATCCTTCAAATATGCTGCGCTTGTATTCCCTAATATAATTTGAAGTTCGGCAGGAGTGAGATATGTAGGCTTAGGCTTGTGCATCCTTGGTAGCTTAACCTGCACAAATGGATTTTCAACAATGTATTTCCAGAGCAAAAATTTATTGAAAGCGGCTTTCAAATTTCTATAATGAAGAGCTGCTGAATACTGAGATCTTTTGAAATGGTTTAACACAAATCCTTCAGCCATTCTCATATCAATTTTCGATAAGGGAATATCACCAACGAATTTCATAAAAGCAGTTAATGAAGAGTTGCTTGATTGAATGTAAGCTTTTGAATGAGTATGCTGCATTGAATCGATGTACTCATCCCGGGACTGCTTAAGCTTTACATCTGAACTGACCGATAATAACATTCTTAACTCTTGCAAATCCCGTTCACCTAACAAACTTAAAAATAATTTTTTGTTAATTGTCATCACACTCCTTTACATATCTGGATAACAACATTTCTACATCCATATCGGTTTGGCTGTCAAGAAATTCTGTGAGGATCTCAGAGACTTCCATTAAACCGCTCTCACTATTATTTAGTCTTTCAATTACCAGGGTTAGAAATTTATTTTGAGTGTTGTGAGATTTTAACTTTGAAGCTTCTCTAATGTAGCAATCGATTTTTAATATTTGTATCGAGATTGATTTGCATAGTGAATTAATAAATTCTTTAGTATCAAAATCTATTTCATCCCCGCGCAATTGAAATTCTGATCTGCTATCCATTCTATCTCTATATGCTTCACAACTTATTATCTTTTCCGGATTAGCATATTTTTTTGTATGAAGAACCCAACTCAGGATACTTATAATTTCTAGACCAAGCCTATAAGTAATTTTATCATTTGAAATCAGCTCATCAATCCGATCATAAAAACGATTGTAAGCCCTTGCATCTGTCTTGCTCAACATTTAACAATATCCTGATAAAAAATAAAAGAGCTCACCCGGACATCCACGAACAGGCAAGCTCAAAAAAATGTGTGCTATACAAAAATGAAATTGAAATGTAATGTAGATGTCTGTCATATTTAAAATTATAATCTGATATTAAGCCCCATCATTTTCCGCTTTTCGTAATGAACCTATCAACTGTCTTGCAATTGCATCTAACTCATCAGGATCTAAGTTACCTTGGTTAATAATTGTAATGTTAAAATCGAAGTTGCGCGTGTTGGTGCTCTGGTTATTAACAACATTTCCCGGCAATGCAGGTGCAGAGTAAGAAGGTACACCTCCACCGCTGCTTCCGGGCTGCATCGCAGAGATTTTTGCTACGTTAGCTAACCCCATAGTTATTATTGAAGCCATCACCGGAATATTAAACGGAAACGGCACCGTTCCCAGCGCTTTATCTGCGGCAAGATATGTCGCCATAACAGCTTCACCTATTGCAAAAGCTTTATATATTCCAAAACCTTTTCGTCCCGCATTACCAAAAGCTTCATAATACGCTTGCGCTGCACCGGACATCATAGCAAAGGACCCTGATGCGGCAGCCTCCCTTAATGCCCAGTTAGCTAATTCAAAATCAGATACCCGCATTATCCCATCTATCTGCGCCTGATGAGCTGCGTCTATCTGCGTCGTATCAACCAGGGGAGTCGGTTCAAATTTTTCTCCACCTTCGGGAATGCCCAGACCACGTGCACTTATTTCATTTAATGCTGCAGCTTTAAATATTAGTGTATCATACCAATTACTTATTTGTGTCATTGCACCCGGTACTGATCCAAATCTCTGCCGGTACTCTTCCGCCTTCAGATTAAGTTCAATCATTTTTTTGTGTTGAGGATTTAAACCTAAAAGCAAAATATCTTTTTGAAGTTTTGAAGAAATGCCCGCCCATTGTTTATTAAGTATTTCCAATGCCTTAATTTGCTCATCTGTTAAACCAGCTGATTCTTTTGTTATTCTAATAAGACGATTACCAACGCGTCTTAAATTGCCATCCATCCAATCAAGGCTTTTTGTGTTCTTATTTAATCCCTTATCTAATTTTTCAGTAGATTTCTCTACAATAAGTAATTCTGCTGCCAGGGTTCCCGCAGCTACTATCAAAATACCCCAGCCAGATTTTAAAAACGCTGCCCTCGATGCGAGCACCTTTATATTCAAAGCATTTACTGCCCACCCTAATGACCGGATTACAAGTAATAAGGCTCCTGCTTCACCAGCTACTCTAATAAGATCAGTAGGGATTGATGACAAAGAAGTGACTAATCCATTTAACACAGGAATTAATCCTTCCGCTATCTTATTCACTACCCTGGTTACAGAACGTTCAAGGCGGAGCATATTATCTTTTAGCTCTGCAGCGTTCTTTGCGGTTTTGGTACTTATCTCCAACCCTAATGCGCGAGCTTCTTCCTGCATCCTTCTAATACCATCAGCGCCAGAGTTAAGCAGAGGGATAAGATCGGCGCCTGCTCTACCAAATATTTGCAATGCCAGAGCTGTCTTTTCCGTTCCATCCTTCATTTTAGAAAAACGATCAGCAACTTCTAAAATAATCACTTCACCATTACGTAATTGTCCCATACTATCGCTTACGGCAATGCCTAATTCTTTAAAGGGGATTTGTGCTGTAAGTAAACCACGGTTAGCATCAAACAAGGTACGGCTCATTCTCTGAACCGCTTTTTCCATAACGGATATTTCCGTGCCGCTTAATTCTGTAGCGTGACGGAGTGTAGATAAAAATTCAACTGACAGACCAACTCTCTGGCTCATCTTTTCCAAACTTTCGGCGGTATCTATAGCACTTTTTATCATATAACCAAAGGCTGTAACAGCAGCAACTCCCATCAAAGCTAACTTTGTTTTTAAGCCGCCAATCATTCCGCCCATTTTTGAAAAAGAGGTGCCCATCTTCTGGCTTGATGTTCCTGCTTGCCGCTCCATACCGAGCAGCTTTGTCGAAACACCATTAATAGCAGTTACAGCGCCACGGTTGTTACCATCAATGTCAATTCGAACCTTATTTGGCATTTTTATACTTTCCTAACGGTTTTAATTGCGTAACAAGATTCTTCTAAAATATTGTGCGTCAGCAGTAATAGAATATCAGTGGCTGTCTCTTCCAGTAATCCCCTCCAGCCCTGGTAATAATTTTCATCTTTCTCATTAGATGATATAGGTTTTCCATCCACCATAAAATCACCGGTCCCAAAACCAGTCATTATTTTTTTTGCCCACTCAATCTGTGTCTTTGTAATCTCTGCCGGTTCTGCCAAGGTTGATGCAAGATTTATCAAAGCCACCCTGTATTCAATATATTCCTTTGTGGTTGGGGTGCGATAATAAAGAAGAATATTTTCTCCGGAGAATTTGTCAAAGATTGAGAATTCATTTTTATCACTGCTTTTTAATTCACGTGGCATAAGTTTCTCCTTTCACAATTATTAATTAAAGAAAATTTCAATTCCCTATAAAAAGAAAACCCGATCAAGAAGAGATGATCGGGTTTTAGGTTAACGGAAACTTGTTTGCTTTTACCTGTTCTCTTCTTGCAAAATTAGCAATTGACATTAGTTACAATTCGTAAATAATGGCCGTTTATTTTACACAAAAAAAGTAAAATACCAGGGAACAATCAAGGTTGGATATGACTAAATGCCTTCAGAAGTGGGGGGATATGAATTTTCAGTCTTTTATGATCTCATTAATTAATTTTCTTTGACGTTTATTTTTTATATAACACAATCGATTACTAAAATCTTCTACCTTCCAAGTTTTATCATCGATGTTATAACAATTTAATATTATGGGAAAAACTATTTTAGAAAAATCCATCTTGATTACATAAGCACCATTATCTTTAACGTGACTATAAAGCTGAGAAAATGCATCAGTAATGATCTGTTTATAACCCTTCTTCTTACTCTGAATTAAATTATTAAATCGTATCTCAGGCATATTTAAAAGTTTGGCAGCATATTTTTTTACCATTTCCTCATTCCAAGTAATTTTATCATTGCCAGGAACAGTATCCCCAATGTTCTCACTTGTTGTTTCTGATTGATGGTTAAAATTAATCTCACTGGATAATTCCTGGTCTCCGACCTCAGTATCATCAGAGGATTTTACTTCTAGTGATTCCTCATTTTCTGCTTTTATCAGCCCCTTTTGTAATTTGGAAATTCTCCCTTCCAAATGGATTATTTCTCCCTCAATTTTCTTTGTTTCTTTACCTGCATCTACAAATAATTCATCGTATTTCTTTTTATCAATTTCTGCACCCTCGGAATTATAGTAAAGATACTTTGCCAATTTAATATTTGAATGACGGCCTATAGTTGGATTATCTGCTTCTTCAAACCAATCAATACTTTGCTGAGATCGAAGTGGTTTATTCGAAACAGGAAACTTTTTGAGGGGAAATTTAATTTCCTTTTTTTCAAGTTTAAGGCTGTCTTTATCAGACCGCAGGCGAAGAATTAAACGCCTTATTTCAGTGCTTTCCATTTTCCATTAACCTAAAATAAAAACCGCCTCAACTGCAATTAGCCAGTTGCTTTCTGGCTTTCCCTAAGCGGGAACAGTTGAAACGGTATTTATAAAAGTACTAAGCATTTTTATTAACTGATTATTGATAAAATTTATTCTATGAACACTAAATTTTTAATTAGAATCTCCGCCCGATCTTGCTAAGAACTCTTGAAAAGATGGGCTGCTATTATCTACTATATCACGAGCGCCAATAAGATCACCTTGATTAACTTTTACAAGTAATTTCTGAAGCAAGCTCACGTTTTCTAGCGCATCTACTTCAGCATTATAATCTTCTATTTTCTTTAATCTTTCTAAGACATCATCAGGCAGCATTCCTTCCAATCCCTTTATTGATTGAAACACATTTATTTTTTGCATCACTAACTCCCTAAAATATGAAATCCCCTTTGATTGCTGGATACCTGTGACCAGGTAGTTCTAACGAACCAATCAAAAGGGATTTGTTTAAAATTCTTTTCATTTTATATCCAGTTTTAAATAACAATCAGAATTCTATTTCTAATTGCTTCAATAGTTTACAATTTAAAATCATAACAGTAAACGAATTGTCGAAAAATTACCGATAGTAATTCTATTTCTAATTTCTTCAATATTATATAGAAAAAAAAATTAAAATGAAATTGAATGTTGAAAAATTGTTTATCCTTAAAATTATTCTTGACTTTTAGAGAATATTTTCTACATTAGCTGTTGCGAAAACTATGCTCTGCCCATAAATATCTATCGGAGATTAAGGCGAACAGTTACATTGATTGTTCGCCCTTTCTTTTAATTATAAAAATTTACAGTATTCTTCTCTCTATAAAACTAGTGTATGAATCATTTGTAAAAATAATATGATCGAAAACTGGTATATCAATTATTTTTCCTACCTTAACTAATCTTTTTGTTATAATAATATCCTCACCGGAAGGATCTGTATTTCCACTCGGATGATTATGAGCTATAATAATACTTGCACAGCTGCTGACTATGGCTCCCCTGAATACTTCTCGAGGGTGAACAACCGAACTATTTAAATTACCTTCACTCACAATCTCAAAGCCGATAACTTTATTGGCCGAACTCAACCAAAAGACAACAAATTTTTCTTTCACTTCGTGATCGAACAAAAATTTAAAAGTGTTATATAAATCACCCGGAGAGGTAATTTTAATATCCCTGTTTTTTTTGAGCTCAGGGTAACTATCACTTACATCACGAAACTTCCACGTGATGGTCCTTATCCGCTTTGCCAGGGCACGTTGTTTATTATTAGGCATATTTCCTCCATCGAATTAGACATAAGAAAGGCCAAGTATTGTCTGTGTTCGATGGAACACCCCACTCCTCGCGGAAGCAGGATACTTGGCCGATTATTTAAAATGAAATAACCGCATTACGGAGCGGATCAACCGCCATCGAAATTAGACGGTTATAAGATATTAATTTTTGAGAAGGAAGTCAAGTGCTTTATTTCTTAATCGCTGCCATAACTTATTTCGCATTACTTAAAGGTAATTCTCCAATTCATAACTGGTAATTTTCCAGCTCTCATCCATCCTAATTATACCCAACTTGCCGGTTTTAATGTAGTCCAACCATATTCGGTTGCGCCCAACACCCAGCTTGTGAGCCGCCTGCGTATAAGTATATGCATCCCGCGGCATCTGCTTTTTCAATTCCCTGGTCAACTTTTTTGTAAGCTGCTCAAATTGCTCATCACTTAATGTTTCTGCTGTATTTTCCATTTTGTTTTGTGCCTTGTAGTTATAAAAATTAGTTTATTTGTAATGATGAAAGTGTTATCTACTTTTTTTTATTACTTCAGCATAATATTTAGTGTTACTTTTAAGGTAATTCTCTATTGCATAATTGGGTATTTTCATCTGCCCATCTATCATAACAATATCCAGCCTGCCGGTTAAAATGTAATCCCTTCTCACACGATTTTTACTTATACCCAAACGATGTGCTGCCTGCTCATAAGTGTATACATCGCGAGGCATCCACTTTTTTAAAGCCCGAGCCAATATTTTTGTAAGCTGCTCAAATTGAGCATCAGTTAATGTTACTGTTGTATTTTCCATTCCGGTATACTCCTTTTGGTTGTAAATATAGGTTTATTTCGCACACAAATTAATTTTGCGGGGCTTTCTAAGCAAGAGTATACATATCTATTCAGTTACTGCGCCTGACTCACGTCATACCGCGCCCCTGTAATATAAAAAACCCCTGCAAACCCTAATTGGTGGCTAAGGCATTTTAATTGCAGGGGCCGGATGAACCCGTTTGAGATTCATTTAAATATATAATTATTTCAAATCAATTTAAATAGCAGCTTACTATTACTCTCGTTTAATCATTAGTTGTGAGTTGGCTGGTGGTGAGTCAATAATAATCAGACAGTTGAATAATCAACCTTTAATTTTTATAAGTAGTATTACAATAAGGATGAGCAATTTGAGCATTATCTAAATTACCTTTTCCTCCATTTTGTTTCCTAATTTTGTGATCAAATGTAATGGAGGGGCTATGAATTAATCCACCACAAATACTGCAAGTCAAGGGGTTTTGTAATGCTTCTCTTATAAACGCAGCAGACTTTGTTTCAGTTGAAAAATC
The DNA here is from genome assembly GCA_022564295.1 of Bacteroidota bacterium. Taxonomy (GTDB): domain Bacteria; phylum Bacteroidota; class Ignavibacteria; order Ignavibacteriales; family Ignavibacteriaceae; genus BMS3ABIN03. The sequence goes on along the minus strand of JADFLR010000009.1, from coordinate 106,657 downwards.
TTTTCTTTTCTCGAGAATGTTTACGTCGCCATTTAGTTTTAAAAACCTAAATGTCTGATGTACTTGTAATTTACTTATCACTTCTGAATTTTCGACTCCATTATCAAACTCATCTATCAGGAAATTATATAATTCTACTAAATACTTTTGTCCTTTTAATCCAACGCCATACTTAACAGCGACTTGGTTTTGAATGTCTTTATGCTGTAAAAGAAATTTTTCGAGTTTCGCCCGGTTGTCAATAAATTTTTTATATCCTTTGGTTCTATGAAAATCCATAATCAAGGAAACAATAGCAAAAAATGAGGTTGGTTGATAATATGCATAAACACTGTAAAAATAAACAATGGGGTGTAATCCCAATGAGGAAGCATGCATTCCTGATATTTGATATACAATTCGCTTTGTGTTATTCAGAAATTTTATCGTTTGGTAACCGTCAATATCATCATCCAGATCTTTATCAGAAATATTATCGTTTGTTAGATTTACTAAATCTAAAACCAAAGGCAGTGCTTTAGCAGAATATACTTGTCCCCCAATTGGAAGATCTAATGTTTTAACAGGTTTTGACATTGAAGGAACGAATAAAATTTCATTAATATTTTTAGCAATCGATTCGATATCCAATTTGTTTTCTTCATTAAACGCGGACCAATATTTATGACCAGTCCCTGATCTTATTATTGCTCTAGCTGCCACTGCATTAGGTTTATTTCTTGATTGCAATAAGCGAATTTCAGTTTTATTGATTGTAACTGGTTCTTGGTTAATCTTGAAAAATGCAGCCTCGGCCTTTTCTGATGTCCCTTTAACCCATTGAACTTGAATGCCTAAGGTTGCTAATTGTCTGACCCGCTCAACAATATCGGTTGTTGACCGCTCTGGATGTTCTGCAGCAAATTTATGATCTTTGTAAGAACCTATAGATTTATGTATCAAATCTCTTGTCTTATTTGCAACACTAACTTGATCCTCAGGTATGCTGAATTCAAAAAAAGATTTTGAAATATCTCCATCACCATAATCGTCATTAACCCAGGCTATTAAGGCACTAAGCCTATGTGCCCCATCAATTACAAAAACCTGACTTGCTTTTGTACGCCATAGAATTATTGATGGAATTAAATCTCCGGATAAGAAACATTGTATAAAGTCTACAACCTTTTTGGTATTCCAGTCAGCTGTTTCTCTCTGAAATACTGGTTTTCTCAGAACAACATAAAAGAACGCCGTAGGCTCTAAATCCCTAATTTGGATAGTCTGGAGTTGCATTGTTTGTTCGGAATCCCCAACGATATCAAAGTCTTCTCTCTTTAATAGAGCATCTAAATTTACTAATGTCGCCATGACTCCTCCTGGTCAATTTTTATGCTTTACATTTACATATCTGTAAAGTTAATTTAATAAATAGAAATTACATATAGAACTACGGGAAGAAAAAATAATCAATTCCACCTCTGTAATATTGAATTACTCATCCTTGTTTTATAAATACTTTCAGTATACTGAAAGATTCTTAACCGCATCAACCAAATTTGCAGTAGAAATATGTGCATAAATTTGTGTTGTTCTTAGATCTTCATGCCCTAGTAATTCTTTAACGACATATAATGCAACTCCTTTTTGTACTAACCGTGAAGCAAATGAATGCCGGAGTGTATGAAAATGAATTTTATCATCTAAACCTGACGCTCTCACAGCAGCTTTAAATTTTTTACTTACATAATCATTATTCAGTTTCACACCTTTAACTTTCCAGAAAACAAATTCATCTAATTTCAGATCGATCACTTTCGGAAAACGATGTTTAAGTATTATCTGAAGTTCGGAATTTATTGGAATTACTCTTTCTCTTTTGTTTTTTGTAGTAAATTCCACAGTATTCTTTACAGTTAAAATTTGATTAGTAAGATCTACTCCATTCCATTTAAGATTAAGAATTTCACCAAGCCTCGCGCCGGTTAAAAATGCTGCTATAAAAATATCCCTAAAAAGTTTAGATTCGGTTTTGTCTAGTATCTGTTTCAGTTCCCGGGCGTTAATAAACACTGGTAATTTGATCGGGATTTTTGGTGATTTAATTTTCTTGAAAGGATTTTCTGAAACATATTCCCAAAATATTGCTTTGCTGAATGCAGCCTTTAATGTTCTATGGTGAAGGGCTGCAGCGTGATAGGACTTTTGGAAAGTTTCAAAAATAAAATTTTCTGCAGTTCTAACATCTACATAATCTAATCGAATGTTACCAGCAAATTTAATCAGCTCTGAAAATGAATATTTAATACTCCTAATATAGCTTTTAGTATGAGTTGTTTTTTTTTGCTCAATATATTCATCCTTAAAACTTTCAATTGTATGTGGAATTAAATTAGGCTGCCTGGTAAGATTTTCTTTAAACTCTGATAAAAAGATAAATGCTCTTGATTTTATTGTCTCTCCACTACTCTTTGAAGTCCACTTACCATTTTTCTTATACATCACTTGATAGAAGGGAGACTTATTAGTTTTAATTAAATACATGTTATGAATACCTCCTGGATCTTTAGGAAGATATCATTGGACTGAAATCAAACCTTTAATCTTTTGCCCATAAACCCACAATGCTATACTGACTCTTAATCAGCAGGTCACCGGTTCGAACCCGGTAGGGTGCACAAAAAAGCCCGATAACTGAAAGTTTTCGTGCTTTACTGAGTTGCTATTTTTTTAAAGTGGGTTTTACAAGCTATTTCGAGAACGAAGATTACTTCAAAAAACAATTGACAATTATATTTTCGAGCATTTTTGCTTCATTCCTCGCAGCCTCATCGTTTAATTTGTTTTTTCATCCAACGTAAAAGAATAATAATAAAATTGTATTAAATTAATTTGTTCTTTGTAATAAGATGATTAATTCATATTTTCAATTGGTAAGTTTGTAACTAAATTTATGCGGACTTACCTTACTTGATATAATTACTAGTTATTTAGTTGTATTATCTATCACTAAACCCGGAGGAGGGCATATGTATAAAAATTTTATACTTTTTATCTTTTTGGTTTTTGTTTTAGTCTGTACGAACTCAAACCAAATTTTTGCACAGGGAGTTACAACCGCATCAATGAACGGTATTGTTCAGGATGCTGATGGCAACCCATTACCCGGAGCAAACGTTATTGCTGTACATGAACCCAGCGGAACGCAATACGGCACTTCTACAAGAACAAATGGACTATTTAATTTACCTAATCTGCGAGCAGGGGGACCATATAATGTAACAGTATCTTTTGTTGGATTTAACGCGGAGAAACAGGAAAACATTAATCTAAGCCTGGGTTCAAATATCCGACTTGAATTCAAACTGGAAAGTGAAGCCGTCGAGATAGGTGAAGTTGTCGTTTCCGGCGAACAGGATAATGTTTTAAACAGCGGAAGAACAGGTGCAGCTACTTTTATTGATATTGATGAAATTAAGAATTTACCGACAATTAAAAGAAGTGTAAGGGATCTTACCAGATTAGATCCACGCAGTGACGGTAATTTTAGTTTTGGTGGTAAAAACTGGTTATACAATAACATTTCTCTTGATGGTTCGTATTTTAATAATCCGTTCGGATTAGATGACCCTGCTCCCGGTGGTCAGACCAATTCTGAACCAGTTCCTTTTGATGCTATTGAGCACGTACAAGTTTCTGTGGTTCCATTTGACGTCCGCGAGGGTGGATTTACCGGTGCAGGAATCAATACGGTAACGAAAAGCGGTACAAATCGTTTTAAAGGATCGATCTATAGTTTTTTTCGGAATGAAAGTTTTATTGGCAATACCGTTAGTGGAAACGACGTAATTGCAAATCCTGATCTTTCATTTAATCAATCAGGTATTAGAGTTAGCGGACCTATCATTCCAAACAAATTATTTTTCTTTATTAATGCTGAAATTGAAAGAAGAACTGATCCAGGTTCTAACTTTGTTGCAGACCAAGATGGTAATGTTACTTTTGGGGAATCAAGAGTTAGCGCAGATGTGATGAATACTATAAGAACCAGAATGATGGAAGTATACGGATACGATACTGGCGATTATGAAAACTATATTCATGATACCGAAAATGAAAAAATTATAGTTAAACTCAACTGGAACATTAACGAAAATAATAACTTCTTCTTCAGGTATAATCGTTTGGATGCAAGACAGGATAAACCTCCCCATCCGTTTGTACTTAGTGCAGGCGGACGCGGACCAAACGAGAATAGCTTGCCGTTTAGTAATTCGGGTTACAAGATTAATAACGAGTTAAATTCTTTTGCTCTTGAATTAAATTCCAGAGGCGATAACTTTGCAAATCGTTTCTTCGCAAGCTACAATCGGTTTCGCGATAGCAGAGATCCGTTCAGCGCACCCTTCCCGACTATAGAAATTCTGGAGGAAGGTGTAACATTAACCACAATTGGTCATGAACCTTTCTCTATTCACAATATATTAGATCAGGATGTTTATCAGGTTACAAACAACTTTAGTTATTTCCTTGGTAATCATGTAGCTACTGTTGGTGGATCTTTTGAATATTTCAAGTTCTTTAATTCTTTTAATATATTCCGCCACGGGTTATTTTTCTTGCCAGGGGATTTGGATCGTTTTTTCCCCGGGGGCCTGGATTTCTTAGGTGCTGTGAGATTTGAATCATTAGAACAATTCTTCCGTCGTACGGATCCGACCGATCCTGGCCCTGATGGCATCCTCGGTAACGAGGACGACCCCTTCTACGACTTTAACAGTCTTGTGACACCTAGCACTGATCCATTCAAAGGTGAACAGATTGAAGTGGCGCAGTTATCCTTTTATGCACAGGATGAATTTCTCATCTCACCGGTTTTCAATTTAACTTATGGCTTAAGGGTCGATATACCAATTTATATTACTGAGCCGGTAGATAATCCATTTTCCAGAGGATTAACGTTACTTGATGAAAATGGCAATCCTGAAACAGTAGATCAGAGCAAGCTTCCAGGAGCCACTCCTTTATTATCACCGCGTGTTGGATTCAACTGGGATGTAACAGGAGACCGATCCACACAGATTCGTGGTGGGACAGGAATATTTACCGGTCGACTGCCTTTTGTCTGGATAGGAAATGTTATTTCTAATCCCGGTGACAACCCTAATATTTTTCCGAACGTAGAAGAACAAGTTATGACATCAGATGATGCCATACTTCAAACATCATTCGATGTAAATGGTATGGTTGAAGATTTTAAGTGGCCGCAGGTTTGGAATACCAACATTGCAATTGATCATAAATTAGGAGGAGGATTTTTAGGTACTCTTGAATTTATTTATGGGAAAGATATAAACTCTATTTATGTAAGGAATGCTGATTTAGTAGCCCCTGTCCGCTTTCTACCGATTGATGGCAGACCATATTATGGAGGTCACGACGCGGACGGTAATTCTCTACATGAACTGAACCCGGATGGCGATGCTGGCGTCTACGTTATAGATAACTCAAGTGAAGGTTATAATTATAGCATAACTGCTCAGATACGCAAGCGATTTGGCATCGGGCTCACTAGCAGCCTGGCATATACATTTTTAGAAGCAAAAAGCTTGTTAAAATCTACAGAAATTGCAAGTGTTTTGTTCACTGAAAACCCGGTTAAGGGAGATCCAAACAATCCGCAATTAAGCTACTCTGAGTTTGGCAACCGGCACAGAATAACAGGTGTAGCCATTTATACTCAAGTATGGTCTGAAAATCTTGCCACACATTTCGGATTATTCCTTGAAGTTGGGGAAGGAAATCGTTTTGCAGGAGCTGGAGGTAACAGATACTCCTTTATATATGCCGGGGATGTTAATGGTGATGGTTCTAGTGTAAATGATTTGATTTACATTCCAAGAAATCAAAGCGAAATTAAATTCTCGGAGAATGATGTCAACGGCGATTTTTTTGCAACAGAGGATGCACAATGGGCAGCCTTCAATTCCTTTATCGAGCAGGATGATTACCTGAAAGAGCATCGTGGTGAAATTGCGGATAGATTTGGAGCTATTAATCCGTGGTTCTTCAATATTGATCTCAGAGTGATGCAGGATTTTTCCTTACTTTCAGGAAATACAAGACATACATTCCAAATAAGCCTAGATATTCTGAATGTACCTAATCTTTTAAATTCAGATTGGGGTGTAAGGCAAGTTGCTAATTCGTTGGCTACCTCACCTTTAGAATTAATTGGTTTCTCAGAGGGCGATCCTACTTTTAACTATAAGAGTAATCTTACAGAAACATTTGTTGATGATCCTGGTTTGTTCTCTCGCTGGCAAATACAGCTTGGCCTTAGATATTTCTTTGAATAAAAGAAGTCTAATATTCTCTTATAAACCCTCGCAAATTGCGGGGGTTTTTTATTTATATAAAAACAGATTTAAGCAACTCATAACGATTAAAATTTAAACAATAAATATTAGTAGCAATTTTACTCTATATTAGTGGTAAGATTCAAACAAATTTTTATTACAGAAAATCTATTCTATGACATCAAATAAAAAAATTCTAGCTATCATCTGGGATTATGATGGAACACTCGTTGACTCCCGCCAAAAAAACTTAAATGTAACAAGAAAAATAGTTTCAAAAATATTAAAGGGGAATCCATCAGAAATTCCTGCTTTAAGCTCATTAAGCAACTATCATCAGGCAAATATTAAAGCTGCTAATTGGCGGGAATTTTATAAAGAAAGCTTTGGTTTAACCGGAGAACAAACAGACAATGCCGGTAGAATGTGGACAGAATTCCAGATTAAAGATCATACACCCATTCCACTTATGAATGGTGTTGAGGATGTGATTTATTCCTTAAATAAATATCCCCAAGGTATTGTCTCTCAAAACTCAAGAAGTAATATAATTCGGTATTTAAAAGGGAATAACTTATTATCTTATTTTAAGGACATTGTTGGATATGAAGAAGTTAAGATGGAGAGGCAAAAACCATTTCCTGATGGATTACTCTTATGTATAGAAAGACTTACAGATTATAAACCGGGAGTTGTTATTTATATTGGAGATCATGAAACAGATGTTAGATGTGTAGTAAATGCCAACAAGATTTTAAGTGAGAAAAAAAAGGATATAAAGATTGTAAGTATTGGTGCGTTTTATGGTTTTAATGTGGATACGTCGGACTGGAGTGTGCTGCCGGATTATAAAATCCAAAGTGCAGGTGATATTTTAGATATAGTAAGTAATTTTCAAAACCGACATATTTTTTTGAAAATATGAATTCGCATCAAAAATATTGGTTGTCATATGGTATTTTGTCGGGACAATCATAAATTCTCAAGGAAAGAACCCGAATGCTACAAGAAAAATTATTAATAAAAATTCGGGGAAATAATCAACAAATTTATTATTTTTAAAATCATTGCGAGATTATCATAAAGCTCATATTCAGGTGACAAATTGGTTAGAATATTAAAAAAGGCCCGGGTTCAAATGAGGAACAAATAAGGGCGAATCCTTAAGCAATTCAGCAACTGATAAAAAAGTGGAGATCTCTGAGGTTGCAAACTATAAAATGTCTATTGGTAGTATCATTGAACAATGGATAGACCCTGATTTTATCAGCTTCCAACAAGAATACCATTCAAGCGATGATAAATAATGGATAAATTTTCAACTTTTCCAACCTTTTCTTAACTACATAAACAACTCAATAAAATTATCAACTCTGTTACAATTTTGTGATTTATTTTTTATGATTTCGTGAGGATATCGACTCCTGATTTTACTAATGTGGTATTGAAAGTTATCCGTTTATCTGATTTGCTTTCCATCGATCTATATGGATTTCAAAATAAAAAATGGATGCTGTTCAATTAATTATTTCATCCAATCATTATAACGGAGGTGTTATGAGACAAATAAAGTTTCTCTTAACTTCGATACTGTTTGTTCTTATATTTTCCTTTTCGGCTAATAGCCAGACCGTAACACTTAATATAAATGGCTTAGAAGATCTCGGTGCTAATTATCAATATGAAGGATGGTTAATTGTAGGCGGAATGCCGGTAACCACAGGAACTTTTACAGTTGATGTAAATGGGGAATTAAGTCAAACTATATTTAGTGTTAATTCAAGTGATCTAATAAATGCCACCACTTTTGTTCTAACTATCGAACCTATTCCCGATCCAGACCCAGATCCTAGCACTACACATATTCTTGGCGGTAGTTTTATGGATTTTGATGCACCGTTATCAGTCGGTCATACCGCTGCACTTGGCGATGACTATTCGAGTATTGATGGAAAGTATATACTTGCTACACCAACCAACGGGGATAATACAGACGAATTAAGTGGTATATGGTTTCTGGATTTATCAAGTGGCTCACCAGAGGCAGGACTTACTCTACCTAATTTGCCGACTGGCTGGAAATATGAAGGATGGGCTGTTATAAGTGGCATGCCTGTAACAACCGGAACATTTACGGCAGTTGATATGGTTGATGAGGCTGATCCTTATAGTGGACCAGATCCGGGACCGCCTTTCCCAGGCGAAGATTTTTTAGTGAATGCACCGCCAGGGCTTACATTCCCAACTGATCTCTCGGGGATGACAGGAGTTATATCGATCGAGCCCGATCCCGATAACAGCACTGCACCATTTCTGTTAAAACCTCTTGTGGCAGGCATTCCTTCAAATGCAATGGATCACATTACTTATATGATGGATAGTAACGTTGCTAATTCATTTCCTACCGGTACTGCAGTGCGCTCTAAGATTGTGTCGGTTGAATCAACAAGTTTCATTGCAGATTATGTGTTAGAACAGAATTATCCGAATCCATTTAATCCAAGCACAACAATAAAATTTGGAATACCCGTAAAGAACAATGTTGTTGTTAAAATATATAATTCGTTAGGTGTAGAGATAGCAACTTTAGTTAATGAGGTTAGAGAAGCGGGCAGTTATGAGATTCAATTTAATGCAAACAATTTATCCAGTGGGATCTACTATTACAAAATTGAATCTGGGAATTTTGTTGAGACTAAAAAGATGATACTTTTAAAATAAGATTGAATTCTGATAACTTTCCTTGAACCCCTGCTTAATAATATAGGCGGGGGTTTTTTAATAAGTGTTATGATTGGTGTGTGAGCTTGGCTGTCACATGGCTTGAATATGGAGCCGTGGGCATGAGATTTGGTTGATGGGTATTGTGTGTGTTTTAGAGGTTGAGGTATTCTTTAATTGTTAATTATCAAGTTTGTTTTTCTTGTATAAGTTTTCCAGCATATATGACATTACATCGAAGGGAGCAATGTCCCGAAGAAAAAGGCGTAAGCCTCTAGTGTATATGCTGTGTTATCTGATGTTCTGATTGTTGAATGACAAAGCATCAGACTGGTATTTCAGCACCACCCAAAATAAAAAACAATAACGCAAATATTAACGTTTGAATGATCCAGCCGATCACACAAACTCCTACAGCTCGTAATGTGCTCTCATAATCAAGGGCTTGTCTGACCGCAATCACCATTGCTACCAGCATCCAAATAGACGCCACTAGAAAAACCACCCCTCCCAACCCGGGGATGATACCTAATACTCGAATCAAACCGGGAGAGCTTGAAAAGCCAATAGTGCGTAGCAACTCACCGAGATCTGCTCTGGTCTGTGGCTCTGGCAGGAATTTCGTGCCAATATAGTAAGTTAGAAAGGCCCAAACATACCAGCCGATAAGGGCGGCGATCGTCCCCATCAAAATCCCATCAAGCCCTCCTGTAGCAATGCTGCCTATTCCAGCGGCGATACTGGAGAGAACTACCACTCCCATGGCCTGACGCATGGCCCCGGTGTCAGCCTCAACCTCTTCATACAGATTAACATCTAACTTAGCTGCCCGCAGCATACGATTCAGAAAACTAGTCATTTTATCCTCCTTGCTTTATTCCATAGTTCAAAAGACAATGCCTCCTTCAAACAAACCATCAAAATTTCAGATAACTTCTCAATAAACCTGTCTGCCGACATGCAGGCGCAATGCGGTTTAACTGCAAATGAACTAGTAAGTATGTTATTACAAATATAGTCAAACACATTTACCATTTTCTCTTATTTTAATTGTACTTCTTACAATTCTCTAGTGAAATAGAAAGAAAATTATTGTCTTTTCCAACAATCACACTTGCTATAAAACCATTACCCACTATTATTCAACTTCTCCAATCCTTGCTTAATAACATAGGCAGGGTTTTTTTGTTAAGATTAAAGAAAATGGCATTACTCAAGTAAAAATAGGGAGAGAAAGCTCACCCTCCATTTTTATGATGCTTCGTTTAAAGGATTGAGCTTCTCAGCAATTCCAATTCTTTTTTAATGTCATTTCCCAAATCGATTGTTATAACCCGCCTATCGTTCTTTGCCAATGCTTCCCTATCTCCCACTGCCTGTACTTTTATCATTACTCCGAATAATGATTAGTTCTTAAAACTTCCCAGATATCAGCGGAAAGGAAGATCTTTCTACAAACCACTTCCCCAGGCGGCTGCTTTGTTCGTTAAATCAATATCCAGTTTTTTATAAGATTCATTTTTAGTATCGCCTTTTGGTAATGAGCCGAAAGACAAAACCTGAGTTGGGCAGTTAACGATACAAGCCGAGCACCTAACACATTCCGCATCGTTCATCGGGATACCTTTGTTGGCATAGTTCATAACATCAATTCCCATATGACAAACCTTTGTACAGATGTTACAGGAAATACATTTCTTCTTTTCCGAAAAAATTCTGTAAGGAGAAAAGCGATTATAAATATGCATGAGCGCCGCAAGCGGGCAGCCAAACCTGCACCAAACTCTTCCGCTTAAAAAGAAGTAAACACCAACACCAAGCACTCCGGCAAAAACAACATCAATTCCTATGTAATAAAATTTGTGAAAAAAATCTGCAGTGTAAGAGACTGATTCATTGATAATAGCAATTTCGGTATTGTGAAGAACACTTATTAGTTTCAATCCGGTAATGATAAATGCCGCAAGTAAGGCCCACTGTCCGAAGTTTTCCCATTTCTTTGCTTTTGGACCGTGCTGTGCAAGAGTTCTGTATTCATCACCGAGTGTTTCTGCCAAAGCGCCGCAGGAACAAATCCACCCACAGTAAGCACCTTTGCCCCATTTGTAAACTATAAAAGGAATAACCACAAACGTTTGAAACAAACTGAATAACAACCAGAATGTTGTGATATTTGAACTATAAAGATTGTTCATATTCAGCGGCCATGCAAGAATAAAGCCGTATGATCTCCAATAACTTTCTTTTGGGAAGACCTGAGACATTATAAATCCATCATTCCCACCAAGCATCCCGGCGCTGCCCATTGCAGGGAAAACAAATTCGGGTAAAATGAACAACGGTAGTGCCTGTATTGAAATTAAAGTCCACGTTTGTAATTTAATATATGTTGTCGGTTTCATTTTTATTCTTCGCAAGCCGAAGATTAAAATCGTAAGCGAATATAATCCTGTGTACCAAAAGCTTTGAGGTTTATCGAATACAAGCACACCAAAATATCTTCCTCCGAAGAAGACAACCGCAAAGAATATCGCAACCGAAATGAAGTATGCGAATTTGAATGTCTTCCAATTTAATGAGAATGTTTTATAGTTATCCTTAATAAATTTGATAAGCAAATATATTCCAAGTATAACAACAGCTATAAAACAAAAGTATGCAACAGCGGCGCTAATATATTTTGTAACACTCCATATTCTTACCTGTTCAGAGAAAAGTGTGGAAAGCAAAACACCCGGGAAGGTTAAAAACTTACCCCAAAATTCTGGAGTAATGAGATAACCAATAGCTTCCCCAAAAGAACCAGTTATGCCGAATAAATCTTTATAAAAATAAGCACTGCTTTTCCCAAAATAAATCACACCCGAAACTAAGAGAAGTAAAGCAAATTGTAGTTTTGCATTTAGCGAAAGCTCGCCCTCCATTTTTATGCCGCTTCGCTTAAAGAATTGAGTGGGTAATTCTCCTCCGATCATTGTGAAAACCATAGAGTTTTTAAGCGTAATTTCTTTACCCGATTTATCAGTGAGGATAACCTCATTTTCTTTTATTTCTTCCACATTGGTTTCCGTGAGCAATTTAATTTTACCTTCATTAACCAAATTGCTAAATTCTTCCACGTTTCCTTCCTTTGGTCTTGCAAAAGATGGTTTTCTGTAAGAGAGAGTTGCGGAATAAGCATATTTTGCAGTTGCAATTGCTGTTTCCAACGCTGTATCGCCGCCGCCAACTACGAGAACTTCCTGTCCTGCAGCATCGGCTGGATCAAAAAGGCGGTTGAAAACTTTGGGAAGATTTTCACCCGGGACATTTAACATACTTGCATTCCCCGTTTTGCCTATTGCAAGAATTATGCGAAGCGCCTTATAATTTTCGCGTTTTGTTATCAGTTCAAAATGATTGTTTTTCTTATCAATCTTTTCAACCATTACGCCTTCGTTTATGGGCAGGTCAATATCTTTAATGTGATTTTCAAGATCGGTTAGCAATGATTCTTTTGTACCGTCATTAATTTTAAGATCGGATTTCTGTATATAATCTTCCGGCTCTGCAAATATCGGTTTGCCTTTTGGGAAGTTAGTGATGGTGTTAAACTTTTGTGAGGATTCTAGTATCTTAAATTGCCAGCCATGCTTGCTTGCTTCAATACCTGCGGCTATTCCGCCCGGACCCGCACCAACAATCACCAAATCATAAACCGAATTATCTTTATTGCTTCTTCTCTGTTTTTGAAACTCTTCATCTTTCTCAAAACGGTTTATTATATTAGTACCGCTTTCTGCAGCAAGCCTAAGCAGTGGAATACCGGTAAGATCGCCAATTATATAAATTCCTTTTACAGATGTTTCACCATTTTCATCTATTTCAGGGTAGCGTTCTACTTCGCCGGTTGGAACATCTTTCTGCAGCCAGTTAAAATATTTTTTTAGTACGCCCATGTTTTATTTTATAAGATGTAAAATGTTATAACAAATATAAATATGTATTGCTCAAAATTGAGAAATTTCTCATCAAAAAACGAATGAGTTTTAATGATTTGTAAAACTGCCGACTAACGTATTTTTTATTTTAAGACGACTAAATACTGGAATTTGTCTTGATAAATGCTAATACTTATATCATCTTAAATATTATATAATTTAGTATTTAATAATGAAAGATGAGAAAGAATATTTTAAATGTTAATACAATTTTTTTGTCGGTATTTTCCTTTGCATTATTGGGATTCCAAACAGCAGGGCAAACCATTACGGACAATTTTACTTTAAAGAAAGGTGCAGATAGCAAATTGGAAAAAGCAACATTTGGCTCCGGCTGCTTTTGGTGCAGCGAAGCCGTTTTTGAAAGAGTAAATGGTGTTAAAGAAGTTGAATCCGGTTACGCGGGCGGGACAGTTAAAAATCCGACTTACGAACAGGTATCCAGTGGTGAAACCGGTTCGGCAGAAGTAATACAAATTAATTATGATCCTGATATTATTACTTATGATGATCTGCTTGAAATATTTTGGAAGACACATGATCCGACAACTTTAAACCGGCAAGGCAACGATGTGGGAACACAATACAGGTCGGTTATATTTTATCACAATGATAAGCAGAAGAAAAAAGCAGAAGAATATAAAAAAGCTCTTAATGAATCAGGTGTGTGGGAGGACTCAATTGTTACGGAAATAGCACAGTATAACAACTACACTAAAGCAGAAGATTATCATCAAAACTATTATGAGAATAATCCCAACCAGGGCTATTGTTCTTTTGTAATAGTACCAAAAGTTGAAAAGTTTGAAAAAGTGTTTAAAGATAAATTAAAGCAATGATTTAATATAAAAACGCAGCCAATTGACTGCGCTTTGATAATCTTATTATTTGAATTACTATTCTTCACCATCAGTTTTTATAAACGGTATTGTTGATTGCCTTTGAATAGTAACCAAAGTTTGAAGATAATTGTCAATCTGAAAATACTTTCCAACTAACTTCGCCGGCAGCACTTCATTCATCTTTGCAATATACTTTCTCTTTAAGTCCAGCCTTTTCTGTTCAATATCCATTGCCTGGTTTACCAGCTTTTCTGCTTTTTCGTCTGAAAGATCATAATAGTCAAGCATATAACTTGAAATCACATTTAATCTTTCATTAGAAAGCTCAAGCAATTCAGCAACATACTCATCGTACAACGGCCAGAAAACATTTTCCTGATCCTCGGTCATCTCAAGATTTTCGCCAACAAGTTTTTTTGCCTCGGTTTGAATGTCTTTCTTTAAAATATCTATATAGCCGGTTTCAAAATTTTCGGATTGGGCAAAACCAATTCCGAAAAGAAACAGCACCACAAATATTGTTAGTCTTTTCATATTAGCATCCTCTAAATAATGATTATAATTTTCCTTATTAAAACAAATACCCACCAAGCGGTAGATTTTAACGGAAGTAAAATATCAAAATGGATTGGATTTGCAAAGTAAATCTAAAACGATATTACTAATATTCCCGGCAAATGGTACGTAAGTAAAACATTAGCTTGATTAATTTCTACAATAATTCAAATCGAAAAAAGCATCGAAATGCTTACCGAAACACAATGAACCGTAAATGCCTTTACAATCTGGTACTATTATTTGTACATTAACATTTCTTTATAACGACAGCATTGTTTAATTTTAGGAACTACCTCTTTATATCAACAATTATCTAGTTATAGCTAAAGGAAATCAAAATGGCAGAGCTGACAAAATTCTGGTATCTGGAAAACTTTAATCTCTTTAGAAATTTGGATAATGAAAGTATGGAAGAATTGAAAAGGATCACTTCTATGCAAAACATTTCCAAAAACCAACCCATATACTTTCCACAGGAGCCTTCAAAGTCAATCTACTTTTTGAAGAAGGGAAGGGTAAAACTTACCAGGATGTCTCCCGACGGCAAAGAAATGATTTTGGGATTGATAAATAAAGGCGAGGTGTTTGGGGAAATGTCCTACCTGGATGAAGATGAAAGAAAAGAATTTGCAACCACACTAGATGAAGTTTTAGTTTGTGCAATTAATAAAGATGATTTCAAGCAATTTGTGGATCATAACCCAGAACTAAACCTTCGCCTGACAAAACTAATTGGTTTAAAGATGCGCAAATACTCTGAGCGAATTGAAGAATTAGTTTTTAAAGATGCCGGGCAGCGTGTTATTTCTTTTCTTTTAAGATTAGCCGATGAAAACGGTAAACAAATTGGCGATGAGATATTTGTTAAACCATTTCTCAAACATCAGGATATAGCAGAACTCACAGCTTGTTCGAGGCAGACAGTGAATTCTGTACTAACAGACCTTAGAGAAAAAGGCGTAATCAATTTTGACCGGAAGAAATTAATTATTCAGAACAAAGAAGAATTGAAAAAAAGGGTGGGGTAAATGCATTTCTGTCTTAATGATGACAGTACAGATGTGCCGCGGGTAATATATTTGAGTTAAAAATTATATGGATATTACTCTTTTTATTACCGGCAATTGTCTCTCCTGCCAAAGGGTGGAAAACCAATTAAAAGAACTTTTGAATAACAGAAAAGAGATTAATCTTTTAGTTGAAAACATTAAAAAAGTGAACTCTAACGGTATAATTATTGCCCCGGCATTGTTTATTGATGATGAATTATATTCTTACGGAGATTTGGATGAAGAGAAATTTATAGAACGATTAGAGTTAACTCGTGCTGCAAATTGATATCCACTTGTAAAATTTAATAGCAAAAGCCCCGCTTTATTTGCGGAGCTTTATAGCAGTGACTTGCTTTGTTTTGCTCATCTTTTATTCAACCAGCGCTATTATTTACATTTTGTTGGAACCAACAATGTTTACATTTATCTCTATTTCATCTGATACTTTTTGGTCAAGTACCATATGCTGTATGCCGTAATCGGAAAGATTAATGTTGATCTTAGCCCTTACTCCCAAAAGGTCACCGGGCAGTCTCATTTTCGTCATTTCATTTTCTTCCAAATAAACAAGCGTTACTTCAGATTCAACTTCCATTGTAACACCGTGCACCGTGAATTCTCCAAGCACTTTTGCTTTTAATTTGTTGTCTTCAATTTTCTCAATCCCCGTCACTTCTTTAATTTTAAAAGATATAGTTGGAAACTTTTCTGCATCAAGCCAATCGGCACTGCTGATGTGTTCATCCCTTAAATCAATTCCTGATTTTAATGATGCTGTGGAGATTAATATTTCACCTTTCAGAGTGTTTTCAACATCTTCAATATCAAACGATACTGTTCCCCAAACATCAGTACTCATTCCGGTTATATCTTCCAGCGGTGTAGTGCTGAAAAAAGTTGCCTGGTTTCTTCCCACCTTATCTTTAAATGAGAATGTTTGTTCGCCTTTAGTGTTTATATCAAAACCGCCGGCAAATGCAGCAGTCATAATCAGCAAACTTAATACGAGTGATTTAATAATAGCTTTCATGCTATTCCTTTCTTTTGTTTATTAATAAATAAGTTATTGTTAATGATGTATATATAGATACAAACGATAACGTAATTAATTGAGTGTCAATATATATAGTGATTTGAATGACGATTGACAGGTAGATGACAATTGATTCGTGAAGGTTCTTTGTTTAGGCGCATTGGTGATTTGCATCACCGAATAGGCAAAGCAAGCAAAGGGCACTAACATGGTAATGTAAGCGAGACGACAAAAGGGATGGCTTTAGGAAGTTATAATGGATATGTAATTAAGAAAAAGGTAGTTGAGGAAACCAGCTTGATTGTAAGGAAACAAACATTATAGATTAAAACACACAAGGGAATGGTTATATATTTAAAATGGAAATTTGTATGGATGCATGGTTGGATGAGGAATGATTTAAAAAGATTATAAAAATGTATCCATAAAGCAACTTACGGATTCATTATATACAGTCATGCATTCATACTTAACCTTGGTTGAAATTAGAAATATAAACATATGAAACGAATTTATTTAATAACTTTATTATTGTTAATTACTGCGGAACTATTGCCGCAAGCTTGCTGTTCTGCGGGTTCCCCGTTATTAGGTTCGTTGGATATTTCAAATGCCTCCGAAGGTGAGTTGCAAGTTGGTTTTACTTATGAGCTTAATAGCTTGCAGGATGTTTATGCCGGAACAGTAAGACTTGATGATGATCTTCGTGAACGAAGAGTAAACTCATTTCTGTTAGAGGTTAATTACGGATTAACAGGAAGAATTTCCCTCACAGCGCTTTTTACATTTATAAACCAAAGCAGGAACATATCTTCGTACGGTGATTTATCAAGCAGATTAAATACCGGCGGATTAAGTGACGGTATTATTCTTGTAAAATATAATTTCATTCCTTTATCTCTTGTTGATCAGATTGAACTTACTCTTGGCGTGGGAGCAAAACTCCCGATAGGTAATTCTACTTTAAGATCGGACGGAATATTAGTACCTGCAGATATGCAGCCGGGAACCGGTTCGTGGGACGGAGTATTGTGGGGATATTTTTCAAAAGGATTTGTGCCCGCACTTCCGCTTAATGTTTTCTTAAATGTTTCTTACAGACTGAACGGAACAAACAATCGTTTTGGTGAAAGCTTTCAGCAAGGGTATACATTTGGTAATGAACTGTTCGTAAATCTTGGTGCCGGATATAGAACAGATACGTTTTTTGATTTTACTTTAATGCTGCGGTTCAGAAACACAACACCGGATAAGTTTGACGGCGGGCAGCTTCCTAACACAGGAGGAAACTGGTTGTATCTTGTTCCCGGTGTTAACGGAAAAATAAGCGATCATTTTACAGCAAGATTGAGCGGGCAAATTCCGCTTTACAGAAATTTAACAGGCACACAGTTAACAACCACTTATTCGGCATCGATTGGGTTATTTTATAGCATCAATTTAATAGGCGATCAATTTTAAAAGGAGTTAATAATGAAAGTAACAAAAATAATTTCACTCATTGCATTAGCTTTCTATCTTAACAGTTGCGATACTGTTGATAATGCAGATATATCAGGTGAATGGCTTATCAAAAAAGATGAGATATTTGACGGCGGCCCGGGAAAAGATGGCATTCCATCTGTAGATAATCCGCAATTCACAAATGTTAACGATGCTTCTTATTTGCTGGATGATGATTTGGTTATCGGAATTAAAATTGGCGGAACGATAAAAGTATATCCCCATCCGATTCTTGATTGGCATGAAATAGTGAACGATGATATTAGCGGACAAAAAACAGCAATTACTTATTGTCCGTTAACCGGCTCAGCAATAGCATGGAAAAGACAGGGCGTCGTTTCAAATTCAGAATTCGGCGTATCGGGTTTATTGTTCAACTCTAATCTTATTCCTTATGACAGAGGAAGCAACAGCAATTGGTCGCAGATGAAACTGCTATGTGTTAACGGTTCGTTGATAGGGAATGAAATTGAAACAAGCAAGATAATTGAAACAACTTATAAAACCTGGCGTGAAATGTATCCGACCTCAAAACTTTTATCTACCAATACGGGTTTTGGCAGACAGTATGGTGTTTATCCCTATGGAGGATATAAAACAAATGATGATCTAATTTTTCCTGTTAGTAATGAAGACAACCGTCTGCAGAAAAAAGAGCGTGTTCTCGGTTTGATTGTAGGAAGACAAACGATGGCATTTGTAATAAACTCATTTTCAACGGAGATTTCGATTGAAAATGTATCTTTCGGCGGAGATGAATTTGTTGTAATAGGAAGCAGCGGGAAGAATTTTGCTGCGGCTTATAAAAGAAAATTAGATGACGGAACCACTTTGGAATTTACAATTACTCAAGGTGAACTGCCGCTGGTTATGATGGATAATGAAGGAACCAAATGGAATATATTCGGTGAAGCGATTGAAGGACCAAGAGCAGGTGAGAGTTTACAGCAAGCGAAGGCATTTATTGCCTACTGGTTTGCATGGGCTGCATTTTATCCCAATTCATTAATCGCTCAATAAAAAATTGCGATCCAGATAGTTTCAGTTTCGGGGTCTGTCCATTCAACACGGTGTTTTTTATGTGCGGGAATATTTAAATAATCGCCCGCACTTAATATTATATGCTCATCATTGTCGAAGAGAAGCTTCGCACTTCCTTTCAGCAAAATCACAAATTCATTTTTATCCTGATCGTACCAAAAATCTTTGGGGGAAACATGTCCTCTTGAAATAATACGTTCTACTTTTATTCCATCACTATCAACTAAAGTTTCAATAATTTCTTCGGGAATGTTCGAAGGGATGTTATCGAAAATATTTTTCTTCAAAATCACTCCGGATTTAGACCAATCATTTGTGAACTTACATTCCACATCTTTTTCTGATTTTCTTTATTATAACTATCATCAGAAGAAGCAACGTCTTCCATCCTTTCAAAATACTTGCCCGATACATTTTCAACTTCGTTTGATGAGGCAAGATAAACAGAAGTTGCAGCACCTTCTTTAACAGGGGCACCTCCGATATTAAAACCGGCATGTAATAATTTTGTACTAATTACACCGGGATGAAGTGCATTAACAGTAACGCTGTCGTTTTTTAATTGATCTGCAAGTTTATAAGTAAATAAAACATTTGCGAGTTTTGAAACCGCATAAGCATTGTAAGCATCAAAATGTTTTTCGCTGTTAAGATTTTCAAAAGCTAACTGTGCTCTTGTGTGTGCAATTGAACTCACATTTATAATTCTTGCGGATCTGCTTTGCTTTAAGAGGTTGAGAAGAAGATTTGTTAAAAGAAGAGGAGCAAGATGATTAACAGCAAAGGTTGTTTCAAAACCATCTTCGGTAAGCACGCGGGTTTTCATATAAACACCGGCGTTGTTTATAAGTACATCAAGTTGTTTAAATTTTGTTTTTATTTCCTCTGCAAATAAACGCACGTGTTTTAGCGAAGATAGGTTGGCTGTAACAATACTAATATTGTTGTTGTTTGTTAGATGGGAAATTTCTTCCTGTGTTTTTAAGAGCCGCCCCTTATTTCTGCCATGCAAAATAACAGTTGCATTTTTATCAGCAAGCTCATAAGCTGTTTGCTTGCCAATGCCATCCGTTGCACCGGTTATTAATACAATTTTGTTTTCCATAAATCCGATTTAATTAGAAGTGATTAATATTCACTTTTCTAATTTAATCAGATTCTTCGAATAGTACATTTTCGAGATAGAATGAAGGATGCTTGCCGGGTGTTTTTACACCTTTGGTAGTAAAATCTAATTGCTGTTGGGGTCCTAAATCAAATATCATTGCGCTGGTGCTTATTCCGGCAACTTTATACTTAATTAATATATTCTTTATCGGTTTATTGCTTGTGTTTTTTGCTGTTCCACGAATAGTTGCCATATAAAGGTCCCCGCCTAATTGTGGAGCATTAATATTAAAATTACCTTGTTGAGATACCTGAATGTTACCTGTAATTTCTACTGTTCTGGATAAATCCAAATATTCCTGATAGCCAAAATAACCGGCAGTACCAAGAATGAGGAGGATAATGAAAGTTTTCATTTGAAAAACCGGGATTATTGATTAAATAATACGTTGAACGTCAAAAATCATTCCTTCCACCATATTTGAAATTTGAAGCACTTTAAAACAACAATTTCAGCGGAGTGATGTTATTATTAGTTAAGATGAAACGTTATGGGAATATATTTGGATGCATGGTTGCATGAATGTATGAGAAATAATTGATAAAGATTATCAATTAGTTTCCATGCGGCAGCTGCCGGATTTATTACATGCAATCCCGTCAAAAGCCGGGCAGGCATACAGACATACATTCATACCCTGACACGGTGGAGATTGGAAATATAAACACATGAAAAACAAAGCAAGATTAAATTTTTTTGAGTCTAATATTAAATGAAGAAAGAGAATCCTCACTTACATCTTTGCAAGTTCACTCATTAAATTTTTAAATTGATTGAAGTAAAGAGATTGCGGTCCGTCGCTCAATGCATTATCAGGCTCGGGATGTATTTCAACCATTATTCCATGTGCCCCAACTGCTTTTGCAGCTTTTGCAAGAGGAATAACCTTATCTCTTTGTCCCATTGCATGCGAAGGATCAACAATTATAGGTAAATGAGTTTGCTCTTTAAGTACGGGAATTGCTCCAAGATCAAGAGTATTTCGTGTGGCTGTTTCAAAAGTTCGTATTCCTCTTTCGCAAAGAATAACCTGCCTGTTTCCTTTTGCAAGAATATACTCGGCGGCATTTAACAATTCATCAAGTGAAGACATCATTCCTCTTTGAAGCATTACTGGCCGGAGTGATTTTCCAACTTCCGAAAGCAGAGCAAAGTTTTGCATATTTCTTGCTCCCACCTGAAGAATGTCAGAATGTTCTGCAACACGGCTAACCTGGTTGATAGTTAAAACTTCTGTTATTACGGGCAGCTCATAAGCTCTCCCAGCATCTTTTAAATATTTCAGCGCATCATAACCAAGCCCCTGAAAACTGTAAGGAGATGTGCGCGGTTTGAAACATCCGCCTCTTAAAATTTGTGCATAGTTTTCTTTTGCTTCTCTTGCACAAGCCATTATTTGTTCTTTCGATTCTACCGAACATGGACCGGCAATCACAACAAAGTTATCCCCACCTATTGTAACATTACCTGCTTTCACTAACGTGTCATCGCTTTTATATTCTCTGCTTGCAAGTTTATAACTTACTTTTGCTTTTGGTTTGCTCTCTTTTTCTTTAGATGGTGGTGTCGCCTCATCCTGCTGAATTTCTTCTTCGGTTTGAAGGGGAACATTTACTTTTATTCTATCAACATCTTTGCTTGGATAACATCCCAGCACCCTTAAAAAACGGACATGTTTTCCCAGCTTATCTAACAATTGCTTAACATTACTATCTTTTGCGTTACCGATAAAATCGAGATAAAACATTTCTTCCCATGGGTTTCCGATAATAGGTCTGGATTGCAGCTTCGTCATGTTTATTCCGAGATCGCGGAATATTGATAATGCTTCCACAAGCGATCCGGGTTTATGAGATGTTGCCATAATTAAGGATGTTTTGGCGGGTATTCTTGTGTCTACAGTGATTGGTTCATTTGCACATACTAAAAATCTTGTAAAGTTTCCCGGTTGATTGGCAATGTTTTCTCTCAGGATTATTACATCATATAAATCCGCAGCTTCCTCACTTGCAACGGCTGCATAATGCGGATTCTTTTCTTCCTTTATTTTCTGAACGGATTGAGCCGTATCAATAAAGTATTCAACAGAAGCACTTTTAATCCCAGATAAAAATTTATTGCATTGTCTGGCTGCCTGAATATGTGTGTATATTTTTTTAATTTTATTTAGCGCTATTTCATTAATGCCAACAAGGCAATGTTTAACATGAAAAATTTCCTCTCCGACAATTGAAAGCTGCGAACCGATAATTGCATCATAAACATCATTTATGCTCCCTGAAGTTGTGTTTTCAACCGGCAGCATGGCATAATCGGCTTCATCACTTTCTACTGCTTTTACAACATCTTCAAAACTCTCTTTATATTTAAAAGCTATTTCATCTTTTGATTCACCGAAAAACTTTTGTGAGGCAAGATAACTGTAAGAACCCTCTATTCCCTGAATTGCAACAACTTTGCTTGTTGATGATGAATCGAGATTATCTTTGTCCAGCACAATTTTATTCTGAAGTTGAATGGAATCATCAATTATTTCGTGAAATACTTTTGTAACAAAGTAAGAATCAAGCCCGGCTTTTTTCCCCAGTTCAACCAGTTTAGTAAGCAGTTCTTTCTCGCGTGATTTATCACGGATCAAACTTTGGTTCTCGTTTTTCAGGCTGATGATTTCCCGGCTCAAATCTCTGCGTTCAGCCAGCAGCTTTATAATCTCAGAATCAATTTTGCTTATTATTTTACGCTGTTCTTCCATTTCTAATTAAAAAAGTTAAATAAATTAATGTGTGAATATGCAAGAGTTAATCGTGGAAATCAATAACATTAACTGCATTTTATTTTTTTTAATCCGCATAGTTTAAAGAATGGTTTTACGCCGGTTCAAAAAGCGCACAAACAGCACCTGCCGGATCTTCTATAACACAATATTTTCCGTAGTTTCCCATATCCTTAGCTTCAACAATTACCTTCCCTCCGCTTGCATTGCATTCTTCTATACTTTTATCAAGTTCTTTAACCGTAAAATAAAGAAGCCATTGAGCAGGAAGATTTTTATTGACACCCTGTGCATGGCACACACCCGTTACAGTTAAATCACTCTCCGGGGCTTTCATATTAAAATCGTTATACTTTCCCTTTTCCATTGGTACAGGTTCAGATTTCCAGCCGATAACTTTGCTATAAAAATCATTTACTTCTTCTGCATTTGGTACTGTCAAATCAAACCAGCTTAAGGAACCAACCTCGGGCTTTTGTTGTTCGCTCATAATAATCCTTTATAATTTTAGTTTACAATTTCAATTTGATAAAATGAAGATACAAATCAATTAATATTAATAAAACAGAATTTTAGAACAGCACTGTTTTTTATTCAAAAAAATCAACAAATGTGTAAGCATTATAAATCAAATTATATTATTATAGTGAATAAACTTTCTATTCTATAACATGGAAACTAATCATGAAAATATTTTTATTAATCTTGTTGTTAATTCCGCAATTTGGCATATCACAAAATAATGTAGAAATACAAAACTTCGCAAAAGAGTTTTTTAATTGGAGAGTAATTACTCAACCAGTAACAGGGGATGATATTCCCAGGGTTGAAAGACCTGATAAATGGATTCCTGATTATTCACCGGTGGCATTAGCTGAGTACAGGGAGAAATATATTGAATTCAGCAGCAAGCTGATAAATCTTCCGCGTATCGGGTGGAGCAAATCCGATAGTGTCGATTATCTACTGCTTCACTCTGCGGTTGAAAGGGTGAACTGGGAATTGAACATATTAAAACTTCCAAATCGTAATCCTGATTTTTACGTTCATCAAACTCTGGGTGCGGTTTATGAACTTCTATTAATTTATTCTCCGATTACCAGAAAGCGTGCTGCAAATATTATTTTACGGCTGAACTCTTTCAACAAAACAATTCAGTATGCAAAAACAAATCTTAATGAACCGGTAAATTCTTTTGCTGATATTGCTTTGGGCAGCTTAAAAGATATTAAACCACGGTTGTATAAAATGAGGGATGCTTTAAATGAGTTGTTCCCCGTTGATTTAAATGCGCAATTAAATTCTGCTGTGGAACATGCTGTAATGGCATTAGAGGATTATAGAGAGTGGCTTGAAGTAAAGAAACCCTATATGCAAACATCGTTCAATGTTGGCAGAGAAGGATATGAATACTTTTTGAAAAACATAGCTTTGATTCCCTATACTCCCGAAGAACTATTAATTATGGGTAAGCAGGAATGGGATAGGTCGGTTGCATTTGATATTTATGAAAAGGGGAGAAATAAAAACTTACCGGAGCTACAAATATTTTCCCACGCTGAAGAACAGATGGATACAGAAAGAATGGACGAAGAAGCAATTAGATATTTTATACAAGAGAAAGACCTTTTAACAATTCCTGATTGGGTTCAGCATTATAGATTTGTGAAGATTCCACCTTACCTTATTCCTGTAAGTATGGGTGTGCGCGATGATCTTACTTCAGAAACAAGATTGGATGAAGATGGTGTAAGATATATTACAGAACCCTCGCTCAATATGGGTTTCTTTAGTCTTGCAACTGCAAAAGATACACGCCCGCTTATACTTCACGAAGGTGTTCCCGGACATTATCTTCAACTTGTTTTGTCCTGGGTAAATCCGGATCGGATTAGAAGAAGATTTTTTGACTCCGGTGCTAATGAAGGAATTGCCTTTTACGTAGAAGAACTTTTACTACAATATGGTTTGTTTGATGATAGCCCCAAGACGAGAGAAATAATATACAGCTTTATGCGGCTACGTGCTTTGCGTGTTGATGTTGATATAAATCTTGCGATCGGTAATTACTCCATTGAACAAGCAGGAAAATATCTCGCATCAACAGTTCCAATGGATTTGCCATCCGGATTACAGGAGGCGGGGTTCTTTGCTTACAATCCCGGGCAGGCGATATCATATCAGATTGGCAAGCTTCAGATATTAAATCTAATTGCAGAAGCAAAAATTCTTTTAGGTGAAGATTTTGATCTTAAAGAATTCCACGATTATATGCTTCTAAACGGAAACGTTCCAATAGCATTATTAAGATGGGAATATCTTAACTTAAAAGACCAAATAGAAAAACTGTGGCCAGAATAATCATAACATTATCTTGTAGGGTTTAATCCAACATATTTTTAGTAATTATAAAGGAATTTTATAGTGAAGATATTTTTACTTTCTTTTTTAATTTTAACTATCAGTAGTTATCCTCAGAAAAATCAACTATCGCTGGAAGATATATTTTCAACCGATAAATATATTTCAGAAGAAGTAGAAAACATTCAGTGGCTGCCTGATGGTTCGGCTTTTACCCACACAGAGAACAACAAAATTTACAACCTACTTGATATTTACAATCACGATGTTGAATCCGGTGAGAATGTTTTAGTTGTTGCGGGAAACGAATTGAAGTTTGACGGGAAGCAGATAGAGATGAGTGATTATAGCTGGACAGATGATGGAGAATTTCTTTTAATTGAGGGACCCGAAAAAGAAATATGGAGACATTCAAGGCAAGCACCATTTTATCTTTACAATGTTAAATTAAAAACGATAACCGCTGTTGGTAATAATGATCCCAATTTACGTAATGTTAAACTTTCGCCGGATGGCAGTATGGTTGGTTTTGTCCGTAATCATAATATTTACATCACAGAACTTGCCACAGGTATTGAAAGGGCGATTACAATTGACGGAACAGAGAACATACTTAATGGTGAATTTGACTGGGTGTATGAGGAAGAGTTCGGGCTGGCTGATGCCTGGCGCTGGTCACCCGATGGAAAGAAAATTGCTTTCTGGAGATTCGATCAAACAAGGGTAAAAGAGTTTTATATGATAGATGAAATGTTTGTATACAATAAAGTTACTCCGCTCAAGTATCCAAAAACAGGTGAACAAAATTCGATTATTAAAATTGGTGTATTCAACCTGGTAAGCGGTGAAACTAATTGGATGGACATCGGGGAGGAAATTGATATTTATATACCGCGTATCTATTGGACAAACTCGTCTGATAAACTTGCTATTCTAAGACTTAACAGGTTGCAAAATTATCTTGAGCTTATGATCAATGATACAAAAACCGGTGAGGGTAAAACTATAATAACTGATACAGACACTTGCTGGATTGATGTAGATAAGATAAAAGCAAAGTTTCTCAGAAAGGAAGATTCTATAATCTGGGTTACCGAAAGAAGTGGTTACAGGCATGCCTATCTTTATGATTACAAGGGAAAATTAATTAACCCCATTACTTCAGGCGATTGGGAAATAACTTCTGTTGAAGGTGTTTCCGAAAGTGAGGGCTGGGTTTATTTTTACGGTAAGAAAGATACACCACTCGAGCAGCATATTTACAGAGTGAAACTTAATGGCGAGAATCTTCAGAAAGTTTCTGATCATCCCGGGTGGCATACAGCGGATTTTTCTCCCGGTTGTAAATATTTCATTAACGAGTTTTCGAGCGTGAGGCATCCCTCAAAAACTTATTTGCACAATGCTGATGGCACCTTAATAAGGAAACTGAGAGAAAATAATCTTCTTGCATTAAATAATTTAAATATGGTCTACCCGGAATTCTCAACATTCACAACAAAAGATGAGTTCAGGCTTAATTATTATATGATAAAGCCGCACGATTTTGATCCTGGTAAGAAGTACCCTGTTCTGGTTTATGGTTATGGTGGCCCAGGGTCTCAGAGAGTAATAAATAAGTGGGATGAAACCAGGCAGCTTTGGCACCAGATGATGACAGAAAAAGGATATATAGTTTTCTGCGTTGATAACAGGGGGACAGGAGGACAGGGGAAAGCACTAAAAAATCTTATGTACAAAGATTTAAGCAAATGGTCTGTTAACGATCATATCGAAGCGGCAAAATATTTAATTA
Organism: Bacteroidota bacterium; assembly: GCA_022564295.1. Taxonomy (GTDB): domain Bacteria; phylum Bacteroidota; class Ignavibacteria; order Ignavibacteriales; family Ignavibacteriaceae; genus BMS3ABIN03. Next base: position 79,492 of record JADFLR010000009.1, on the reverse strand, counting down.
CTCTTTCTTATGTTGATGCGAACCGTATAGGCTTTTGGGGTTGGAGTGGCGGAGGATATTTATGCTTAATGCTGATGACACGTGCAAATGAATATTTTTCTACCGGCGTATCGGTAGCACCGGTTTCCGATTTTCATTTATATGATGCAATATGGACGGAGCGTTATATGGGAATGCCTGATGATAATGTGGATGGTTATAAAGCTTCGAGTGTTTTTACTTATGCTGAAAATCTTAAAGGGAATTTATTAATTGTACACGGCACAGGTGATGACAATGTTCATTACCAGAACACAATGCAGATTGTAAGGGAATTCCAGTTAAAAGGCAAACAATTTGATTTGATGCTGTACCCGAATAAAAATCATAGTATAAAAGGTGGAAATACCCGCTTGCATCTATATACAAAATTAACAAATTACTTTTTGAGGAATCTATGATATTCCATAACCTCAAGTTCTTTAATTTTTTCTCTTTTGTCACACATTTTTTCTCCTAATTTATAATCAACTAAAATTAACTAATTCTCTGTTTTTTACTCAAGCTCTAAATCTGGCGAAAAACCGTAAAGCGGCTAACAAACTTTATTATCTTTTTATCTGTCAGCGCTTGACTTAAGCTGTATAATTTGAGAGATTAGAGTTATCTGTTCTGTGAGTAAATGGTTTGAACTCGCATTAAATAAACTTAACTAATTATTATTAACTCTTTTTAGGAGGACGAAATGAAAATTTATTTTCTAACTTGTGTTGCAATATTATTTATCTCATCACAACTTTACGCACAGAGCGAAGATGAATTAATAGCAAAGTTCAATGAAACAAACAAAAAATTCTCACAAATGATGATTGATAATGACCTAGAAGGAATGCTCAGCTACTACGCTGAAAATCCTATTTCAATGCCAAGCTATCAACCAATGCTGCGAAGCCTTGACGCTATGAGGGAATCACATAAGCAGCAACATGAGATGGGCATGAAGGTAACAGCATTTGAATTAACCGCAACAGATGTAATTATCGAAGGAAATATCGCTATTGAGATTGGGACATACACCATTTCAATGGATATGCCGGAAATGGGTACAATGGATGATCACGGAAAATACATGAACGTATGGCAAAAGCAAGATGGTGATTGGAAATTAAGAGCTGATATGTGGAATACGGACATGAATCCGTGGATGAAAATGGAAGGCGAGCACGATGATTATGGCAAGGATGAAGAAACGGATAAGGACGAATAATTTTTAAGTTCATAATCGGAATTAGAACAAAGGCGAATCATAAAGGTTCGCCTTTGCTATGGTATATAGTTACTAAAAAACAGAGTTTCTTTATTTACCTGTTTATGCCACAGTGGTGATGTCATTTACTTCGGAATCTGCATTATTCACATACACCAATTGTGTAGGATAGGCAAACTCAATTCCCTCCTCTTTGAACTTATTGAATATCTTCATGTTTATATTATGCTGCGTATCCATATAAGTTGCATAATCCGGACTTAAAACATAGTAAACGAACTCGAAGTTCAAACTAAAATCACCGAATGTTTTAAAATGACCTCTGTCATAATCTGATTTTTCTTCTTCGGTAATAATATCTTTAACAATATCAGGAATCATTTTAAGTTTTTCAGCAGGTGTTTCATAAATTACACCTAACATAAAAACCTTCCTTCTCTTTTGCAGCTTTTTAAAATTATGCAACCTCGAACTTGTGAGATCGGTATTCGAAAAAACAAGCTGTTCTCCGCTGAGCGCACGAATTCTTGTCGTTTTTATTCCGATATGTTCAATAGTACCGTTTTTATCGCCAACTTTAACATAATCACCCAATTCGAATGGTCTGTCAAAAAAGATGATAAAGTAACTGAACAGATCGCCGAGAATTGATTGTGCCGCAAGTGCAACAGCTATACCACCAATTCCTAACCCTGCAATAACAGCAGAAATATCAAAACCCAGGTTATCCAAAAGGAAAACTAAAGCCACACCCCAAATAATAATCCTTGCTGACGCACTAATACTTTTTAGCTGTTTGGCTTTCTTGTCTCCTGCATCCTGTTTGGCAGTATAGGATTTTATTGAAAAATCTAATGTTGATGTGATCAATCTGATAATAAAAAATGTAACCACAACAATTGATAAAACATCAAGAATACTTGTTGCAGAATCAGATAAATTTAATGAACGTGCTGAAAGAAATATTGCACCGTAATAAATTATGGGAACAACAGACTTTTTAATCCCAATTAGTATAAAATCATCAATAGTGGTTTTGGTTTTCTCCGCCCATTTTTTTAATCTTCTTAGAACTATTAACTGAAATATCTTAACCAAAATTAGTACAAGTATAAATATTCCTATTGCCTCAATGTACTTTAGAATTGTGTTGCCAAAGTAGATTTGATTTAAGAAGTCTTCCATTTAATTACCTCTAAATTATTTTTCATCAAATGTTTATATTAAAATGAATTGTAAAACTCAGATAGAATATCTTTCGATTATTTCATCAGTTATTCTAACCGGTCTGCCTGACTTAACAGAAACCATTGTGTAAATAAAATGCCCTTCTGAAACCAGTTTATTTGTAGCTTTGTTCTCAATCCAAAAATTTACTTTGCATTGTGCACCGTTAACCGAATCCATTTGAGTTTTAACAATAGCTGTATCGCCCAATTTCAGAGGTCTTTTCCAATCAATATGCGCAGCGGAAGCAACCCAGTTGTATCCTTTTTCAATAAACTCATCCATCGGCATTTTATAATTATTAATCATCTGCTCAAATCTACCTGCCTGCACATAATCAAGATATTTTGCATTATGAACATGATTGTTCAAATCAATATCATCAGGTCGTACTTTAATTTCGGTTGAAAAAATAGTATTCATATTGTTACCGAATATATGTGGTTATTAAAAATTAATTGTTGATTGCATTTAGAAATTGCATTATCTAATTTAGAAACATTCATTCTACATTCCAATCAGAAGCGGATAAATACAGAATGCCTAAACAGCATCGTATAGATAAAAAAAATATTTTCCAATCTTCAGAAGATGAAGAGATAAAATTCGCACCCTCCGAAGAATTCAGAAAGCAAGCATACTTTACATCTTATCATCAGTATAAAAAAATTTACAGGTTCTCTGTTGAAGACCTCAAAAAGTTTTGGAGCAACACTGCAAAAGAACTTCATTGGTTTAAACCGTGGAATAAAATTAAGCAGGGAAAAGCGTTTAACTCAAAATGGTTTGTAGGTGCGAAGACAAACATTGCATACAATTGTCTTGATGTTCATCTTCATGCACAAAAAAGAAATAAAGCCGCACTTATATGGGAAGGTGAAGACGGCGAGACGAAAATATATACTTACCAGCTTCTTTTTACCTATGTGTGCAACTTTTCAAATGCTTTAAAAATGCTTGGTGTAAAAAAGAGAGATAACGTTGTAATTTATATGGGAATGGTTCCGGAAGCTGTGATAGCAATGCTTGCCTGTATGCGTATCGGTGCTGTTCATTCGGTTGTTTATTCCGAATTAAGCTCCACCGCACTTTCAAAAAGAATTAAAGAACTTGAATGCAAAATTGTCATTACACAAGATTATCTTCTAAGGAAAGGTGTCTTTATACCGCTAAAAGAAAAAGCAGATGATGCTGTTGAAGGTAACGAAAACGTGAAGCACGTCGTTGTATTCAATCGTTCGAAAGAGAACATTTATAAGATGCATCCTGTAAGAGATAAACTATGGCAGGATGTTTTAAAAAACGCACCGGTTGATTGCAAAGCGGTAGAACTTGACTCACAACATCCGGCATTTAGTTTATTTACAAACGGACCGAAAGGCGACCCGCTTAAAATAATGCATCTTACGGCAGGTTATATGGTGCAGGCACACCTTTCTTCCAAATGGATTTATGATTTAAAAGAAGAAGATATTGTTTGGATTACTTCAGACATTGCGTGGGTTTCTTCTCACACTTATTCCATTTGCGGTCCTTTATTAAACGGAGCAACTACTTTTATTTATGAAGGCAATCCTATTTATCCACAGCCCAGCCGTTACTGGCAGATGATATCAAAATACAGGATAAATGTTTTCTGTACCACACCAACTCTTTTAAGAGCATTTTTAAAACTCGGTGATGAATGGATTGGCAAACATGATCTTTCAAGCATAAGATTACTCGGTACAATTAGCGAACCAATAAAACCGGAAACATGGTTGTGGTATTATAAAACAATTGGGAAAGAAAATACACCAATTATAAATAGCTGGTTACAAACCGAAACCGGTTCAATATTAATTTCGCCTATGCCAGGAGCCGCAGAAATGAGACCCGGCTTAACTTCTTCTCCTTTTCCCGGTGTTGAAATTGATATTGTTGATCTTACAGGCAATCCGGTTGATGATGGTGAGGGCGGATATTTAATAATAAAAGGCAGCTGGCCATCAATGTTCACAACCGAAAGAGAAGAAAAACCGGAAACAAAATTAAACTGCTGGAATCAATTTAAAGGCAGCTATTTTACAGGTGATGCTGCAATAAAAGAAGGCAGCGGTTACATAAGGATTTTAGGCAGGGTTGATGATGTAATTAAAACTGCAAGCAACAGGGTGGGCGGCAGTGAAATTGAAAACATTTTGTTAACTCACGAAAGTGTAAAAGAAGCTGCGGTTGTTAAACGACCGGATGAAGTTATAGGCAATGCTATTATTGCTTATGTTAGTTTGATTGAAGAGGCGGAAGAAAGTTTGCTTTTAAAAGAAGAATTACGAAACTATGTGGTTGAGAACATCGGCTCTCTTGCAAAACCTGATGAGCTGAATTTCATAAGTAAATTACCAAAACTTGAAAACGGAAAAATTAACAGACGGCTGTTAAGAAAGATGTCTTTAGAGGGCACACCTGCGTTAAAAGGCAGAGAGGAAGAAGTTTTTAATATTCTTGAAAAGTTAAGAGAAGATTATCAAAAAATATATCTTGAATAAATATGTATTTGCTGTAATGGTTGATCAAAGCAGTTAATTCACATCTCCACAAAATTCCTAAAAACTCTCATTCCCGCATCGCCTGATTTCACAGGGTTAAACTGTATACCCAAAAAATGTTCCTTTTCAATTGAAGCAGTGATTTCCCCGTTAATGTTTGCAATTGAGGTAGAGAACTCGTTTGGAGGAATGAAACAATCACCTTCAAAATAAAATTTATCTTCTTTTTTGATATTATCTAACAGAGATGTTTCCTGAATTATTTTTATCGATTGTTCATGCTCAAACATATTTTGCTGGATCTCTTCAGTCTTACATTCAACAGGGAAACAGCCAAGACAGGCAGCATTAATATCTTCAAACGATTTTGTCATCAAATGCATACCTGTTCCTATACCAAGAATTGGTTTTTTAATTATCCTAAGAATTGAAAACAGGTTAAGCAAATGAAGTTTCCTTATTGATGATGAAATGTCTGTACTGTCCGGTAAGATTAATTTAGTTGCTTGAAGAATATCGGATTCACTGTTAGAAATAACAAAATCCACAGAAAGGTTTTCAAGTGATTCTGCTATTTCATTTGAGTTGGTATTGCCGTAGTCAATAATTGTAATCATAGAACTCAAACATTGTAAAACCGTATCAATTTAACAACACAGGTAATTTAAAATAGATTTTGTTGTTATAGAATAAAAAAACGTAGGGCAGGACAATTGTCTACTACAAAAAAAAAGAAAGTAAAAAACAAAGCCCCCAACAGTAAAATATTTTACCGGCATACGCAGAATAATTATTCTGCGCTACGGATAGTTTTTCTATTTATTTTTTTTCATTTTTCTTTTCTCTTTTAGCCGCCTTTTTTTCCTTCTTAGTTTTTTGCGGTTCTTTCTTCGATCCTTTTTTAGCGTTAAGACCTTTGCTCATTTTATTTTATCCTTTTGATTAGAATTGATTTTCCGGGTTAAAGGTTAAATTATTTTCATTTCCATTTATTTAGCTTTTTCAAGCCACTCAAGCATCATCAAAATAAACTTTTAATCACTAAAGCGAAGTCGGTAGTCATGTAACTTTATCACTTATTTATAATCCCTTGAATTTATCCAACAACTAATAAAATTGTTTAAATTTTCTTTTCGAATTTTGTTGTGATTTAACATAAAATTCGCCAAGTGAAAATCAACTTAATTAGTTATGCAATAACTATTCCACAATCAGTTTTTCGCTTCTTTTAAACACCAACTTACCCTTATCACCAACGGAAACGTATATTGTATCGCCGCTTTCAAAATTATCCATGAGCAACTCCTGTGATAAAGGATTTATAAGGTACTTCTGTATTGTTCTCTTCAACGGTCTTGCACCATACGTTACATCGTAACCAAGATTTGTAAGCCAATCTTTTGTTTCATCACTTACAACAAGCCCCAACTCTTTTGCCTTCAGCATACCAATAAGTTTATTCAACTGTATATCAACAATTTTCCTTATCTCTTTATGTATTAAAGGTTTGAATAGAACTATCTCATCAATCCTGTTCAAGAATTCAGGTTTGATTGTTTTTCGTAACAGATTAACCATGGTTTCTCTTAACTCGCCCATAACTTCGTCAATCTGTTCTTCATTAATGTTAAACAACTTATCCTGTATCAAGTGTGAGCCAAGGTTTGATGTCATGATAATTATCGTATTCTTAAAGTTTACTGTTCTGCCCTGGTTGTCCGTTAACCTTCCGTCATCCAATACCTGGAGGAGGACATTAAAAACATCAGGATGAGCTTTCTCAATTTCATCCAAAAGGACAACCGAATAAGGTCTTCTTCGTACGGCTTCAGTTAGCTGTCCGCCTTCTTCATATCCAACATATCCGGGAGGTGCACCAATCAATCTTGAAACAGAAAACTTCTCCATATATTCACTCATATCAATTCGTATCATAGCATGTTCGTCATCAAACAAATAATCTGCAAGCGAGCGAGCAAGTTCCGTTTTACCGACACCTGTTGAACCCAAAAATATAAATGAACCTATCGGGCGATTTACATCCTGTAAACCGGTACGTGATCTGCGGATTGCATTGGCAACTGCCGAAACAGCTTCTTCCTGCCCTATAATTCTTTTGTGAAGTTCTTCTTCTAAATGCAATAGTTTGCTTCTCTCACTTTCAAGCATTTTGCTTACCGGTATCCCAGTCCATTTAGAAACAACCTCAGCAATATCTTCAGCATCAACTTCTTCTTTTAGCATCTTAGTATCTTTTTGAATTTCTGCGAGATGTTTTGTCTCTTCTTCAAGCTGCCTATGAAGATCAGTTATTTTGCCGTATCGTAACTCTGCAACTTTTCCAAGGTCGCCTTCGCGCTCATATTGTTCAGCAAGTACTTTTGCGTTTTCGATTTCACTTTTCATCGAACGTATCTTCTGGATTTTTTCTTTTTCAAGATTCCAGTGCATTCTAAGCTTACCTCTTTCTTCTTCAAGGTCACTCAATTCTCTTTCAATCTCTACTAATCTCTTAGCAGATGCATCATCTTTCTCCCGTTTTAATGCTTCACGTTCAATTTCAAGTTGCTTAACCTTTCTTTCAATTGCATCAAGTTCTTCCGGCATCGAATCTATTTCCATTCTTAGTTTCGATGCTGCTTCATCCATTAGGTCGATTGCTTTATCGGGTAAAAATCTATCTGTAATGTATCTTTCAGATAATTGCACGGCACCAACTATTGCACCGTCTGTTATTCTAACGCCATGATGAATTTCGTATCTTTCCTTTAATCCTCTTAAAATTGATATTGCATCTTCTTCGGATGGTTCACTTACAAGCACAGGCTGAAATCTTCGTTCGAGCGCAGCATCTTTTTCAATATATTTTTTGTATTCGTTAAGAGTTGTTGCACCTATTGCATGCAGCTCTCCTCTTGCAAGTGCCGGTTTAAGAATATTTGCCGCATCCATTGCGCCCTGGGTTGCACCTGCACCAACAAGCAAATGAAGTTCATCGATAAAAAGAATTATTTCTCCCTGCGAACTCTCAACTTCCTTTATTACAGCTTTCATTCTTTCTTCAAACTGTCCGCGAAACTGCGCTCCGGCTACGAGGGCTCCAATATCGAGTGAAATGACTCTCTTTGTCTTCAGATTTTCAGGCACATCACCGGATACAATCCTATGTGCAATTCCTTCAACTATTGCTGTTTTACCAACCCCCGGCTCTCCAATTAAAACCGGATTGTTTTTTGTTCTTCGTGAAAGAACCTGCAGCACTCTCCTTATCTCTTCATCTCTTCCAATTACCGGATCGAGCTTACCTGCTCTAACTAGATCATTCAAATCATTTCCATACTTTTTCAAAGACTGATATGTATCTTCAGGATTTTGCGAAGTCACTCTCTGATTTCCTCTTACCTCTTTAAGTGCAGTAAAAATCAAATCACGGGAAATACCGTTATCTCTTAACAACTGCCCAACCTTGCCTTTGTCTTCAGATAATGCTAACAGAAGATGTTCGGTTGATACATATTCATCCTTAAGGTTTTTAGCTTCCTCAGCAGCATTATCAAAAAGTTTAGCAAGGTTTTGCGACATCTGCTGATTACCAACACCTGAGCCGGTAACTTTTGGGAGCGATTCTAAAAGTCCGTTTACTTTTATTTTTATTGCATCAACATTACCTCCGATTTTTCTGAGAATAGTATCGGCAATGTTTCCGCTTTCCTGAATTAATGCAGCAAGCAAATGTTCAGGCTCTATAATTTGATTGTTATAATTCTGCGCAATCTCAATTGCAGTTTGTACAACTTCCTGTGCTTTTACTGTTAGTTTATTTAAATTAAAATTCATGTTGTCACTTCCTTTCTTACCTCCCCTTAATCCCCTCCTTGTAAAGGAGGGGAAACCGCCGCAGGTGTTGGGGAGGTTAATATTTCTTTACTTCAACGTACCACCCACTCGATTCTTCTAACATTTTATTTAACCTGTTAACAAGTTTATGCGGATCATCAAGCGATCCTTCAAGCAGCAAAGCAGATTCATATAACTGCTCCGTTACGTTTTTAATGTAATCATCGGCAGATGATTTTTTAAATACTGTTAATAAATTTCGCAATAATTTATGATCCTTATTCACTTCGAATATTTTTTTCTGTTCGCTCACCTGCTGATTAACCATTTTCATCATCTTTAACATTGAAGCAGACATGCCTTCTTCTTTAGCAACAAGGCAGGAGGGGCTTCCGGTTAATCTGTTCGATTCTTTTACATCTTCAACTCTGTCACCAAGTATCTCTTTCATTTTTGCTAATAAACTATCGAAATGAAGCTGATCATCACTATTTAACTTTTTGGTTTCTTCTTTCTTCTCTTCAACCGATTCCATTTGTTCAAGCTTATTTGGATCAGCATTTTCAACAGATTTAAGATCAAAATCTTTATACTTACCAAGTGCACTTATTACAAATTCATCAATAGGGTCGTAAAGATAAAGCACCTCAATTCCCTTACTCTTAAATATTTCAAGATGGGGATCGAAGGCAAGTGCATCTCTGCTTGGTCCCAACGCATAATAAATTTCTTTCTGATCCTTTTTCATTCTTTCAACATATTCATCAAGAGAAACTAATTCATCAGCATCTTTTGAGGATGAAGAATTAAATCTGAGCAAGCCTGTATATTTTTCAGCATTTGTAAAATCCATATAACCGAGTTTAAAAATTTGTCCATGCTCTTTCCAGAATTTTACATATTGTCCCTTGTCATCTTTAGCAATTTTTTGCAGATACGAAAGCACCTGGCTTGTAACGCTTGATGAAATTTTATTGAAGATTATATCTTCCTGTAAAGTTTCTCTCGATATGTTCAACGGCAAATCTTCCGAATCAACCACGCCTACAATAAAGCTTAAATATTCTGGCAAGAGGTCTTTATTCTTATGCTGAATTAATACTCTTTTTACATAAAGATCCAAACCATAATCTTCGCGGTTATATTTAAACCACTCATTACTCTTTTTAGGAATGAAGAGGAGCGCACTAAATTGTATTGGCGCATCAACAGATGTGTGAATTGTTTCGAACGGTTCTTCGCTATCGAGACTTAAATACTTATAAAATTCAGCATACTGCTCTTTGGTTACAGAGCTCTTAGGTTCACGCCAAATAGCAGATACCGTATTTACTTTTTCTTTTTCCAATAAGATTGGGAATTGAATAAAGTTGGAATATTTTTTAATTACTGATTCCAGCCGATACTTTTCGGCAAATTCTTCTGCGTCATCTTTCAGATGAATTTCAATTGTTGTTCCTCTTTTAATCTTTTCATCAAGTTCGGAAATTTCATAATCGCCAAGCCCATCGGATTTCCACATAATTGCTGGTTCATCTTTTTTGTATGATTTGGTTTTAATTATTACCTCTTTAGCTACCATAAAAATAGAATAGAAACCGACACCAAACTTTCCTATTATATTACTTGCATCCTGTTTAGTCTCCGTAAGCTGCTTCAAAAATTCTGCTGAACCCGACTTAGCAATCGTACCGATGTCGCTAATTATCTCGTCCTTTGTCATACCAATGCCGCTATCTTCAATTATTAAAATCTTCTTCTTCTCATCAAAAGTAATTTTTATCTCCAGGGGGAGTTTGTTATCGATAATTTTAGTGCCTTTATTGGATTCAAATCTCAGCTTATCCAAAGCATCGGATGAGTTAGAAATCAATTCTCTTAAGAATATATCTCTGCTTGTATAAAGTGAATGAACAAGTATATCGAGCAGCTGCTTTACCTCAGCTTTAAAATGAAACTTTTTTGATTTTGTTTTTACTGTTGCCATAAACGTGAATACTCCTTGTTAATATTTTATTTATTCTTAGTGCTTCCAAGAGAAGCAAGTTTTTCAAACAATTCTTTCTCTTCTTTAGTTAAATTTTGGGGGAGCTCTACTTTTATTCTAACGAGTAGATCGCCATAAATTTTGCTGTTTTCCGAAATTGGAAATCCCAAACCTTTTAATCTTAATACCTTTCCGCTGTCGGTACCTTCGGGGATAGTAATGTTTATAGTCTTACCGCCTAAAGTTATCACTTGCTTTTTACCGCCGAGAACAGCAGTGTAAAGATCAACATAAAGATCGTAATAAAGATTGTTACTATCTAAATCGAAGTAAGGGTCTTTTTCAATTTTTAGGGTGAGATACAAATCCCCCTTCTCACCGCCATTCATGCCTTCGTTGCCAAGTCCTTTTAATCTAAGCTTTTTACCATCTTTTGTTCCGGGGGAAATTTTAACTCTTACTCTTTTACCGCCAACAGAAATTTCTTTAGTTGTTCCATTATATGTTTCTATCAAAGGTATGTATAATGTTGCTTCAAAATCCTGTCCTTTTCTGCTTCTTACACTTTGGGTTCTGCCCGCAGCAGCACCACTTCTTCCAAAAAAACTTTCAAAAAAGTCAGAGAAACCACTTATATTTCCAAAGAGATCATCGAGATTACCTGAGTAGCTGTACTGTGCACCTCTTCCACTGCTACCAAAATGTGAATAAAAATCTTCAAACCCTTGTCCCTGCGACTGATATTGTTTCCAGTTACTACCAAGCGTATCATACTTTTTCCTTTTCTCAGGATCACTTAATACTTCATTTGCCTCGGTAATTTGTTTAAACTTTTCCTCTGCTTTTTTATTGTCCTGGTTGCGATCGGGATGATATTTCATCGCAAGCTTTCTGTAAGCTTTTTTTATTTCATCCTGCGATGCACTTTTTTCAACGCCGAGTATTTTGTAATAATCTTTAAATTCCATTTACAAACTTAACTTTTTGTTCTCTTCAAATTTAGGTATGAAGGATTTAGTATTTAAACAAAAAGGGCAGCCGAAATGAGCCGCCCTCTTTATCTACCGAAGTATCATCGTATTAGCTAACCTTAATATCGATCTCTTTAGGTTTTACTTCATCAGCTTTTGGGATGGTGATCGTCAATTGCCCATCCTTAAATTCTGCTTTAATTTTATCATCTTTTATTTCTTTCGGAATATTGAACGATCTGTAATACTTTCCGTAAGATCTTTCTATGCGATGAATCTTTTTGTCTTTGACTTCTTTTTCCTGAACTCTCTCACCACTGATGCTTAAATTTCCATCAATATAAGAGATCTTAACATCTCCATTTTTAATTCCGGGAAGATCAACTTTTAAATAATAGTTGTCGTTATCTTCAGCAATATCTGTTAATGGCATCCAGACAGTGTTGTCATACTCTTCTTTGCGGGTTACTCCTAATCTGTTGCCCATAGAGTTGAAAATTCTATTAAATTCTCTTTCAACATCTAAGAGATCTTTTACGGGGTTAAATTTTACTAATGTCATAATTATAGCTCCTTTTTTATTTATTATATTCACCCTGTAATAACAACTCCCGTGCCGAACACATTTATTCCCAACAATCCCTTATAATATAATGAGTTACAAATAATTTGGATGTTTAAGGCAATAGTGACAAATTGTCTTATTGTCTGAAGAATATTTGGTTGGTCTGACAGAATGGGGGTTTTTGTGTGTCAGATATTCACAAACTCAATCAGCAGGTTCTTAGGAGAAAGGGTTAATGATGGGCTGAATAGATCATTTGTTATTTTCATATTCTCTTTAAATGGCAGATAAAAATACTGCATTCTTCATCAGCACCGCTTCAGTCATTTAATTAACATTCCATTTCTATACCCCTACATAAGTATTACAAGAAGTTGGGAAGCGCTCAAATTTACATTGTAAATAGAAGGGTTTATCTATATTTTTGCATCCTTATAATTTTATTTTTTTGTATGGAAAACATATTTATTGAAGATACAATTATTGCTTTAGCCACTCCTGCTGGAACTGGAGCAATATCTATAGTAAGAGTAAGCGGACCAGAAGCAATTGATTTTATTGAGAAAGTCTTCACCGGTAAAAAGAAATTAACGGAAGTAGATTCACATACAATTCATTACGGTAAAATTAAAAGCAGAGATGGAGAGTTAATTGACGATGTTCTCGTCTCGGTTTTTAAAAAGCCGAACTCATACACGGGCGAGAATGCCGTTGAGATAAGCACTCATGGTAATCCGCTTATTGCTCAAATAATTATAAAACTATTGATTTCGGAAGGTGTTCGCTTAGCAGAACCGGGTGAATTTACAAAGCGTGCTTTCCTTAATGATCGACTTGATCTATTACAGGCAGAAGCGGTTGCGGATGTAATTAATTCCAGAACCGAAGCATCATTGCGCGGCTCACGTAATCAGTTAGATGGTTTACTGTCTAAAAAAGTAAATGAGCTAAGAGAGATGCTAATTAATGCATCTTCGTTTGTAGAACTTGAATTGGATTTTGCGGAAGAAGACCTGGAATTTATTGATAAAGAAGAACTGATAAAAAGAATTAAAAATGTAATTGAAGAAATAGATAAACTGCTTTCAACATATTCATTCGGTAGAGTTATAAGAGATGGCGTGAATGTAGCAATTGTGGGACAAACCAACGTTGGCAAGTCATCTTTAATGAATTACATTTTAAAAGAATCACGCGCAATTGTTAGCAGTATCCCCGGCACCACCAGAGATGTGATAAGAGAAGAGGTATCGATTGACGGAGTTCTTTTCAGAATGTTTGATACAGCCGGAATCAGAAAATCAAAAGATGAGATTGAAAAGGAAGGCGTGGCAAGATCGCGGGAAGCTGTGAAGGACTCTGATTTAATTTTATTTCTCGGCGATGTTGAGCAGCTTTTCTCTGAAGAACTCTACTCGGAATTACAGGGATTAAATAAGCAGGAGAACATTATTAAGGTTCTAAACAAAATTGATCTACAGGAAAAAAATAATGTAAAAGCCGATGCAAAATTATCAGCAAAAACCGGGGAGGGAATAAGTAATCTATTAAATCTGCTTAAAGAAAAAGCTCTTGGGAATTCTTCGTACAGTGAGAAAACAACAATAGTTTCGAATATGCGCCATTATGAATGTCTTAAAAGAGCAAAAGAAAATCTGCATAAAGCAAAAGAATCGGCATTAAATAAAATGAGCGGTGAGTTTATTTCAGTAGACTTAAGAAATGCCGAGAATGATCTTGCGGAAATAATAGGAGAAGTAACAAGCGAGGATATTTTAAATAATATCTTTACAAAATTTTGTATTGGAAAATAAAAGTTTCACGTGAAACAGCAAAACGCTTTAGAAAATATTTGCAATTAAAGAACAATTTGTTTCACGTGAAACAATGCAAAGAAGATAATTTATGAATTTCGATATAATAGTAATAGGCGGTGGACACGCTGGAATTGAGGCTGCTTCGGCAGGTGCCAGGATGGGCTGCTCGGTTGCGCTAATAACAATGGATAAGTATGCTCTTGGCAGGATGTCATGTAATCCTGCGATTGGAGGTACGGCAAAAGGGCATTTGGTTAGAGAAATTGATGCTTTGGGCGGAATAATGGGAAGAATTGCAGACCGGACAGGAATTCAATTCAGAATGCTTAATAAATCAAAGGGTCCGGCTGTTTGGTCGCCGCGCTGCCAATCGGATAGAAAACTTTACACCGAAGAAGCTTACAACATTATTTGCAATACCGAAAATCTTAAAATCGTTGAAGAATCAGTCATCGATATTATTACGGAAAACGGGGAAGTAAAAGGTTTGAAAACAGCTTCAGGAACGGATATTTTAGGAAAAGCTGTAATTTTATCTTCGGGTACTTTTTTAAATGCGCTTATGCACACAGGGTTAAAATCAACAAGTGGCGGAAGGTTTGGTGAGCAGCCATCAACGGGTATAACAGAATCTCTTGTGAAGCTTGGTTTTCAAAGAGGAAGATTAAAAACAGGAACTCCACCGAGATTAACCAAATCATCTATCGATTGGGCTATTTTGGAAGTTCAGCCGGGAGATGAAAATCCGCAGCCGTTTTCATATCAAACCAATATGAGTGTGTTTCCTGTACTGCCGCAACTGGCTTGCCATATTACATATACAGATTTATCCGTGCATAAAATTCTTGAAAAAGGATTCGAGTCTTCTCCTATGTTTACCGGACTGATCATTGGAGTCGGTCCACGCTATTGTCCCTCAATTGAGGATAAAATTGTGAGGTTTGCAGATAAGGAAAAACACCAGCTTTTTCTTGAACCGGAAGGATTGGATTCCGATGAGATTTACGTAAATGGATTTTCAACTTCTTTGCCTGTAGAAATTCAATTGGAAGCGATTCATAAAATTAAGGGTCTTGAAAAAGCTGAAATGATAAGACCCGGATATGCAGTTGAGTATGATTTTTTCCCACCTCATCAGATAGACAATACACTTGAAACGAAATTAGTAAAGGGACTTTACTTTGCCGGTCAGGTAAACGGAACTTCCGGCTATGAAGAAGCTGCTGCACAAGGTTTAATGTCTGGAATTAATGCAGCCTCTAAAATTCAGGGAAGAAAGGACCTTGTACTGAAACGAAGCGAAGCATACATCGGCGTTTTGATTGATGACCTGGTTACAAAATCTACAGATGAACCTTACAGAATGTTTACTTCGCGTGCAGAGTACAGGCTGCTGTTAAGACAGGATAATGCCGATAGACGACTTATGCCATATGCTGCAGATTTAGGATTGGTTGAAAAAGATTTAAGCGAAGGTGTAAAAGCAAGAGAAATATTGATAAGCACTGGGCTTGATATTTGTTCTAAAACAAAACTACATGCAAGAGTAGTAAATGAATTTCTAAGATCAGTAAACTCCTCGCCGATTGATTCAACGGAAACAATATCAAAATTATGCAAACGACCGGAGCTAGGATTAAAAGACATCCTCAATTTGGATGGGTTAAGTGACGATATACAGTTTAATAAATTGTTAAACGATGAAACAGCTTTGAGACAGGTTGAGATAGAATTAAAATACGAAGGATATATCAAACGCCAGCAAAATACAATTGAAAAGTTTGAAAGATATGAAGATTTGAAAATTCCTTTAACATTAAACTATTTAATATTAAATGCCCTTTCTGCCGAAGCAATAGAGAAGCTAGACCGAATAAAACCAAGATCTATTGGACAGGCATCACGTATATCGGGAGTAACACCTTCTGATATTTCTATATTATTGGTATATTTGAAAAAGTAATTTTTTGGACTTTTTATGGTACATATGCAGGATCAATATCTTAAAGAACTTAAAACTTACTGTTGGGAAAACGGTTTTACACCAGAGCCGACAAGAACTGAAAGATTAGCTTATTTTGCAGATTTGGTGGCTCAAAAAAATAAAAAAATGAGTCTCATCTCAAAACGTGATGTAGATTCAATAATTGAAAAACACGTATTTATTTCAGCATATATAACCAAGTATATTCCTGAAAAAGTAACAAGATTTTTGGATATCGGAACAGGCGGTGGTTTTCCGGGCATTCCACTTGCAATTATGCGACCCGATTTAAGAGGCGTTCTGGCAGATTCAACAAGGAAGAAAATTAGTGCAGTACAAGAGTTTATTAACAAGCTAAAACTCAGCAATGTTGTTGCGGAAAATAGTCGCGTTGAGAGCAGTGAATTTAAAGAGAAATATGCAAACACATTCGATTTGATAGTGAGCCGCTCAACTGTTCCGCTTATAATTTTATTTCGTTATTCTCTTCCTTTAATAAAAGATAAAGCTTATTTGCTTGCAATGAAGGGCGGAGATCTTACAGACGAATTCAAAAAAGCAGAAACTAAGTATAAAGCTCACATAAAAAAATCTACTATTTACGAGCTGGCATACAAGCCCACAAACCTTCGTAATATTAAAGGTAAAAAGCTTGTTCTGCTTGAGCTTCAAAAATAATAATTCTGTTCGAAAAAAATATTTTTTACATTTAGGGTTCACATTGCTGAACCCTTTGTTATTTAATTAAGAAGAATTTATCTTTTTTTAATTGTATGAACTCAGACGGCTTACTTAAATATTTTTCATCATTTGGTTTTTTTGATGAGATTAAAAATCAAATTACATCTGATAGAAATGAAGGGCAGAATTTAGTAATATCACCCTTATGCGGGGCAACAGAGAGTTTATTAATAAATGAACTTATAAAGGACGAAGCTCAAATATTTGTTCTCACGCCCGATGATAAACTCGCCACGGAATTGAGTGTTGAACTTGAATTGATAAGCTTAAACAGGAGGATAATTTTATTAAACGATTTTAAAGCTGAATCAATCCAGGAAAAACTGACTGAAATTTCTAATAGCAAAAGCTTTGTACTTATCTCAACATATAAACTATTAAGCTTACGGCTTCCCAACAAGGATGAGGTTGAAAAGAAAACAACAAAACTTGAAGTTGGCGGAGATATAACTTATGATGACTTAATTGAGTATTTGAATTTGTTGGAATACCAGCAGGATAAATTTGTTGAAGCGCCTGGTGAATTTTCTCAGCGCGGTTCAATTATAGATTTCTGGTCTTACAGTGAAAGCAATCCGGTTAGATTAGAATTTGACGGCGACTTTTTAGAATCTATCCGTCATTTCGATCCCGAAAGCCAGCGTTCAATTGAAAAAATTAATACGGTTACTTTGGCAGCTAAGTTAAGTGAAGGGGAAGCGGGAGGGATGAAAAACAGTTCGGATATATTTGATTATTTGGATAACCCGTTAGTTCTCGCATCAAAATATGAAATTGAAAATTTTGAACTCCAGCCGGAAAATCCCTTTATAAAAAATAGTTCAAAAGATATTTCTCCCAACGACTTTGAAGATGATGATTTTCCGCAAACCGTTAGTGAAGAAAAAATAGAGTTGAAGGAAGAGAGAACAACATCAAATTTATTAAACAAATCAGCACGATGGATATTACAGGAAGAAATTGGATCATCCGATAATAAAATAGAATTGGGTTTTGCAGATGCGCCAACAATTAACTCAAATTACGAGATCCTTTTTTCCATTCTAAAAAATTATACGGACAAATCATTCGATGTGCTGATAACTGCCGAGAATGAGCTTCAATCAATAAGATTAAAAGAGTTGTTAAGCGAGTTTAAAAAAGAACTCTCTGATTTAATTGATTCCGGCAAGATAAAAATTGAAACATTAGCTATTAAAAATGGTTTTCTTCACAAAGTAAATAAACTGCTGCTTCTAACAGATTATCAAATTTTTAACAAACCTTATCGTACGAAAGCACCATCGAAAAAGAAATTTAAAAAATCCAAATCACGTGCTTTTGCTTCAATTAAAAGAGGGGATTATGTTGTTCACGAAGATTACGGAATTGGAAAGTTTGCGGGATTAGAAACAATTCAAATTGGCGAAACGAAACAGGAATCGATGAAGCTGCTTTATAATGACGGCGGAGTGGTGTATGTAAATTTGAATTATCTTACTTTGGTTAAAAGATATTCTTCAAATAAATCTATCGACGGCGGACTAACACCCAAACTCTCAACGCTGGGCAGCAACGATTGGACAAACACCAAGCGTAAAACAAAGAGAAAAATAAAAGAAGCCGCAAGGGAACTGATTGAACTTTATGCGAAGCGTAAAGCTGCAAAGGGGTTTCGGTATGGTGCCGATACTGTTTGGCAGAAGGAGCTTGAAGCATCATTTATGTATGAGGATACACCTGACCAGGTAACTGTTACAAGGGATGTAAAACTTGATATGGAAGTTGGGTATCCGATGGACAGATTAGTATGCGGTGATGTTGGTTTTGGTAAAACGGAGATTGCTGTTAGGGCAGCATTTAAAGCCGTACAGGATGGCAAGCAGACAGCATTACTTGTTCCAACAACAATCTTAGCTGAGCAGCACTTTAATACATTTAAAGACCGCCTCACGCAATTCCCGGTAAAGATTGGTATACTTTCACGTTTCCAAACAAAAAAGGAACAAACGGTTACACTTAAAGAATTAGAAGAAGGCAAAGTTGATGTTGTAATTGGTACACATCGATTGCTTTCGAAAGATATAAAATTTAAAGATCTTGGATTGCTTATAATAGATGAAGAGCATCGCTTCGGTGTTACTGCAAAAGAAAAACTCCGTTCTATAAAAATTAATGTTGATACACTGACTTTAACCGCTACGCCAATTCCCCGCACACTAAATCTTTCTTTGCTTGGTGCACGCGATCTTTCAATTATAGCAACGCCGCCCCCAAACAGGCAGCCGATTATAACCAATGTTTCTACATTTGATATATTAAAAATGAAAGATTGGATATTAACAGAATTAAAGCGTGATGGTCAGGTTTACTTTGTGCACGATCGTGTACATTCGATTGATAAACTTGCAGATTATCTTAACAAATATATTCCTGATATCAGTATTGGAATTGCTCATGGGCAAATGAGACCAACCCAGCTTGAAAATGTTATTCACGGATTTCTAAATAAAAAATATGATGTGCTTCTATCTACAAAAATAATTGAATCGGGAATTGATATACCGAATGTTAATACGATAATCGTTAACCGTGCAGACAGGTTTGGATTGGCTGAACTGCATCAGTTGCGGGGAAGAGTCGGAAGATCGAACAGGCAAGCGTATGCATATTTCATTGTTCCTTCTCTTAGCGGAATATCAAAAAAAGCATTACGGCGCTTGCAGGCAATTGAGGAGTTCACTGAAATAGGATCCGGATTTAATCTTTCTATGCGCGATCTTGAAATACGCGGCGCCGGTAACCTTTTAGGAAAAGAGCAAACCGGCTTTATTAATGAGATTGGTTTTGATCTTTATTTAAAAATGATTGATCAGGCAGTTGAAGAATTAAAATATGAGGAGTTCAAAGAAGTATTTAAAACCTTACCTAAAACTGAAGAGCGTACTGAGCCAACGCTTGATACTTACTTTGAAATTGGTATTCCGGAAACTTATATACCCGAACAAAGTGACAGGTTGAATTTTTACACATCGCTTTATTCAGTTAAAAATCTGGATGAACTGAGCGATCTGAAAGATGAAATGACTGACCGTTTTGGTGTTATCCCAACAATTGTTATAAGGCTATTATTAGCTGCGACTTTAAGATACTACGCTTCTTATGCTTTGTTTGAGAGATTAATAATTCAGCGAAAAAATGTTATTATCATTTTACCTAAAGGGGAAAAGGAAGATTATTACAAATATAAGTTTGTTGAGTTGATGAGATTTATTTTACAGGAGCATAAAAACCAGATTATCCTTGAACAGAAGAAAGATGTGATGAAACTTTTAATCATTAATAACTATAGTTCACCCGAAGATTTGTTAAATTTTCTTATCAAATTTTCCAATGATGTTGCAGATCTTTTCGGAGTTAATAAATCTGTAAAACAAGAAGGTAAAGTAACGGCAGTAGAAAATTAACTTTTGAAGAGAATGTAAGAAAATATTAAATTTTGTTTATTAATTGCCAATCATATTGACACACCTCGTATTTTTAACTATATTAAAACTCAAATTAACACCGACGTATTAAGATACATCAATAAAATTCCAGTCAGAATCTCTCTATTCTCTTCTGCCATCAAATCAGGGAAAGTTATAAAATAATTTTTTTCTATTGCTGACCATATCCATGAAAACTGGGTTTTTGTCTTGATGAAAAGAAAGACCAGACAGCAAACAGAATAAAAGATTAACAGAACTTTCGAATTGCAGAAAGGGGATGATTTTAATGCCGAAATTTCATTATAATAATTAAAGGGTTGAATTATTTATAAAGTAATTAACTATAAGGAGGTTAGAATGAAAAAGCTAATACTTTTAATGGCTTTAACTGTCTTTCCGTTTACCCTACTCGTTTCTCAGCAAACATCAATCTGGGATCAGGTACCGGAAGAAATACGTGAGAGAAATTCATTCAAAAGATTTGAATGGTTTTACAGGCAGAGAGCAATTCCATACGATACTCTTTCTATTCATACATATTATTCAGAGAGTAAGAAAGAGATTCAAAAGCACATTAACGGCGTACAAAACTCACCCAATGCTTTACAGTGGAATTCAATAGGACCATCTGGTATTATTTCAGGTTTTCCAACACACTGGGGAGAAATGAGCGGAAGGATTCGTGGTTTAGCCGTTCATCCAACTGATCCAATGACAGTTTACATTGGTGCTTCTGCAGGAAGCATATGGAAGACAACTAACGGCGGCACAAGCTGGGCAAATATGGGAGATAATCTCGCATCTCTTTCATACGGTGCCATTGCAATTGATCCAAACAATCCTAATACTGTTTACGCAGGTGCAGGTGAAAGTATGTGGAACTTCAACACGAATATTTATAACGGGCAAGGAATGTATAAATCAACTGATGCTGGTGCAAGTTGGGTTAACATAACAAATGGATTCGGTTCAACTACACACTTTTCTGATCTGCAGGTAAGCCAGCACAATTCGAATATCGTATTTGCAGCATTGGGCAGCGGGTATTTGTATTCAGGTTTTCCTAATAACGAAGGTATATGGAGAAGTACAGATGCCGGTAGTACCTGGACAAGAACACTGAATGTTCTGGATGCATTCGATGTAATTGTGCATCCAACAAATCCTAACATTGTATATGCTGCTACCGGGGGGGGGTTCGCCACCGCAGGATTTTACGTTTCTACAGATGCAGGAGTTAACTGGGTTCAAAGCAATACCGGTTTACTATCCCCCTTTTCAATCTTAAGGATACAGATATCACTTGCAATTTCTTCACCTTCTACAATCTATGCTCTTATTTACGATCAATCTGGAACTCCTAAAGCATATAAAACAACCACCGACGGAAGCAGCTGGAGTCAAATATCGGCGGGCGTTCAATTGGGAGGAACGTATGATGGAGTAAACTGGATTGACCAGGGATTTTATGATCTGTGTATCGCAGTAAATCCGTCCAATGCAAATCATGTTTTTGTTGGAAATATAGAATTGCATGAGTCAACAGATGGGTCTACTTTTTCACCTAAGAGAATACCGGGAGGAACCTTGGCTTGGGACTGCCCAGCTCATGTTGATTTGCACAGAATTATATTTGCTCCTTCAAACAGTAATTATGTTTACATTGCCTGTGATGGCGGAATATATAAATCTACTGATGGGGGTAGCAACTGGTCTTCAGCAAACAAGGGCATAACAACTATTCAGCTCTATCGAGTTGCATCGCATCCAAGTAAACATGATACACTTGTAGGAGGTGCACAAGATAATGGTAACTTTAGAACACTTAATGGCGGAGCCACAGCCTGGAGTTCTGTTACAACCGGTGACGGAATGGAATGTTTCTTCGATTATTCAACGCCGAATGTCGTTTATCTTGCTACTCAAAATACATCTCTTTATAAAAGCACTAACTACGGTGCAACTGTTACTTGGTTAGGCCAGTTTAACGGAGCATGGGTTTCTCCATTTTTTATGCACCCTACAAATAACCAAATGTTGTACACTGCCACAATGAATGTTTATCGCTCAACTGATGCGGGTTCCAACTTTAGTATTATAGCAAATAATGTAACAACCAGCGATTTTATAAATACAATGGCACAAAGTTCAGTAACTCCGAATAATATGATTCTGGCAGGAAGCGGATCATTTACAAGCACTCCACCGGTTAAAGTCTCTACGGATGGTGGATTTACATGGACAGATGTAACAAGCAATATTCCCGGGGCTCAAAGATATATATCAAGAGTGGTTACTCATCCTTCCAACGCAACCACCATGTACGTAGTTCGTTCGGGTTTCTCTCCCGGCAATAAGATTTATATGACAACAGATCTGGGTTCGAGCTGGACTAACGTATCAGGTGATTTGCCCGATATCCCGACTAATGATTTTTTTGTAGATCCGGCAATTACTACCGACTACTACGCCGCGAATGATTTTGGAGTGTACAGATCTACTGATAGTGGAGCTAACTGGTTCAGGGAAGGAACGGGTATGCCTTTTGTGCCTGTTATGGATTTTGATTACGCTTTTGCAAATGGAACTAGATATCTGAGGGCAGCAACACACGGGCGTTCTGTATTTGAGACTGATTTAGACTTCGTAGTTTCAGTTGAAATTGAGATTGAACCAACACTAAACAATTCATTTGAGTTGGCTCAAAATTATCCCAATCCGTTTAATCCTATTACGAATATAAGTTACTCGTTGACCAAAGAAAGTAATGTAAAGCTTACTATTTACAATCCTTTAGGTGAAGTAGTTGAAACACTTGTAGAGCAAGTTCAATCTGCTAACAGGTATGAAGTAGTCTGGAATGCAGCCAATGTACCATCGGGGATTTATTTCTACTCAATTGAAGTTTCTCCAATCGATCTAAGCAACGGGTTCAAACAAAGTAAGAAGATGATACTATTAAAATGAGCACCAGGCAAATCTTGAACTTTTACAGTTGGATGAGGCGGGAAGCTACGAACCCGCCAAGTCCTCTCACAATACTGGATGGTAAAACTCGGAAGTCACATAATTAGAAGCGGGTTGTAACTGCCCCTGAGGAATCATTATGAAAAAAACAATCCCAGGGTATTTTTTGAATTTAGCCATGTCAATTTTAAGTTATGAATGGTCTATTCATTAATTGCAGGCAGGTATGTCCCCCACGGTCCGATTTCTTTTTTATATTGTTTAGCTATAACTCTGGATATTTGTCTAATGTGAGAAAGATTGTGCACAACCCAGGTTGAAAGAAGTTGTTTAAGGGTTACTCTGCCGAGCTCGGGATGAATTCCTTTCTTATTAAAATCATTTTCATTCAGATTTAATTTGTTAAGCACATCAATGTTTTCCTTTCTCAGCTTCGAGAATTCTTCCAGAAGATCGTTTAATGTTTTACCTTCTGAATCTTTGAACTGTGCAAATCTGTCGAATAGTTCAAAAGGTTTTTCTTCTCCGTATTCCAGAATTATTTTAGCTCTCTAAACCCAGTCTTTTTTATCACCGTGTATCATATGTCCAATGATATCGTATGGATTCCAGCTTTCACCGCCTTCATTATTAAAAATATATTTCAATCACTGGAAAAGTTGCTTAAGTTTCAAATTGAATTTTGTGATCAGGTGACAAAGTTGTTTGCCAGCAAAACAGTAATGGAAGAGTAATAATCGAATTAAAGACGGTAGTTGTTTATACATCTATGCAAACAATATTGATTACACATAAAATTCGATTGATAAACTCGCAGATTAGTTTAATAAATATATTCCTGATATCAATATAGGAATTGCTTACGGGCAAATGAGACCATCCCGCTTGAAAATGTAATTCACGGATTTCTAAATAAAAAGTATGATGTACCCTTTTCTACAAATATAATTGAATCAGGAATTGTTATACCGAATTTTAATTCGTTAATCATTAGTAATGATGTAATGAGACTGCAGATAGTGAATACATTTGAATCGCCCGAGAGGGCACTTGAATTTTTAATTGATATTAATACGAGCATAAAAGAATTGTTTTTAAAAGTGTAAGAATGATAACTGAAAAAATTAATGCAATAATATTTGGGGCAACCGGAATGGTTGGTGAAGGTGTTCTGCACGAATGCCTGAAACATCCGGATATTGAATCTGTTCTGGTGATTAACAGAAGATCCTGCGGTGTTAATCATGAAAAACTGAGGGAAATTATTCATACTGACTTTTTAGATTTTTCAACAATTGCAAATGAACTTGCCGGGCAGAGTGCTTGCTATTTCTGTATGGGTGTCTCTTCCATTGGCAAAAAAGAGGAAGAATACACTCGTCTTACTTATGATTTAACAATGCATGTCGCTAATTCATTAGTAAAACCCAATCCTGAAATGACATTTTGTTATGTGTCAGGTATAGGAACGGATAGCACAGAAAAAGGTAGAAGTATGTGGGCGCGTGTGAAGGGAAAAACAGAAAATGATTTGATGAAACTTCCCTTCAAAGCATCTTATATGTTTAGACCCGGTTATATTCAGCCAACTAAAGGATTAAAAAACACATACAAGTTTTATAAAGTGGTCGCACCAATTTATCCTCTCATTAAATTACTGTTCTCAAAATATGTTTGTACACTTGAGGAAATAGGACTGTCTATGATTAATGTAACATTATTTGGATCGGATAAGCAAATATTAGAGTGTAAAGATATTGTTAGGCAATCAAAGGCTAGAAAAAGACAATGAGGAATCCACATCTATTCTCTCTCATATTCAGTGCTGGAATCTGGATGTTTACCACGCGCACTTTTAGAAACTAGGACAAACAATTGGTTATTCTCATTTGATTCATCGAAAAACTAATTTTAACACTATAGGATTAAAAATGGAGCAGATTAAATATGATTGGACTTTCTTCAAAAGGAGAATTTATGTGAACAACTCTTCGAGGAAGGAGCTATTCAGAATGTGGGCGACACCAAAAGGAATTACAGAGTGGTTTATAGAAATTGCAGATTACGTGAACCAAGATGGTAAAAAAAGAAAATCGGAGGAAGTTGTAAGTACAAAAGACAAATATACCTGGACCTTTCACAAGGGTTCTAAGATTGAAGGAGAAGTTCTCGAGGTAGACGAAGATTCCCTTTTCAAATTTACTTTCGGTAAAAAAGATATCGATTCGGAAGAAGATGTAATTGTAACAGTCACTTTTTATGAAGAGGTTGATAGAGTCTGGTTTGATGTTCTGCAGGCAAATATGTCCGATAGTAAGTTTGGTCGTGTGAATTACCATATTAGCTGTAACATGGGTTGGGTTTTTCATATAAACAATTTGAAATCAATAATTGAAAACGGTCATGATCTTCGTGTCAAGGGGGTCAATAGAATGCATGTTGATGCACCCAGCGCTTATCCGCTTGAAAATTACGAGTGGACACGGTTCAGGCAAAAAGAATATATCAAGGCTCCAATAAGTGAGGTATTCATTAAATGGGTAACCCCCGGTGGGATAATCGAATGGTTTTTGAAGAAAGCACTGTATGAATCAGAAAATGGAGGTATAAGATCTCCAAAAGAAACTATAAAAACCGGCGATAATTATACCTGGGAGTTTTACTCTGGTTTGATAATGAAAGGGAAGATTTTGGATGTACAAGAAAATTATTCTTTCAAATTCACTTTCGGAAAAAAAGAACCTGACTCAGATGAAGATGTGATTGTAAATGTAACATTTAAAGAGAAAGTTGGGCTGAGAGTTATCGAACTTGAGCAGAATAATATTGCCGATAATGAGTATGGTAAGGTTACATACAACTTAAGCTGCATGGTAGGATGGAGTTATTATTTGACTAACCTTCGTTCAATCTTTGAATCCGGTTATGACTTCAGGGAAAAAGATCAGAAATTGGCTAAAGAGACTACTGCTTACAGTTTGGATAATTAGATTATTGATATGAACTACATCTTTAAGCTATGATGTTTAATTTGTAAATAAAATCTTCTTGTTAAAGTTGTGTAATTAAGTTTCATTAGTTTCAATAGGAATTGAATTAAACATCTTTTTTTAGCTAAATCATTTAATCTTTTTATTAAAGTGAATCGATGAATATTGAATGTCATCCTTTTCCTTAATAGTACCACAAAATTTCAAGTTGTAGATAATTATCTCTTCTAAAAAAGTAAAGGAGATCACCCGGCTCAGTATTATAAAAAGCTCTTGCCTCGAGGTTAACTATAAAGCTTTCTCCTACTCTTCGGCTTGCTTCAATGCTGGGATATATTCCGGATTCTTCATAGTCTACAATTGCACCAGCTAAGATTTGTGTACTTTGAACATCATTAAATGCAAGCCGGCTGCCCACGAATAAATGGCTGCTGAATGGATTGGGTGGAAAGTAAAATTGATCTCTATCATCATAAAGCCACTCTGCCAGTATACCTATATCTATCCCCGTGCTACTAATATTAGAAAATGTGTATTCAAACCCTCCTGTGAGTGCATAAAATCTTCGTCCTCTTGTATGTCTTGTTATACCTTCAAATTTCCACAGCCAGCTTCCCGTTGTCAACTGAACATCTAGTCCGGTCTGGTTCATCAAATCATAATTCAATTGTATATAAGGTTCACCTTCAGGATTATCAATCGGAGTAAATCTTGGTTCACGACTTGTGCCAACGAAGTGTGATATACCGAAATCAAAAAAACCAACGGTATTTACATATCGAATCGCAAAGTCAATATGTTTGTACTCTGCACTGCTTTCGTATTCAGGATTTTCATTATCGATTAAAATTGTAAATCTGAACCTGCCTTTCTCTCCCGCAAATGTCCGTTCACGGAAACCAGTTAATAGAAAGAGTTCTAACGTTCCTAACTCGTGGATGTAGATGAAGTTTATCATAGGCTGACCGAGCTTCTCTTCACCACTAAAATTTTCTACAAAATCAGTTTGATTAATAACATCAACCAAATGCTGCGATTCTGTTACACCCCAAAATATCTTACGGAACCCCGCACTTATTTCCCAATTATCGCTGTAATAGAGCCAGAAAAGTTCACGAAAATCATAATGGCTTCTCTCTTGATCATGTTGATCATATCTGAGAAAAAGTGTGAATAATAAGCTATGAGGACTGCCGCCAAAATTATAATATAGCTCTGGTTGAATTGCCAACGAAAAACCTGTGCCTTCCTGTCTTTCATCCAGAGGGCTTAAAGGATAATATCTGAGTTGAACCTGAGCAAATCCAGATAACTCCTGTGAATATATTTTAGCACTCCACAGTACAACTAAAAGTATAAATGCACCGAGAAAGTTTTTCATTAATAAATTAATTTCTTTTGCTTAGTGTGATTTAAGTGAGAATGAATAAATAGAAAGTGCAGATTTAATACTCTTGATTGAATCTGCACCAATAAAAAAATAGTTGATTTTTCTATCTTGCTCTTTTTAGTGAATTTTGATTGAAGTCGCTCTCTGAAAAACCGTTTGCAAACTTATAATCATTAAAAAGTAAATCAGTACTTTTACCTGTTTGATGATTGATCATTGACATTTTATTTGCACGCCAGTATTTGTTTAAGTACTGATTATATTCATGATAGGTAAGTGTCTTGAACAAAGAATTCTTCCTGTCGTAATAGACAACTTTCATTGATCGATATTGATCTGTATCAATCCAGACTACTTGTTTTGTGTACCCGGAATTTTCATCAACCGGATATCTTTCAATAACAAAACAATCAACCCCGTCAAGATTTTCATCCTTCACATACTTGTATGTATATTTTTCAATTTCATGTGATGATATATCTTCATACGCGAATTCACTTCCCATAAAAGGACCGGATTTATTATCAGAAGAAATTCTTTTTACTCTTTTTAGAGCCGGAAGATAAAGCCATTGATCATCCGGACCCGATTTATGAGTAAAGGATAAAAAGGCAGTCCCTTTAACATCTCTGGGAACATTGAAGATGACTAAAGATTTATCACCGTCATTCTCTACTTCAAGAGTCTTGTTACTCATTTGCCTCGTACTTTCATCACCTTGTTTATTCCTTAAGATCATAGTTAACTCAGAAGAGGAATCTCCAAAACCTTTATCTCTTTCATCGGCATCAATTGCTATTTCTAATCCCTTCTCTTCAGGCGTTTGTGCACTTAAAAACATTGTAGCCAGATAAACTACACTAAACATATACATTAGATTTTTTTTGAAAGACATTGTTAATACTCCTAATTATTTATTATTCTAATAATTTTCACTATTTAATTTCCACAGGAACGGGTTCTGCAGATATATCTTCCTCCTTTTCTGTTATAGATGGCTTAACACCTTCCAGCTTCATAAGTAGAGTTGGGAGGAATAGAAAGTCAGCCAAAAGAGCTATACCAATAACGATTGTTGTTAATTTGGACATGTTTGAATTCATAGCAAATGAGGAAAAGGAAAGAATGAAAAAACCTGCAGAGATGATAAATGTAGTAACAATTAATGCTTTTCCTACGGTGTGAAATGCATATCGAATTGCATCATCGGGAGATAAATTTCTTTCTCTTCTTGCACGTAAATATTTGCTTAAGAAATGTACTGTGTCATCAACAACAATACCCAACGTCATTCCCATCACTATAGAAAGACCAGCATCAACTCTGCCAACCATAATACCCCACAAGCCGAAACCAATCATAGCGGGCATAAGATTCGGTATTAAACTTATCAAACCAATCTTTAAATTTCTCAAGGCGAATATCATCATAAAGGAAATCAGAACTAAAGCAATCAAAGTTCCTTTAATCATGCTATTAATTTGTTTACCCGTAATATTGGCAAACATAACCGACGGGCCCGATCCATAGGAGAACATATAATCGGGTGCATTTTCCTTTAGCCACTGTTCGCCATTAGCTGCAACTTGTTTTATATCTTCAGCAGTTACATCTTCCAGAGTTATTATAAACCTTGTAGCTGATTTATCGATGTTTATCCTGTTATTTAAATCCAATCCGAAGGGCAATGACATTTCATAAAGAAGCAGGTATTGAGCTGCAAGTTCCCTGTTTTCAGGAACACGGTAATACGAAGGGTCATCACCGTGCATATTTTTATTTAATCGTTTGATAACGTCTGTAAATGTGTTTACGTGAACAACCTTTGGCTGGGAACGATACCAAAGAGTAAACTCTTCAAGTTTTGCCAGGTAATCAGGATCACTAATTCCACCGGAGCCATCCGCACCAAGTGAATATTGGACCTGATAGATACCGGTTAAATTTTCTGCCGCGTAATCTGTGTCCGTTCTGAATTGTATGTTTTCATCAAAGTATTCAACATAATTATCATTTAACTCATTCGTAAAAACAAAAGCCCCAATTACAATCGCAGTAATTATTCCACCATAAAAAAGAGGTTGTCTTCTACGGATAACAAATTCTGCTATTGCATCTACAATAACGCTGTCTTTTCTTTCCTCTTTCCTCTTTTTCACTTTTACAGGCATTATTGCCATAAAGGCAGGTAAAAATATAACCGAAAGGAAAAAAGCAGCCGCTATACCAGTTGATGTAATGTTTCCCAAATCGTTAAAGGGCGGAACGTCACTGAAATTCATGGTTAGGAAACCAATTATTGTTGATATGCTGGTTAAAAATACAGGCAGAAAATTTATACGCATACTTTCTTTAATAGCTTCCAATTTTGTTCTGCCGCGGCGCATTTCACCAAACATAGAAATAAGAATATGAATCGAATCTGCAATAGCAAGTGTCATGATAATGGTAGGAGCCTGTGCTGAAGGTGGCGTTATTCCAGTACCGAACCAGCCGGCTAATCCCATTGCTACAATAGTTGAAAAAGTTATAATGAATAATGTAGCAATTGTACCGGTAACTGACCGGAGGGAGAATAGCATTATTAACAACATCACTACATACATTAATGGTATCAATGATTGCATATCGGACATACTTGCCTCAGAGAATGCATTGTTTAACATTGCCATGCCGGTAATATGAATCTCAATATCCGGATACTCTTCGCTGATCTGGTTTGCTAAATTTCTTGCAAATGCTACCGCTTCCGGAACCTCTGTAATGCTTTCCTCTGGAAACTGAAGTGTGACGTTAACACCAGTGACATGTGCGCTTTCAGAAATAAGCTGTTTGATTAAAAATGGTTCTGACAATGCAATAACTTTTGCGTTCTTTAATTCTTCAGATGATTTTTGAAGTGCATTTTCAATAAGATCCTCAACAATTAAGTCATCGCCGTTCGCATGCGTATGCTGAAAATTTGTTATAGCATCTACTCTAGTGGAGTATGGAATTTGCCATGATTCTTTTGTGAGCTTTTCAATGGCAGCCATAGTTTGATTTTTGAATACGTTGTCGTCCTGAGTACCTAACACAAAAAGTATATTATCATTTTTAGAGTATACATTTTGAATCTCTTCAAATAATTGAAGCTGAGGGTTGTCGTCACTAAAAAACGCCCTGTAATTAGTATCGAATCTCAGGAATCTGGCACCAGAAGCAATAAAAATGGTTACTACTATTGTTCCTACTACAACAAGCCAGCGATATTTAAGAACCCAATCCACATAGCCGTTCACAAATTTTTCTAATCGTGAATAAAACTTTGTGCCGTTCATCTAATTACCTCCAGGTTGATTATTATATATTTCTCTATTATTTGCATTAGTGTATGTTATTCTAATTATGATAAAAGAGTTAGGATTTATACTTTCACTGATGATCTAACTTTTTCGTATTCGAGTTTTTTGTTAAGCAGAATTTTTGCTATGGTTTTACGAGATTGAGAAGTTGAGATGCCAGCCCTCTCCAATATATCGTTGGTAAGCTTTAGCAAAGTTGTTTTGCTCAATACTTTTTTAATACTTGATTCTGCTTTGTCCATAGTTTCTTTCAAACTTGCCCTAATGTTCCCGCCGACAGGACAGTTTGGGTTCGGTTCACAATAATGCATATGGAATAGTGAACCATTTTCTTCCACAGCGGTGTATATATCTTTAAGTGTAATTTTTGAGGGGTGACGAGCAATTTCTGAACCACCCAAAGGTCCCGGTCTAGAAATTACCAGGTCAGCCTCTTTCAACTTCGACAATATTCTTCTGATAACTACAGGATTTGTATTTACACTTTCAGCAATCATGCTTGAGTTTGTGCAAGCATTATCCTTCAAATAAATTTTATTACCTGCTAACATTGCCATTATATGTGTTGCTACTGCAAACTGACTATTACTATTCATAGGGATCTAAAAAATCTGTAACAATAATAATTACAATTATCAACATGTCAAGTGATAACAGTCACAATGGTATTAATTATAGTTTTGGTAACAAGTTCCGAATTATTGACAGGCGATACTCGTGTGTGACATATAGCACCGGCATTTTATTTGTTATAGATATTCTAACTTACTGTGATTATTATGTGATAATTAATTATTATTATTGATATATAAATAATCACACCATACATTGTGGTATGAAGATATTATCAAAAGGAAATATTATGAAAAAAAACATAATCATTTTATTCGCTTTATTTTTAATTAC
Organism: Bacteroidota bacterium; assembly: GCA_022564295.1. GTDB lineage: Bacteria > Bacteroidota > Ignavibacteria > Ignavibacteriales > Ignavibacteriaceae > BMS3ABIN03. The sequence continues at coordinate 47,522 of JADFLR010000009.1, read as the reverse complement.
AACAGCATGTTCAAAAACAGAATCAAATGAGATATTCGAAAATAAAGAAATAGAACCAGTAGTTATTATCGTTGATGGAAATACTGAAATTGCAACAATAGCCGGTGGATGTTTCTGGTGTATTGAAGCACCTTTTGAAAAAATTGAAGGTGTAAAAAAAGTTATCTCTGGTTATGCCGGAGGAACAGAACCTGATCCTACTTATAAACAAGTTTCAAGTGGTAATACCGGTTACCGTGAAGCTGTGCAGGTTTATTTTGATCCTGATATTCTAAGCTATTCTGAAATACTAGACATTTACTGGAAACAATTTGATCCGACAGATGAAGGCGGCTCTTTTTATGATAGAGGACATCAATATACTTCAGCGATATTTTATCATGATGAGGTGCAAAAACAAGTTGCTACAGATTCAAAGGAGGCACTTGATAAAGCGGGAATATTTAGAAATCCAATTGTAACTCCAATCATAGAGAATACAACATTTTATCCTGCAGAAGATTATCATCAGGATTACTATAAAAAAGACCCTGAAAGATATTACAATTATCGTAAAGGGTCGGGAAGGGACACATTTATTATGAGTATTTGGAAAGATAAAACGGTTTACACAAAACCTTCGGAAGATGAGATAAAAGAAAAATTAACAGGTCTGCAGTACCGCGTAACTCAAAAAGATGCAACTGAAAGAGCTTTCGATAATGAGTTCTGGGATAATAAGAAAAAAGGCATTTACGTGGATGTTGTTTCCGGCGAACCGCTTTTCAGTTCAGAGGATAAGTTTAAATCAGGCACCGGCTGGCCAAGTTTTACAAAACCAATTGATCCGGAATATTTAGTAAAAAAAACTGATGATTCTTATAGTATGAAAGTTGTAGAAGTTAGAAGTAAAACCGGCGATTCGCACTTAGGTCATGTTTTTAATGATGGCCCTGAGCCAACAAACTTGCGCTATTGTATTAACTCCGCCGCATTAAAATTTATTCCAAAAGAAAAAATGGAAGAAGAAGGTTACGGTGAGTATTTGTGGTTGGTTGAATGAATAATTCCTGCTGCCATTTTTAAGAATAGCTTGTGGGTAACTATAACTGCTTAGGTTGGTTTTTAAAAGGGGACACTATTATAACCTATAAATTTAATCAGATTTGTATTCTGTCTGTTATGCGGTTAGTACTTGCTGTTCGGTAGAATTTAAATATGCATTATGATCATGATAGATTGCCCCTTCCGGAAGCCATTCCCAAAGTGGACCCAGTTCTTCCTTTATCTTGTTCACATAAAACGGTGGTATCACATCAGTTTCCTGCTCAAAAAACATACGGAACTGGCGATCAGTTTCAAGGCGATGATGAATATCGGTAAAGTATTTAACTCTGCCAAGTCCTTCCGAAGAAATTGCACGGACTACATTCAACCATCCGGGTATCGAGAACTTATTAACTTGAAATCTGCGGGCAATTGCTTTCTTTGAAAATGAATGGCGGAGCAGATCAACAAAAAGCTTATAAAATTCCGGATAGGAGTAATTCTTTGTTTTTACATTCATTGCCGAGCTGTTATCTAAAAAATGAAATGGAAAACCGAGAACTCTTTTCTCACGCTGTAATTGTAAATTTAGAGGTGCGGCTTCTCCAAAAGCAGAAAGGAGTGAATAGCCGGGGAATGCACCCGGTGAAAGATCAATAAACTTCTTTGTTAATTCGAATGGCTCTGCACCATCATCCGAATCAAGTCCCATTACAAAATTTGCCTGCATATAAGGAGCGTAGCTCATAATCATATTTATATGTTCCGAAACCTGCATAACTTTATCCAAACCTTTGTTGCTACCTGTTTTGGATTTGTTACCTAAATCGTACCAGGATTCGATTCCTGGTAATAGTGCTTTAAACCCATTTTTCTTAAGTCGTTTCATATGTTTTTCGGAGAGGATTGAAAGACTGCTTTCTGCAGCAAAATCAATACTATCCGGTGGAACGACTTCTTCTATTGCATCCATACAACTATCAAATCGAATTCCAAAGTTAGGATCGTGCCAGCCAACAAGTGGGCGTTTAAATTTTTTAAGAAGAAACTGTAAATCTTCTTTAATTATATCAAATTCTAACTGCTGATACGGCACTACAGAATCAATACAGAAACTGCAGGTGTAAGGACAACCCAAACTGGCAATCATAGGTACCATTTTAATCCATGGTGCTTTCTTTAAAGTGGGCTCAATAAATTTCCAGCGTTCTTTTACACCCGGTAAATTCTTTGGTTGAATTTGAGCAGAAAGATACCTTCCCATTGGGCGGTGTGGAGAAAGATCATTTAAAACCTGCTGGATCATTTCTTTGTCTGTAAAGCCAAGTACGTAATCGAAATACTTCTGTGCATCCTGCGGATAACACCTTGCGTGCGGACCGCCAATAGCAGTCAATATACCTTTACTTCTTAATAAATTACTGAGTGCATATGCTAATTGTGCAGATTGTGTAAATGTACCAATGAATACCAAATCGGTATCTTTCGGCAGCTCATCAATTAAATCCTCAAATCCTGTGTAACAAACGAAGGCTACGTCATGCCCTTCTTCCTCGCACCACACACCAAGTACCTGGGGCATAATGCTGGCAAGATTCGGATACATTACGCGTGCCCACAATGCCTTTGTGGGTCCCTTACTTACAAGATCTATTATTCCTATTCTCAGCTTTTTCTTCAAAACGGATCCAATTTGAATTATAGTTCGTGGCAAAGTGCTTTATGCAAGATAACATTAAATCTTGCCAATAAACAAATAAAATTTTTATTAATTTACTTAAATGATTACGGTATGGAGTAAATTTCAATTAATGATGGTTGTCATAGAATGACTAACACTTAACTTCAACTTCATTGTTTGGATATTGAGAAAATAATATCTCGTTACCTAAGCTACAATTTATTGGATTCCAGTGTATTAACTTGATCACCTTATTTAAATAATGTATCTTCAGCCAGAATTAAGTCTTATTAATTGAATCAGAGTACTTTATGTTTTTAAAAGTGTGTGAATTATGATGAAGATTTTTAAAGTGTTGGTCATTATTATCTTAGTCGGCAGTGCAAAAGCCCATGTAGTGCTGGACTTTCCAGTTGGCGGCGAAACGTTTGCTGCTGGAGATACCATTAACATACAATGGCATATTCAAATACAGCATAATCTTCAGAACTGGGATTTATCTTTTTCTCCGGATGGTGGTATAACATGGCAGGTAATTCAACTAGATTTAGATCCATCGGTTCTCAATTATTTATGGATAGTGCCAAGAGTAGAAACTCAGCAAGGCAGGATAAAAATCTATATGGACAATGTAGGCACAGATTACCAGGATGTGAGTGGAGATTTTATAATCGAGGTTATACCGATTACCATTCATGTTCCCGGCGATTACCTGACTATACAGGAAGCAATTAATATCAGTGTTGATGGAGATACAATTGAGGTACACCCGGGGACATATATCGAGAATGTTAATTTCAATGGTCATTCTATCATCCTTACGTCTCTATTCGTACCTTTCGGCGATAGCTCTGCTATATCGTCAACCATTATTGATGGTAACTTTTTAGGTTCCGCAGTGACTTTTGAAAATGGTGAGGACAGCACAGCTATGATAAGCGGGTTCACCATTCGGAATGGTTTGGCTGCATCCGGAGGTGGAATCTACTGCAGCAATTCCAACCCAACCATTAGTAACAACATCATAGTAATGAACTCAGCCTTTGAAGGCGGTGGTGTTTCTTGCAATGGTGCAAATCCTACAATTACCAACAATACGATAACAGGAAATTCAGCCGATAGTTTGGGCGGTGGGATTTTCTGTGGAAATGGTTCCAACCCAGTAATAACGAATACCATAATGTGGAATGATAGCGCAGAAGTAGGTTCCGAAATCTTTACTGATGGTACTTCACTTCCGAACATCACATATTCCAATGTACAAGGTGGGTGGTCAGGCAATGGGAACATCAATTGCCAGCCCTTCTTTTGCAGCCCCGATACAGGTAACTACTATCTGGCAGATAATTCATGTTGTATCGGTACCGGTGAAGGAGGAGTTGATATTGGCGCTCTTGGGATTGGTTGTTCAGTTACTTCCACGCATGAATTAAATACTGATTTGATGCCTTTGCACTTCACATTATATCCTAACTATCCAAATCCCTTTAACCCAACTACTAAAATAACATTCAACTTACCTCAAATGGTTAATGTCACTCTTATCGTATATGATGTGAGAGGCACAGAGGTTATCAATCTGGTGGATGAGGCGCTTCCCGCCGGACATTATGAAGTTGCATTTGAAGGCGCAGACTTAAGCAGTGGAGTATATTTCTATCGCATTCAAGCAGGACAATTTGTACAATCCCGTAAAATGTTATTGATAAAATGAGAATAATTTCAAATAGGGTTTAAATAAAATTTCTGACGATTCTTCTTCGGTCACAGTCGTTGCATTTTTCAACCTTCATCTCATCTATCTTTATCGTTAGCTGATCATTATTGAAGTTGGTTGAACAACCCTTTTTTTGATAGTATCAATTTATAATTGCGACTTAATTTATGGTGGTTAATTAGTAAAACTTATATGTAAGAATTTTGTTCTAGATAAAGTAAAACCTATTTTGAATCAATTACTACTCAGGCAGCACTAACTCTTTAGATTTACTTTCAAATCCGGATACTGTTCTCAAATTTGAAGGTATATGACCCATATCGTTAAACGAAATAAGTTTCATCGAGCCATTAGGCTTAATACTAACAACTGTTAATCCGCAATTACCGGTTGTCATCCGCAGCCACGACATTGTTTCAACTTTTAGAACTTTTGTAACGAAATAACGGATTACATTACCATGGCAAACGATGATATCATTTCGGTCTTCTTTATCTGTTGAAGGGATAAAGTATTTTGAAAACGCAGCATCAAGATCATCCGTGCACTTCTGTAATTTTTCAGGTTCTTCCCCATCCATTACATCTTTTCGCCAGGTAGGCGGAGTGCATTCGCGTATCAAACGAGTCTGTTGTAATTCTAATTCCGGAAAATCCTGGTTAATTATCATAGCAGTTTGGCGTGCTCTTGTCATCGTACTGCTGATGAGTGAACTCATTTTGACGGGCAGGGATTTAAGACGGTTGGCAACCAATTTTGACTGTGCAATACCAAGTGGAACTAATGCTTTGCCAATATCGGAACTCCTATCATCATCATGATCGTATTGCCCATGACGGATTAAGTAAAGTGTGCGTACACCCTTTGTTTTTGTGTTATTCTCCTGGGCAAATAAATTGGTACAATTAGCCCCAAAAACAATTAATGTTGCAGACACAAGTATCAGTGACCTGATGATAGGTTTTCTCATTTGGTTTTCCTTCCGATATCATCGCTTTAAAATAGAATGCTAAATTTGATTTCAAAATATAACTTGTGCACTATTAATAATAAAACCTCCTCAAATTTATAATCCTTAATTTTCAATGGGTTTAATATCAGCTAATTAATTAGTAATGGTTAGAATACAAACCACCAACATTTAAGCAATATATTTTGTAACCCATTACAGTATAAGCGGTTATCAAAACTAATAAATCCCGAGCTGGGTGTCTAGAACCACCCCTCGCCAATTTCTCAGATTCAATGAGTGTTCATTCGTAAATTTTTTTTCTGATTTCCTATAGAGAAACAGGTTTGTAAAAATTATATTTTTTTTCTAAGTGCTATCAAGCTGCATAATAAATTAGATTTACTTAAATTTTAATGAGAAATAATTTTCTATTTTTTTATTATACTTTTCTATGAGAGAAATTGGATTTATCAAATGGTTTGGTGGTTCTAAGCCTACAGGTGAGTTTGATGAAGACGACCAAATGGAGATTTATGAGGAAATTGAATATGGTTTTATAAAACCAATCAAAGGAAAAGATCTATTTGTTCACAAGAATGATATAGTTTCGGATACGGGAAGCTTTAATGAAGGTCTACTAGTTACTTTTGAAGTTTATTATGATGAAAAAAAAGACAAATATAAAGCTATCAAGGTCAAAAGAATTAATGATGAAGAAAACGTTGATCTGGTTAAGAGATTAGCATTTCATGAGAGCTCTGACTTCTGGATTCAGGCATTTCCTGCATATCTTGATAGAATTGATTTCGAAGATGCCACTAAACTATTATATAAAAATTTAGATAGAATAGATTACCTCCCAACCAAAAAATCTCTTATTTCAAATCTTTCAAATAAATTTTTAACTCATTTTGCTGAATTGCGGACAATGCTACCAGACTGGAAACGATTTAATGTTTGTTTGTATATGCTCAAATCGATAGAGATGGATGAATATAAAAAGGAAGAAATTATCGGAGAAGCATTGGATAGTTTAAAGAGCAGAGGAATATTAAGAGATTTTGATATTCAAAAAATACCTAAGGATTATTTGCTTGCAAAAAGAAACCTAAGAGAGAAATTAAATGATTCGGAGTATTTTAATATTTGCTTAGAAATATTAGAAGAGAAAATAAATAGCCATTATGATTACACTGAAATTCTTGATGAATTAAAAGATTTTCTTTCTATAGAAGGCAAAAAACACTTTTGGAATGAATTGCCTGAAGTCCTTTTTGTGAGTAATCCAGATCTGAGGAAAAATATATTTTTTGGAAAGAGATTTGAAGTTTGCAAAAATATTATTAAAAAACAATTAACAATTGGTGAAGTTGATAAGAATATTGTAAGAGAGGCCATTGAAAGTATTAATGAAAGTCTTTCCTTCAATAAAGAAAGTTATTGGGAGCAGCTTCCTACAAAAAGCTATGTGAGTGATTCTGAGTTCCGTTCACAAATGCCTATCGTTATGTTTATGAAACTACTTCTAAACAATTATAAAAAAGCTAATGATAGAGACAGAGAAAAATATCTAAACGAAATTAAAACCAAACTAGAAAATTCAATTGCTGAGAATGATTCCAGCTTTGATTTAGAAACAGCTATAAATTTATTACCCAAAGAATTGCTATTTAATAGGAACATTTTTGAGAGTTTAACTCCAAGAATTCAGATTGAAAAACTAATAGAAGCAAATGAAATACTTAATGAAGAAACAGTAAAGAGCATACATTCAATTTTGTTAAAAACTACTCACGAAACGAAAGAATATCTTTTAAAAATTATACCAATTGAAATATTCCTCGAAGAGAGATCACTGTTCAGATTGTTATCACCAGTTAAGCAGGTCGAAATAATGCACTTGAACGAATCTGATATTGATAATTTTTGGCCCGAATTAAATTGTAAGGCAAAAATTTATTTAATATATAGATGTTTGAAAGAGAGTGGCAATTTTGATATCACACATGAAAAGGATAATGTCGAGAATCCATTAGTAACCCTTTTATTGTTAATGTTGGAAGCAATAAAGAATCCGTCGCAAAAAACGGAATTATTTGAAACTTTTCATTTAAAATTTCAAGATTATGTAGTAGAAAAAGCATGGAACTTAAATGAGAATATTGATTTGAGTCCTTTATTACCCAGTTGTGAGCCAACTATTGTTCAATATTGTGAGGCACGACCCTGGCCAACCAGCGAGGATAGGAGTGAGGGACAAGGCAGAATAAGTCGAGCTTTTTGTCCAAGAGAGAAAAAAGAATGTTCTTTTTACTCAAATTATAGTTATGGTTTATCAGGCCGCTTTGGGAGTCGTCATTTAAGTGGAGCAAGGCTTAAACCCGATATAAATCTTTCCTGGAATGAATGGTCTTTGCTCGAGGTATTAGAAATTGCTAAGATAATTCCTAAAGTAAAAGATTTGAAAAATAGTATTGAATATGTTCCGAGACTGAGTGGTTGGGTAAATAGATTAAATGAAATTCGAGAGAGATTAAAATGTTCAATATGCAGTAAACCATTAATCCCCAATCAAAAATATGCTAAGCACCTTGCTCGGTATAATAGTACAGTTGCATATTGTTCCGAAGGAAAACCGCATGATCATAATATTTATTTTAATCACTGTTGGGCCTGTCGAGAGATTATTGATAGTCGAGAATCCAATATTAAAATAGAAAATTTCTATCTCTGCATACATTGTGGGAGTGGTCCCCAGCAAAGTCTGACTTATAGACAGGGCACAATTTGCCCATGTTGTGGTGGTAAAAACATTAAAAATATTGATGATAGAGAGCAAGCCTGCAACGATTGTAATCACAATTTTATATTGCCAGCGAAACAGTATTTGACAGGATTCAATTACTAATATAAAATTTATTAAAACTTCTTTCTGGGTCCCATCGGAGACCTCTGAAAGCCCCCTCCCAAAATTTCAAATCGGATCGCAAAAGGACTAGGAAGGAGTTCCGATCTTATATAGAAATCGGTTTCTAAAATATTTTTAGTTTACTCAGGTATAATTTAGATAAAGATATTTTATATCTCATCCAGTAGTAATCTTTCTGGTTTACCAATCATACGCAATTCTTTCTATTCATCTTCGTGAGAATTGAATAATTATTACCTCTTCTCAAAATCCTTTATTTTTTGTTTAACTAATACGTATTGTATATTTTTAATCCTCCAATTGGTGTGAGTTTAAAATCAACTAATCATTGGGAAATATTAGAAATCTAAATCACAAATATTTAAGCACACTATTTTGTAACACGTTAAAATATAGGCAGTTATCAAAATCGACACAACCCAGGCTGAATTGTTTTATACAAAAATGTATGAATTTCGTTCATCAGATAAAACAGTCTTTAATAAACTTGCAACATCAAAATTTTATATATTTCGGCATACATTAAAATTCAGGAAACAATAATGGCAAAAAATTCATCATTCGATATTGTCTCTCAGGTTGATCTTCAGGAAGTTGATAATGCATTAAATCAGGCGATTAAGGAAATACACCAGAGATACGACCTTAAAGATTCCAAAACAGAGTTGGAATTGAATAAAAAGGATAAACTTATTACGATGAACACCAAGGATGATTATTCACGAAAACAATCAATTGATATTCTTCAAACAAAACTGATTAAACGTGGCATATCTATAAAAGCATTAAAGATGGAAGAACCGGAACCAGCAGCTAACGGTCGATTGCGACAGAAGATAAATCTCCAAAGCGGAATTTCTAAAGAGAACGCAAAGAAAATTACCAGGATGATAAAAGATCTTAAACTAAAAGTTAGCGCGCAGATAATGGATGAAAAAGTAAGAGTGCAGGGTGCTAAAAAAGATAATCTGCAAGAAGTGATTAATGCTGTAAAGGAAGTTGACTTTGATTTTCCAACACAGTTTGTGAATTATCAGTAACTTTATTTCTCTATCCACACACATCGCAGTTACCGCAAGGAGTTTCACCGGGAAAGCCAAAGTAATCGGAAATGAATATTCTCCTGCAAGAGGTGGAGTTAAAGTAATTCACAACTGATAAAAGTTTTTTATTATCATTTAATAATTTCTCTTTTAATCTATCGTCGTCTTCTAGCTCTTCCGGGAGATTATCAATTAATTTAAGATCACCGTTTTCAACATTGCCTTCGGTTACACTGTAACGATCAAGCATAGCAAGAACAGTTTCAACTCTAAAATCATTTTTATCTTTAAAGCTTATCTGCTCTCTTATATAGCTGATTCCCATCGAGGTTACCGAATCTAAATTTGTTTTAAGAATATTATAAACTGCGTAGTAATAATCGGCGTCAGGATTTGCCCACTTAATAAATTCCATTTGTGTGTAAAGGTCTTCCTGGTTATAAAGCAGCATGCACAAAGAATCTTTACCATCTCTGCCTGCTCTTCCAATTTCCTGGTAGTACGATTCAATTGAAGATGGAACTTCGGCATGAATAACAAATCGAATATCAGGTTTGTCTATTCCCATTCCGAATGCATTGGTTGCTAAAATTAAATTCTGTTTTCCCGAAAGAAAATCTCTTTGAGTTTGTTTACGCTTCCGTGATTCGAGCTTTCCATGATATACTTCATGATCGTAACCTTTATCATTAAGTAATTGTGAATAATATTCCAGTTTTTTAATAAGTGAGAAATAAATTATTCCATGTCCTTTGTATTCATCGAGCACTTTAATAATATCATTCAGTGTTTCCTTTTCATCGAATACATCGGCAGTTTCTAATCTTAGGTTTGGTCTTTGAATTCCCTGATGAAAAAGTTGTATCTCATCTTCGGTTAAACCGAGTTTTGCAATAATATCAGTTTGAACATCTTTTGTTGCAGTTGCCGTAAGTGCTATGGTTAAAGGGTTTCCAAGTAGTTTTCTAAATTCGGCGATGCGCGAGTAATCTGGTCTGAAATCATGTCCCCACTCCGAAATACAATGTGCCTCATCAACTGCGAGCAAAGAGACATTAGCTTTTTTTATCGATGCAACAAACTCATGTTTGCGGAATCTTTCAGGTGTTACATATAAAAGTTTGATTTTACCTTCAACGAAATTATCGAGCCGGTCTCTTCTTGCTTTAGGATTTACAGTTGAGTTGATGAATTCAGCGGGGATGTTTTTCTTTTTAAGTACATCAACCTGATCCTGCATTAATGCAATGAGCGGACTAATTACAATTGTTCCCCCATCAAAAATTAATGCCGGTATCTGGTAACAAATTGACTTGCCCCCGCCTGTCGGCATTAAAACCAAACAATGACCATTCTCCTTCAGCAAACGATTGATTATTTCTTCCTGTTTGCCTTTGAAGGAAGGGTATTTAAAATATTGCTTTAAAACATCTTTTGGATCAGCCACAATTATTAGTTACCATTTAAAATGGTGCTGTGCTAAGAAGCCGTGTATGAATACTCTTTGTTAATGAATCAAGTTTTTTACTTACAGTTTGCCAGTCAATGCTACTTAGTAGGCTTACCCTTGCTTTATGATAAGCTTCCATGTTTTCAAACTCTGAAACGAATATGACCTCTTCAATATTTCCGACAATTGTTTGCCAAACTGCAATAGTTGTATAGCCATTTTCTTCCATTAATGGTAAAAGTTCTCTCGAATTAAAAGCATGATATGATTCAAGTTTACCCACAGATACCTCAATAATTGACATCCAATAAACCTTATCACCAAGTTGTTGAGTCATCCCGTTGCTTTGGCTAAGTAAAATCAGGATTGTAATAATCCCGAAAAATGTATTTACTGCTTTCATTTTATTAATCTCCTATTAGTTAAAGATTGAAATTTAATATAATCATCTCGAACATAAATTTTTTTTATAAATGCTCCATTTGTAATATGGGAAAGAGTTATCATCAAATAAAATGCTACTGTTTTATTAAAATGGCAGGCTATTTAAAACGGAACAACACAACACTCACTCCGTCTTAATTTAAGTTGATATTCATTTGTAACAACGGATTGGTTACTTTTAAAAGAGTAATTTCCGAATAACTTGAAAGAGCAACAAAAATGTCTTACAGAGACCAGGGAAAATATTTAGAAACTCTAAAAAAATACGAACGAAATTTCACACGGGAAGAATTAGAAGAATATAAAATGTTCATCAAACGGCAAAAAGATGATGAAGACTTTGATTCGGTCTCAATGAAGAGATTAAAAGAGTTGCACGATAAATATTACAAGCCCGCTGATCTTTCAAAGTACTATAATTTTTTCAAAAAACCCGACGAATCTTCTGCTAATGACTAACCGCAGATTGATTTAATCAACGCTAATAACATTGCTAAAAATTTTTAATGTCAGTAAATTTGCTATTCTATTTATAGATTGAGGAATAAATGAATTTGAAATTAATGAACCGCATTTTTGCAGCGGTGGTTTTTATAATAGCTTTAATTACTTTTTGGAGTACAGTTCAGCCAAGTGTTTCCTTTTGGGATGCCGGCGAGTTTACAGCCGCAGCATTTTATCTTCAAGTTCCACATCCGCCCGGGGCACCATTTTTCCTTTTGCTTGGTAACATTTTAGGCAATCTTCCAATTGCTGAAAACTTTGGTTATAAGATGAATTTAATATCGGTTTTTTCCAGTGCTTTTGCTGTATTCTTCTTATATCTCATAGCAGTAAAGCTCATCAATAACTATAAACGAAGAAAACCGGATTCACTTTCAGATGCATTGGGAACTTATATTGCAGCAGCCATAGGTGCTCTTGCATTAGCTTTCAGCGATACATTTTGGTTTAATGCCGTTGAAGCTGAAGTCTATGCTTTAAGTACATTATTAGTTGCGGTAATTGTATATCTTATTTTAAGATGGCACGAAAGGGCAGATGAAAAGGATAATGAAAAATATATTCTTATGATAGCATACCTTATCGGTCTTTCCATAGGCGTGCATTTGATGAGCGTATTAACAATTGTTCCGATTGCCATGGTTATCGCTTTTCGTAAATATGTTGTTGATGACGATGCACTAAAAAACTCGGGATATATTTTTCTGGTTCATGCAGGAATTATTTTAATACTTGCTTTAATTTGGTGGGTTGGTGAAACTTCCCAAACACCACCTACACAGGAAGCGTACAAAGATTTTGATTCCAAATTTAAATTACTTGTGTTTGGTTTAAGTGTTATAATTATGGGCATATTCTGGAAGAAAATATTTAACAGGAATTCAATTTATATGCCTTTGTTAATAGGCGGGTTAGCTCTTTTCATAACTTATCCCGGTGTTGTAAAGTATTTAACAGCGTTTATGAACTCTGTTGCCGGTGGTAGTTTAACTTCAGAGCTTCTTTTCCTCGCGGTACTTTTTGGAATTTTAGCTTATGGAATTTATTATGCGGTTAAAAATAACAAACCTACTCTTCACCTGGTTGTTTCATCAATGTTGTTTGTTATTATCGGGTTTACAACCTTCGCAATGGTTATCATAAGAGCAAATCAGGATACGCCGATGAATGAAAATTCACCAAAAACTTTTCCCGAACTCGAATCGTATCTTAACAGAGAACAATACGGTGACTTCCCTACTTTTAAAAGAAGATTCACAACCGAGCCGCACCAAACAGGCGTTTACACAAATTATGTTAGCGATCTCGATTTCTTTTATCGCTATCAGATGAATCACATGATGACACGATACTGGCTGTGGAATTTTGCCGGAAGAGAAGGATGGAAACAGAATGACGGTGCAAACATTGCCCCTTTTAATGGCATTGGTAATGCTGTGGGTGTTTTATTTGGTAAGGTGCGCTTTGCCGGAGATGTTAAATACTCTTTGTTCGGTATTCCCTTTTTAATTGGACTTCTTGGCATTTACTTCCACTTTAAAAAAGATTGGAAGATGGCTTCAGTGTTTATGATAATGTTTATTCTCTTAGGTTATCTAACCGCCTTTTATCAAAATCAGCAGCAGCCGCAGCCGAGAGAGAGGGATTATTTTTATGTGGGTGCGTTCTTTGTTTATGCAATATGGATTGCAATAGGTGTGCGAGGATTGCTTGATATAGTTCAGGCAAAAGTTAAAAATGCAACTACGCAAAAAGCTGCTTTGACAAGTGTACTGGCGATTGCTATTATTTTTATTCCTGTTAGAATGGTGCAGGCAAATTATTTTACTCACGATCGTTCAAGCAATTGGGTGCCATGGGATTATTCTTATAACATTCTTCAAAGTTGTGCATCTAACGCTATTCTGTTTACCAACGGAGATAATGATACCTTCCCGCTCTGGTATTTGCAGGACGTTGAAGGAGTTAGAAGAGATGTAAAGATTGTAAACCTTAGCTTGCTTAATACTGGTTGGTATATCAAACAACTAAAGAACAATGATCCATATAAAGTCGGAACTGTCCGGCTGCGGTTAAATGATGTACAAATTGATCAGCTTAGACCTGTACAGTGGAATCCGACTAATGTTACTGTCCTCACACCAAATCCGAATAAGCTAAGCGGTTTCTCGGAGATAATTGATAGATATGAGATTAAGGATACCTCTACACTTTCTGCAGGAAGTATTAGCTGGACGATGTCCAACACGCTTACTTTTGGTGAAATTAAAGCAGTGCGTGTACAGGACTTGATGGTTAAAGAAATTGTTGAGGCAAACAATTGGCAGAGACCGATATATTTTGCAGTTACCTGTTCCGATGATAGCCGGATTGGGCTGGGTGATTATCTGAAGATGGAAGGAATGGCATTCCGTCTTGTACCCGAAAAACGTACTCCGGGAGTTGAGTTTGTAAATGCAGAAGTTTTAAGTAAACAATTAATAGAAAATCCCGGGTACAGCAAAGATTACAAGCCGGGTTTCAAATACAGAGGATTAAATCGTTCCGATATCTTCTTTGATAATAACCATAGAAGAATGGTGCAGAATTACCGCAATGCGTTTATAAGGTTAACAATACATTACCTTAACAATAATGCTAATGATAAAGCGATAGCTGTTCTTGATATAATGAATGAAAAACTACCTTATAAAAACCTTGGAATTGATAATGGATTGTTATATGAAATTTCAAATCTGTATTTACAGGCGAATGAAAAAGAAAAATATAAAGCGTTAGCACTTGATGTAGAAAAAAATGCTCTGGCATCACTCGAAAAAAATCCTGCGAATGTTGAATCATATTATAATCCGTATAGATTACTTCTTGAAACGTATGAAAATCTTGAAGAATATAATAAAGCGATTGGCATTTGGGAAAAACTAAAAGAACTATTTCCCGACGATCCAACAATTGATGCAGGTATTCAGAAGTTTAAACAGCTTGCCGCTCAAAGGGATAGTCTGTTGAAGCAGTAAATAAGTTATCACCAGTTTATTGAATTTATAAGCGGCATCATTGCCGCTTATTTTTTGTATTTTTTAAATATGAAAATTTTTATTATAGCTTTATCCGGCATCGGTGATGCTCTTATGTTTACTCCAGCCCTGAAATTATTGCGGGCACAATTACCCGATGCACAAATTGATGTGCTTGTTATGGTTAAAGGTGCTCAGGATATTTTTATAAACAATCCAAACATTAATAATGTTTATCGTTTTGATTTCCTCCAGGAAGGAATCGTTAAATCACTTAAATATATTTTAAGTTTACGAGGGAAGTACGATACCTCAATTAATGTTTATCCTTCCAATCGAAAAGAATATAATATCATAAACTTTTTATTGGGCACAAAAAACAGAGTCGCAGTAAAGTATTTAAAAAAAGATTTTTCTAATCTTGGTTTTTTGAACAGCATCAAGATCACAGAAAATGATTCTGTTCATAATGTGCAAACAAACATTAAACTGATTGAAAAACTGTTAAATAAAAAATTTGGCGAAGAACCCTCTCTTGAATTATTCAATACTGAAGAAGATGGGATCCGGGCACAAAAATTCTTTTCGGAAAACAACATTTTAAGCGATGATTTAGTAATAGGTTTCCATCCCGGATGTGCAACATTAAAAAATCATATCAAAAGAAGATGGGAACCGGAAAAGTTTGCTGAACTTGGGAAAAAGTTAATTGATGATCATCGTGCAAAAATCTTAGTATTTGGCGGACCCGATGAATATGAATTAAAAAATTTAGTTAAAGTAAAAATCGATTTGCAAGATGCTTTTGTTGTTAATACGAATGGGATTTTGCAAAGTGCAGCTATTATGAAACGCTGCAACCTGTTTGTAACAAACGATTCAAGCCAGATGCATATTGCCGCCGCTCTGCAGTTAAAAGTAGTCGCAATTATTGGTCCTACAAATCCGCATTACATTCACCCATGGAAAACTGAGCATAAAATAGTTACGCTAAATTTAGATTGCGCCCCATGTTTCTTCTACTCACCTCGCCCTCTTATTTGTATCCGGGATGATGTGAAATTTAAATGTATCAAGGAACTTACAGTCGATATGGCTTATGATGCGGTAATAAATTATTTGTAAATATCTTTGTAATAATAATTGGTGTAAACTAATTTTGTAACGTACGTTAATATTTGATTGAGAAGGGAATAACAATGACTATAAAAACATCAGTCGAGAATTTTTTATCTCAAAAGAACAACGCTGTGATTGGTGTTTCACGCAATACGAATAAATTTGGGAATACCATTTACTACACCTTATAAAAGAAAGGTTACAATGTATTTCCATTTAACCTGAATGCAGAAAAGATTTAGGGAGATAATTGTTATCCGGATCTTTTTTTACTTACTCAAAAAAATCTATGCAGTTGTTATAAAAGTTCCTCCTGAAGAAACAGAAAAGGTTGTGCTGAAAGTTAATAAAGCCGGAATAAAGCGAGTATGGCTGCAGCAGGGCTCACAATCAGAATAAGCAATTAATTTCTGCCAAGAAAATGGTATTGATTGTGTTAGCAACGAGTGCATACTGATGCTTTCATAGCCAGCCGGATTTATTCACTGCGCACATAGGTGGCTAAAAAGTGTGATGGGTAACTTGCCGATGTGAGGGCTATTAATTTTCCTTTATTAACTATTTACACCTAAAGACTTGAGAATACCTCCAATTATTCTCACTTAATCTATCATTTTATCATCTTTTCTCTCTTTTTCCTTGTCTTAGTATTAAAAATTAGCTGCTTATTTTCTATGTTTAACAATTTACAGTGCATAGTGGCACTAATTGAAATTGAGTGTTTATTTGCTTATCTTGTTTTGCTATAAAAGAATATAGACCAGTTTCCTTATTTCTTCTAAGCATATAAGTTACTTGTGTAATTAAGAGGAGATTAATAGAACATTGCTTGGCAATGTTATAAGACGGAACTAATTTTCGTCAGTAGTAGCTCACTCATTTTACAAGTAATTTAACGAAGGTTGTCATGTATAAATTCGAGGTTAAGAGGAGAAATAATTTAATGAAGCCCCTCAAAGCCCCACCCATATAAAACGGCTAAAACAAAATTACTATGATTCCTTCAAGGTATGCATTTATGTATTTGCAGAAGATGTTTTGTTTTTAGTTAGAGGATTTAATTAGATCAATATAAAAAGTTGATTAAGTCTTCTGATTTATATCAGTAAGGCATCTGGTAAGTGATTTGATAAATATTGAGACCGAATTTATTTCGTTTTAAGTACTTTAATTAATAACAAAATATTTTTTAGATAGAATTAGAAAGAGGTATACTATGAAGAATATAAGAATTGCAATTGCGGGAATAGGTAATTGTGCAAGTTCACTAATTCAGGGAGTTCACTATTACAAAAATAAGTCTAAAGAAGAAGCAATAGGATTAATGCATTGGGAAATTGGGGGATATAAGCCGTCCGATATTGAAGTTGTTGCTGCATTTGATATAGATAAAAGAAAAGTAGGTAAAGATGTAAATCAGGCTATATTTGAAAGGCCGAATTGTACAACTGTTTTTTGTAATCAACTGCCTGAATCTGGAATGATAGTACAGATGGGCAGGATTCTGGATGGCGTAGCCGATCATATGAAAGAATATGATGATAATTTCACTTTTCTCCCCGCAGATGAGATTGAACCAACCAAAGAGGAAGTAGTGCAAATTCTGAAAGATTCAGGTGCAGAGATCCTTTTAAATTATCTCCCGGTTGGATCTGAAGAAGCTGTTCGCTTTTACGCCGCATGTGCACTCGAAGCAAACGTTGCTTTAATTAATAACATACCTGTGTTTATCGCTAGCAACCCTGTCTGGGCAAGAAGATTCGAAGAAAAAAATCTTCCCTTAATAGGTGATGATATTAAATCTCAGTTAGGCGCTACTATTACCCATAGAATGTTAGCTGATTTATTTAAGAAGCGCGGGGTTAAGCTTGAGCGAACTTATCAGCTAAACACCGGAGGCAACACTGATTTTCTGAATATGCTGGAGCGCAAAAGACTAACATCCAAGAAAATATCGAAGACTGAAGCCGTACAATCTGTAGTAGCTAAAAGACTGGAGAACGAGAATATTCATATCGGTCCCAGCGATTATATACCCTGGCAAAAGGATAACAAGCTCTGCTTTCTGCGTATGGAAGGCAAACTTTTTGGTGGTGTTCCTATGAATCTGGAACTTCGGCTTTCTGTTGAGGATTCTCCGAACTCTGCAGGAGTTGCCGTTGATGCAATTCGCTGCACTAAGTTAGCATTAGAGCGCGGGCAGGGCGGTGTACTTTACGCACCTTCTGCTTATTTCTGCAAGCATCCCCCACGTCAATTTACAGATGATGTGGCTTTTCAAATGGTAGAACAATTTATCAATAATGTTGAACTGGAAAGCATTCAGTATGAAGTGCCTGATTTTAGCAGCGGGGAAAGGGAGCCGGCTGCGTAACAGGGTTGATTGCAAACCCTTACTTTCGGTTCTTGGTGTGCCTCTAATTGAACGCGTCATCCGCAATAGCATGCAAGGCGGAGCGGATGACTTTTATATTGTTACAGGTAATCAGAAAGAAAAAGTCACTTCATTTCTTAATATTTTATCAAAAAGATTAAATGTATCTATTAAAACTTTAGAAAATAGTGAGTGGGCTAATAGCGAAAACGGAACATCAATATATAAAGCGAAGAATTATTTAACCGAGCCATTCTTATTGTTGATGTCTGATCATTTATTCGATCCTTCTATTGTAAAGCAATTGCTCGCGTCAGATTTGGGTGAAGGGGAGATTACACTTGCAGTTGATGAAAACATTACTAATCCAATAATCGATTTTGAAGATGTAACCCGTGTTCGCTATGATAACGGTAAAATTCAAAATATTGGCAAAGAGCTTTCATCTTACAATGCCTTTGACACCGGGATTTTTTATTGTTCTCCCGCGATTTTCGATGCGTTAGATAAGAGCAGTGAAAAAGGTGATACTTCCCTTTCAGGCGCTGTGAGGATTCTGGCAAAGAATGGCAAAGCTAATGTGCTGGGTATAAATGGAAAATATTGGATTGATATTGATGATCCTGCGGCCTTAAAAAAAGCAGAGAAGCTATTGTATGGCAAACTAATAAAACCAGTAGATGGCTTAATTTCCCGATACATAAATAGGAAATTTTCTATCGGGATTTTTACACCATTACTTCTCAAAATATATAAAGGAATCACCCCTAATCAGGTCACAATACTGAGCTTTGTTGTAGGACTTGTAAGCAGTTTATATTTTTTTCTTGGCTACGCTATTACAGGGGCTTTATTGATACAGCTTTCAAGTATTTTAGATGGTTGTGATGGAGAGATAGCACGGCTTAAGCATATGCAATCTAAGTTAGGAGATTTCGTAGATGCGATTCTTGATCGCTATGCTGATGGTTTCATTCTATTGGGGATTTTCTATTACTCATTAACTGAAATAGGGGATAAAGAGATATTTGGAATTTATTATAGTTCTCTATTAATTATTATTATCTCTGTATTAGCTATCATAGGAAATTTGATGGTTAGTTATTCAACTGCAAAGTCAACAGTTAATTTTGGATACCGATATACGAGAAAATGGATTGCTGCAGGAAAAGGTAGAGACCTGAGACTATTTTTACTTTTCCTCGGTGGAATATTGACGTACTTTCATCCGATTTTTGCATTCCTTGCTTTGTTTATTATAGCTATTCAAACTAATACAATTGTAATATGGAGAACATTCTTATCGTGGAATTATTTTCTAAATAAGGATTCTCTTGTAAGCAATAAAGTTAAAGCTATTATTTTCGATTTTGATGGAACAATAGCTAATACAATGCCTTTCTTAACAGAATTGGCTGTAAGACTTATGACAGAGACATATGATATTTCTAAAAACGAAGCTAAAAAGAGATATTTAGAGACTACAGGATTAGCTTTTGCAAACCAGATCGAGTTAATTTTTCCAAATCATCCAAACAACCATGAAGTTGCAACTACCTTCGAATCGAGAAAATTAGAAGGTATTTTTGCTCATTCTATCTTTTCTGAAGTTATTCCCACACTTAAGTATTTTAAAAATAAGGGGATTAAAACATTTATTTGTAGTAGCACAAAGCAGGAGATTATAACAAAATACGCCAGGTTAAACAAAATTGATGACTTGGTAGATGGTCTCTTTGGTTATAAATCAGATTTTAGAAAAGGTGCACAGATCGATTTCGTTCTTCAACATTATAAATTGCAACCTAGTGAGGTTCTGTTTATTGGAGATTCTTTGAAAGATTATGATTTTGCAAATGATAAAAAAGTAGGCTTTATAGGTCTTTCCAGAACTTTTAAAAAAATGGATTTCCAGAATAAAGGACTATCATGTGTTAATCGTTTGACTGATCTAACAAAACTTTTTAATCAATCAGAAAAATATTTTAATTCCTTCGAAAAAGTAAAGCTATGAGTAAAGAATATTTATTTCGGATGAAACAGATTGCCTTTAGGGGAGGAAAAATTGCACTTGAACTTATCTGGAAAAGTAGGTTCTCTCTGAAACCAGATAACTCTGTTCTGACAAAGGTGGACACAGAAATATCAGCAATTGCACGAAGTGTTCTAAAAGATATATTGGCAAAACCAGACCATATATTGATTGATGAGGAAGATATAGAAAACACCAAATATCTTGACCAATCGTATCTTGAAACCACACCTTTTATTTGGACAGTAGACCCAATTGATGGAACAAGAGCATTTTCTAATCGTATGCCTAATTTTGGTATATCGATAGGTTTACTAAAAGACTTGAAACCCTGGCTTGGAGTGGTCTACTTCCCAATGCTTGGTGAACTATTTTATTCTGAAGGAAAACAATCCATCTTTATCCGGAATGCCTTCACAAAACCTAAAATAAAAACAGTCATCACCCCAATTGACCAGCAGATAACAAGCCAATCCATATTTATCTGCAATGATTCTTTTTCTGAGAAGTTCGATTGGGATTATTCCGATTGCCAGTTAATGAATCCTGCCTGTGCGGTTTTAAGTTTATGCTGGCCGTCTATTGGTCGGGGATGCGGCGCTTTTTTTGGTGCTCATATTTGGGATTTTGCAGGCTCCTGGCCAATTTTTTTGTCAGCAGGTTTGAGTCTTCGTTCATATCAAACCGGTAATGAAATGAGTAAATTAGATATAGGGCTATTTTCCGGAAAAAGTAAAAATTCCTGGAGATTGAGAGAGTGGTACATCCTTTCCTCGGAACGAAACTTCTCATTACTCAGAAAAAAAATAACACCCAAATATCAAAAGTAAGAAGGTTGAGTATACATGAAACCATCTGAATTCCCCAAAATAATCTCACATCGAGGACATTTAACGAGTTTACCTGAAAATGCTGTAGGCTCCATTAAGAAAGTTTTAAAATTTACTCCTAAAGAAATAGAAAAGGTTTTGCTGAGAGTTCATCCCGCCGGAATAGAAAAAGTGTGGATGCAGCAAGGGTCTCAATCAAAAGTAGTTGAGGAATACTGCTCTGAAAATGAAATTGATTGCATAAGCAACGAATGCATTTTAATGTTTACCGAACCAGCCGGATTTATTCACCGTGCACACAGGTGGGTAAAAGGGGATGGGTAACTTACCTAATTAGTGTTTTATAAAATTCAACCTGTTGAATAAAAAACAAGTAAGTGCTTAAAATAAAACAGTTATTCCAGCAAACATTACCAAACCAAAATTTACTCCTACTCAATCTGAAATTGAATATACAAATCCTCCTAACAAAAACGCAGGATGACTATCAGTGGTTCTTTCGGGTATTCAATTGTAATGATGAAAAATTGGAGAAAGTTAATTTGTATGTTGAAGCAAAAAGAATATTTGTAAACGGCTGAAAAGAATTAAATAACCCGATGTTACATAACATAATAATATTACATCTTACAGTTGCCGGCTTCATTCACCATTCAACCATTCATTTAGGCTATTCGTCAGAACTCTCAGGAAGTAATTAATTTCGTCAGATCTCTCCGGCACATCGTGCCTAGATGCCTCTGAACCTTCTGCTAGAATGAGCCTTCCATGATGAACATATCACTTGAACGAGCTAATAAATATCATTTGTTAAATAAGTAGTAACAGAATGAGTAGAGTGACTCACAAAATTATTTCCTACAACCTTGCTTATTTCCTTCGTGATGTGCATATAGATGCAATATGGGTATAACTACCGGTGTTTTAACAAAATTGGGCTGTGTTGCAAAGGTGTTTACTGTAATTGAAGGATTTTCTGGCATATAAATTGATTTTTTAAGAAGATTGTCTTTAAATATTTCATTGGCTAAGTATAAAATTTATAATTGTTCGAAATGAGAATATATAATGAAGATAACTAAGCAACTTGAGGCGAAACTCGCACTTAGGTTCGCACTTTTTTTAATCGCAATTTCAGCCTTTGTCTATTTCTATTTTGTCAATTCAATTGAAAATGAGGCTCTCGAAAAATTTAGATATAAAGCAAGGGTCTTTTCAAATTATTTGGAACAAAATCCCCGTATATTTTCTGAGGGGAAATTTGGAGATCAATCTCAGATAATAAAACTAATAGAGCTCAATGATGCAAAGTACCTTGCTCTGGAGGATAGTAATGGTCGTATCGTAGATGCTGTCAACATGGATTTGGCTGAGGGTAATTTCGATATAACCACGAAGAGAGACGAGAGTATATCACAAGATCAACAGGTTTTTCACCTTTCATTACCAATCATAGTTAACAAACTGGAAATAGGAAAAATATATGTTGGATTCTATGCTTTGGATACTATTGCACATCTTCATAAAATGAAACTTCTTACAGCATTAATCAGCCTTTCAATACTCCTATTGGGAATTATTATATCTTTCTTTTTAGTCTCCTTATCATTTAAACCATTATCTAAAATAAATTCAACACTCGATAGGAGTATTAAAAAGAATAAAAATATCAAAATTGATTATACCGGTCATGATGAAATTGAATTACTTGCAGATAAAATTAATTCTGTTCTAATGGAACTTGATATTTCTTCCAAACGCGTTGAGTCTCTTAATACAAAGTTAAAAGGGGATTTCAAGGAGAAGGTTCATGAGCTGGAATATGAAATAAATCAAAAGAAACAAGCAGAGGAATCACTGCAAGCAAGTGAAGAGCAATTCAGGTTATTATTTGAAAATGCTCCAATCGGGATGGTGATAGTTTCGCCGGATATGAAAATAAAAAGTGTTAACAAATCTTTTTGTAGTACACTTGGCTATGGGAAAAATGAGCTTCTTGGTTTGTGCATAGATCGCCTGTTTGGAATAGATACGTCCAAGGATTCGATTTTTGGAAATAAAAAACTCGATGCTAAGGAATTACAGAACTCAAGTTCAAATCAGATAATAGTAAAAAAAGATAACACTAAGATTCAGGTATTAGTAAAATCAGATACTATTTGTGATCATAAAAACCGGCCCAAACAGCACATAATACAAGTATTAGATATAACAGAAATTATAAGAGTACAGAAAGAATTAGCGATTGCATTGGAAAAAGCAAAAGAATCCAGCAGGCTTAAAGACGCATTTCTTGCCCAGATGTCCCATGAAATCAGAACTCCACTTAATGTTATTCTAACATCAGTACCAATTTTAGCAGATGAAATTGGAGATAAAGATAATGATACCCAGATTATTATAAGTTCGGTTGGCAGTGCAGGTAAAAGACTGCAAAGAACAATTGATATGATCTTAAATATGTCGGCTGTGCAAAGCGGAAACTATAAGGCAGATTTTGAACAAATTGATCTTGCAGAGGATTTACATAGACTTACCGCTGAATTTAAATCGCTCGCTGATGATAAGGGATTGAAATTAGAATTTAGGAGTTTAACTGAGAACCCTGTAATAAAGTTAGATAGCTACACGGTTAACCAGATATTTCAGAATCTTATAGACAACGCTATTAAGTACACAAAAAAAGGATTTGTAAGAATCGCTGTTGAGGACGCCCAGCAAGATAAACTCATAGTGCTTGTAGAGGATTCCGGGATAGGAATGAGTCAGAAATTTATGAAAAACATTTTTACGCCATTCTCACAGGAAGATATTGGACAAAAGAGAGAGTATGAGGGTAATGGACTTGGTTTGGCATTAGTTAAAAAATATACTGAATTAAATAACGCCATACTTGGAGTACAAAGTAAAAAAGGTGTTGGATCTGTTTTTTCAGTTACCTTCAATCGAGATGCCAATATTGCAAAGATAGAGGATAAGATAGAAGATCAGGCAGTTGGTGGCTAGTAAAAATCGTTCGCCGTTAAGCTCTCACCCTGAGCAGATCAACAAGCTCACTGTGTACTCAATCGAAGAATGACGAAGAAACCAGATCTAGTATACCCCCTACCGCTCATCACACCCCACAAACTAACATTCCCTTACTTCTGATATTCTAAAAAGTTAATTTGGATTACAATTATTTATTAACACGTTTACTGGGCGTAATTGAAAGTAAACGATAATAACATCTTCACTAACGAGGGTAACGAAGCTGCTGAAAAGGTAACGGGGCTTGCTGTTAAAAATAAATCCAGACTCAAACAGGTTTTAGAGAGAGTCGCATCCGAAAAAAAAGAATTAAAAACACTGCTGCAGAATATCAACTGCCAGTCACTTTTAAAGTGCCTGGCAGTTAGGCAAGAATCTATTCCCTCACAAACTCCTTACCAAAGAAATACCTGTACCAAAAATTCCATTTATTTCTTTGTGCGTGAATCCATTTTGGGAACCTTACACCATGCCTTGAGCCGGGATAAAGCATCAACTCAAAATCTTTATCGAGGTCGGTAAGTTTATCAACAAGCTGCAAAGTGTTTTGCACATGAACATTGTCATCCAGTGTTCCATGAGTAATTAATAATTTGCCTTTGTAATTGGCAGCATGGGTCATTGCAGAACCAAAATCGTATCCATCGGGATTTTCTTCAGGTGTATCCATAAATCTTTCTGTGTAAACATTATCATATAAACGCCAATCGGTTCCAGAATATTCAGCAATACCATGAGTAAAATATTCAGCTCCATAAGTAAGCGCCATACAGGTAACGTATCCACCGTAACTTCCTCCGTTAATTCCTATTCTTGTTGAATCTATAAACGGCTGTTCAGTTAACCACTTTACCGCTTCGATGTAATCATGCATTTCCCACTTTCCAAGATTTCTATGCATCAAAGAGGTTCCCTTCTTGCCAAAATGTGCGGAACCACGGTGATCAATAACAAAGTATATTATTTCATTTTGTGCAATAAAATATCTGTCTAGATTCCTGGAATAATTATTTTTCACATCTTTTGCGCCCGGTCCGCCGTAAACCGAAAAGATAACCGGATACTTTTTTGTTTTGTCAAAATCGGGTGGAAGCACCCATTTAACAGGTAGTTCAACACCATCGGAAGTTGTTATTGTGAATAGCTCTGTAATCCCTAATTTATAATCATTAAAAATTTCCGTTTTTCTTTCGCCGATTAATTTTATGGATTCACCGTCTCCGTTAAACAATTCTATTTTAGCCGGTTCGTTAATATTACTGTATTTATCGTAAAAAAATTTTCCTTGAGGCGATACAGTTGTATTGTGCGACCATCCAGGTTTTGTCAGCTGTTCAAAATCAGTTCCATCGAGCTTTACTTTATAAAGATGGTTTTCAAGAGTGCTACGCACTGAGCCTTCAAAATAAATCACACCGTTATCCTCATCTATATATTTAATTTCATCAACTGTCCAATCTCCTTCTGTTATTCTGTTTAGTAATTTTCCATTCATATCATAATAGTATAAATGTCTCCAGCCATCCATATCGGATCTTAATAAAAATCCGTTGCCGTTTTCAAAAATATAAATGTCTTCGAAAAATTCCACCCAGCTTGTTTGAGTTTCTGTATAAATCTCTTTGTTCTTCCCTGTGTTCGGATCAGCAGATAAAATTTGTAATGTGTCCTGTCCCCTGTTCAACACCTGATAGAAAAGCTCTTTGCTATCTGTTGTCCAAAAGGGCCAGGCTGTGTATTGATCAACCGTTTCATCCTCTTCAACCCAAACGATATTTTTATTTTTCAGATGAACGATACCAAGTTTAACATTTGCATTCGGATCGCCTGCTTTTGGGTAATGTTCCCATTCAAGTTCGCCGTGAACACCTTCGGAATTAAAGATGGGAAACTTAGGAACGGGAGAATCATCTGTATGAAGGAAGGCGATCATTTCGCTGTTCGGCGACCACCAGTATGCTTTATACCTTGTTGATCTTCCTAAAATCTCTTCCATATAAACCCACGAAGCCCAACCGTTATAGATATCATTAGTACCATCAAATGTTAGCTGTGTAACTTCGCCGGATTCTGTATCAACAACAAACAAATTATGCTTTTTGGTAAATGCAGCTTTTTTGCCATCGGGAGATAAAGTGGGATTGTTTTCCTTCGTATTATCGTTTGTTAATCTTTTAAGTTCGTTATCATCCACAGAATAAAAATAAAGATCATTATCTTCCACAAATAAAAAGTTTCTGTAATCATCGGTAACATCGGCACTTGATGAAGCATCCAAACCCTCCTCTATATTTTCATTTATTGCAGCATAGTTAACATAAATTTCCTCTTTTCCTGTTTCGGCATTAACTTTCATCAGGTATGTATTGCTATCCTCATTTTTCAATTGAAGGTAATGATCATCATCCAGCCATCCTTTTAACGATGGTAACTTTTGCAATAACCTTGGCTCCCCAAAAAGATAAACCTGGTCAAACGTTAACTTTTTGTCCTGTGCAAAACCCATGGATTGAATGCCAATTACCAGTAACCCGGTTGCAATTATAAAGAACAATTTAGCTGAAGCTGAAAACATTTGCTTCTCTCCTTAAATAAATGTCAAAATATATTGTGTTTAAATATCAGTCTATAATCCGTTCAAAACAAGTTATTGTAACAGTTGATCCTGTCACATCTTCTGCATTTCACATTCTTTTAATATATTTAGTTCACTAAATTTAGAAATTATTATCTCTTCCGGAGCTTGTTTATGTCTAATAATATCGATCAACTTTCTATTAATACAATTCGTTTTCTTGCTGTCGATGCAGTACAAAAAGCAAACGCAGGTCATCCAGGATTACCGATGGGATGTGCGCCAATAGCCTACTTTTTATATGAAAAGGAGATGAAACATAATCCCCAAAACCCAAAGTGGTTAAATAGAGATAGGTTCATTTTATCAGCCGGCCATGGCTGTATGCTTCTTTATTCCATTTTGCATTTATGTGGTTATGATATTTCTATTGATGATTTGAAAAGTTTTCGTCAATGGGATAGCATTACACCCGGTCATCCGGAGTTTGTTTTAACTGCCGGGGTGGAATCTACAACCGGTCCATTGGGACAGGGCTTTGCAAATGCTATAGGCATGGCCATTGCACAGGAATATCTTGCCGCGATGTTCAACAAGGATGATATGAAAATTCTTGATCATTACATCTATGGTATTTGCAGCGATGGTGATTTAATGGAAGGAGTTTCACACGAAGCAGCTTCTATTGCAGGGCATCTTAAACTCGGCAAAGTAATTTTCTTTTATGATGATAATAATATTACTATTGAAGGCAGCACCTCATTAACTTTTTCGGAAGATATACAGAAGCGATTTGAGTCTTACAATTGGCAGACACTTCATATTAACGATGTGAATGATCTCGAACAAATTGATAAAGCAATAAAGGATGCCAAAGGCGAAACTGATAAACCAACATTAATTATAACCAAAACTCATATTGGTTATGGCAGCCCGAACAAACAGGATACCGCTGCTGCACACGGTTCACCACTTGGCGAAGAAGAAGTAAAACTGACAAAGAAAAAATTAAAATGGACTGGGGATAAAACATTTTTTATTCCGGATGAAGTGGCAGAACATTTTTCCGATGTAAAGACAAAAGGCAGAAAAATTGAAGATGCGTGGAATAAATTGTTTTATGATTATAAAAGTAAATATCCTGCAGAAGCTGAACAGTTCTTAAAAATTATGAATAACGAATTTGGTGATGAGTGGAAATCCAAACTGCCTTCATTTACAGATGTGAGTGAAAACATCGCAACAAGAAGCGCCTCAGGTAAAGTAATAAATTCAATTGAAAAAGAGCTCCCCACTTTCATAGGCGGTTCTGCCGATCTCGCGCCATCCACAAATACTTTAATGAAAGATGAAACTGATTTTTCTGCAACTGATAGATCAGGAAGGAATTTTCATTTTGGTATTAGAGAACATGGGATGGCAAGCATTCTTAACGGAATGGCAATTTACGGCGGGATTATTCCGTACGGCGCAACGTTTCTTATATTCTCAGATTACCTTCGTCCGGCAATTCGATTAGGGGCAATTTCAGGAATTAAAGTAATCTATGTTTTTACTCACGATAGCATTGGGCTTGGCGAAGACGGACCAACACACCAGCCAATCGAACACTTGGCTGCAATAAGAGCAATACCTAAAGTGGTTGTTATCCGTCCCGCCGATGCGAATGAAACTGTTGAGGCGTGGAAAGCAGCATTAGAACATAAAGGCAGCCCCGTTGCTTTGATGCTTACGAGACAAAAGCTCCCCGTTTTAGATAGATCGGTTCTCTCTCCGGCAGAAAATTTAAACAAGGGTGCGTATGTTATTAAAGATTGTGATGTTGAACCGCAAATGATTCTTATGGCAACCGGTTCAGAAGTTTCAATCACTATAGAAGCCGCAGATAAGTTGAACGAAAAGGGAATAAAAACAAGAGTTGTAAGTTTTCCAAGCTGGGAATTGTTTGAAAAGCAAAGTGAGGAATATAAGAAAGAAGTTCTGCCATCAAAAATAAAAGCAAGAGTATCTGTTGAAGCAGGTATTGCACAAGGTTGGGATAAATATGTTGGCGATTATGGCGAATCAATTAGCGTCGATAAATTCGGTGCATCAGCCCCTTTTAAAATAATATTTGAAAACTATGGCTTCTCAGTTAAAAATATAATTAAAACTGCTGAAAAAGTTTTTCAAAAAGTTATGGAATATAATTAATGAAACGAGTCCTGCTTGATCGGGACGAGTTCTCCGCCATCGGCATACTGAAAAAAATAATAAATTATTAACAGCGAAAATAAATAGAGAAATAAATTTAAACTAATAAATTCCAAGTTTGATGTCGTTACATATATTTTAGGTATTGCAAAACCGCTTCTGTTAGATATATCGCTTATTGTCATATAAAAAATTACGGTTTTATGGAAATAAGCTTTTCAAACTCTATTCTGTATAGCTATTCCACCGCATATCCCTGATTTTGAGCATTCCCAACTTCCATAAAATTTTACAAGAACATTCCTTTCTTCATCACGTCTCAATTATAGCATTAATAAATTAATGAGGAAAAACATGAAACATAATTCTACGTTTTTAATAATAGTTGTTCTCCTAATTGCGCTTGTTTGTACGGGCTTCATTCTTATGAGCACTTCAGATTATTACCCTTCGCCCCGGAATATTTCATCCAATAATTCTTTAGAATATGAAAAAATTAATATCATGCAAAATGAAATCAGAGCAATGTATTTCACTTCGGACACCTTCGATATTGATATGGATGAATTTGATGAAGAAATGAAAAAGTTTCAAAAGGAATTCGAAAAATTAAAATCCTATAAGTTTGAATTCGATTTTGATAATGAAGAGTTTAAAGAACAAATGGAAGAACTCAAAAAAGAGTTGAGTGAGTTAGATTTTGAAGACTTTCATTTCGAGTTTGATGACGCAGAGTTCCGAAAAAGTATGGAGGAGTTGAAAAAAGATCTGAATGAACAAAAATATTCATTCGAATTTGATATGGATAATTTTAAAGAAGAAATGGAAGACCTAAGAGAGGAATTAAAAGATCTCAAATTTGATTTAAAAGACCTAGATTCTGATCTGGATAAACTTGATGGTTTTATGGACGATCTGAGAGAAGAATTAGAATCCGATGATTTAATAGATGATAAAGACGATAATATTGATTTGTACTTAAACAAGGACGAAATGTTTATTAATGGTGAACCTGTGCCTGATGAGTTATTCAAGAAATATAAAGATATGTATGAAGAGCACTTCGGCAAGAAACTGGACGGCAATTACAAATTAAAAATCAGGCAAGGTTAATTGGAATATGAATTAATGCGGCACAAGATTTTCTACCACAGCATAACCGAACATAAATGTAAACGCAAACAGACTGATAATAACTATAACCATATTTGCAAGTTTTGGTGTTAAAGCCATTGAACTTTTTAGAGTACCTTTAGCGCTTTCAATGTTTATTGAAAGCATCGGCAAGAGGTTTACGGCTAATGCGGCTAACAATCCCCCCAAAAAAATGAATGGCGAGATGCTGTTGAAAATTCTAAATACTGATTCATTTGAATACAAAATATTCAATGAATCGTGCATAAACGATATACCAAAGTTATACTTTAATACATTTGCAGCAAGAAAGTACACTGCGGGAAGCATAATTATTATGCCAAGTAGAAAAGATTTCCTGGAGCTTAACCACTTGGTTTGTATTTTTATTCCAAATAGTATTATCTCATTTGACGGTGTTTTGGTAATTGTTGCTGATAAAGAAGTTAATTTCCTCACATCAATATCAAAAGCCGAGGCAATAGCAAGCAGAGTTTCATAAGAACAGCTACCAAGTTTTTCTGCACGTTGTATTGTCCGGATGCTCAAAGACGCAACATCTGCAAGCTGTGCCTGCGACCAAGCTCTTTCTTTCCTCAATTGTATTATCTTATCGGAAAAGTTATTATTATTCATATCGGATCTCTTTTTACGATACAAGATAACACCTTAGTGCTTCATTGTAAACGATAATTATATAACATAGTTACGACAAATTTATGACAGTAAGCCAAAAAAAGGATCTGCCGCTTATAATCATTTTTTAAAGTTAACGGCAGATTTTATTAATAGAAATTATTGATTACGATTTTACCTCTTCCACTTCAAGAGTTCTCGCATTCGTATAAACTTTTCCTTTTATCTTCAACTCATCGTTGTGATGTCCTGTTATATATTCTTCGCTGTTATCGTTTTCAAGATAGTGAAGTATCCATCCTGCCATATAATTCAATTCTTCTCCGTTTCCGTCGTAAGCTTTTTCTACTTTAAGAGTGTGGCGGTGCCCGTAAATTTTGCATTGCGCAGAGGCACCTTTATCATGCTTTAATGTACAACCCAGGCATATATTCGTGCCTTCAACCATAACTGAAACCACATCGTTGACCGCAATCTCCTGATTGTCCTTTTTTATCTCTACCTTATCAATGCTTGCATCCTGTGAGTAAGTGGTAACCGTTAATACGAGAAATAAAATTAAAGTCAGCAGTAACTTTGTTGTTAAAAAAATCTTATGTTTCATATATTCTCCGATACTATTTTGTTGGTTATTATATTAATTATTATTTGAAATTAGTTCCATGATTTTAGATAATCAAGGGAATTTGTAATAATTAAATTGCAGAATTGATATTTAAACGGTTATTATAATTTTATGTTTCCCAAGAAGAAAGGAATTATTATGAATGTATTAATAATAAAACGATTAATCATACTTTTCCCAGTAGTTCTCTTTGCTTATTTTCTTACTTTTTCTGAGGATGAATCAATAACAAAAACCGAAATAGCTAATGCAGAAAAGTTGATCGGTTTGGATTTTACAGAGTCTGAACGTGATTCTATGCTTGATGATTTGAATGATAATCTTCAAGACTATTTAAAAATCCGGAATGTTTATCTCGATAACAGTGTAATGCCTTCATTACTATTCAATCCGATCCCTAAAAATTTTAATTTTTCCGATTCACAAAAACAGTTAGAATTTAGTGATTACTCGAATATGGAACTACCATCAAACAAGGACGAACTTGCATTTTACTCAGTTGGTGAGTTGGCGGAGCTTATTAAGACAAAACAAATTTCTTCGGTTGATTTAACAATGTTCTTTATAGAACGATTAAAAAAATATGATCCCGCACTTCACTGTGTAATAACTTTAACAGAAAAACGTGCAATAAAACAGGCAAAGCTGATGGATGAAGAAATCGCCGCAGGAAAATACAGAGGATTACTTCATGGCATTCCGTTCGGAGTTAAAGATTTGCTTGCCACAAAAGATTATAAAACAACCTGGGGCGCTGAACCTTACAAAGAGCAGATGATTAATAAAGATGCAGCAGTTATAAAAAAAATTGAATCTGCCGGAGGAGTGCTTGTTGCAAAACTTACGATGGGTGCGCTTGCCTGGGGTGATGTTTGGTTTGGAGGTAAAACAAGAAATCCCTGGAATACTGAAAAAGGTTCGAGTGGTTCATCTGCGGGACCTGCTTCTGCTGTTTCGGCAGGATTAGTTCCTTTTGCAATCGGAACGGAAACCTGGGGCTCGATCGTTTCACCGTCAACCGTGTGTGGTGTTACAGGATTACGCCCAACCTATGGAAGAGTAAGCCGCACAGGAGCAATGGCATTAAGCTGGTCGATGGATAAGATTGGACCGATCTGCCGAAATACAGAAGACCTTGCAATTGTGTTTGCAGCTATTTACGGTAAGGATGGCATCGATCCCACATTGTACGATGCGCCGTTCAATTATTTGCCGGTTGTTGATTTAAGTAAAATAAAAATAGCTTATTTAAAAAATGATTTTGATAAAGATTATGCATTTCACAAAAACGATTCTTTAACCCTTGCAAAATTAAGAGACTTGGGTGCAGAATTAATTCCTATTGAGTTACCGGATGTTGATGTTAACGCACTATCATTCATACTTTCCGCAGAAGCCGGTGCCGTATTTGATGAGTTAACACGCAGCAACAGAGATGACTTGCTTGTAAGGCAAATTAAAAATGCATGGCCAAACAGGTTCCGTTCTGCTCGTTTCATTCCCGCGATTGAATATATAAATGCCAACAGGATAAGAACAATTTTAATTAATGAAATGGGGGAATTATTTGAAGAAGTTGATCTCTATATTGCTCCCTCGTGGGAAGGCGATAATCTTTTACTTACAAATTTAACAGGACATCCGTGCGTGGTTCTGCCAAATGGTTTTTCTGAAGAAGGAACACCCACGAGTATTTCTTTTATCGGAAATCTTTTTGATGAAGGAACTATAATTGCGGTTGCAAAAAAATACCAGGATGCTACTGATTTTCATCTGAAACATCCCGAATTGAATTATTGAATTATTGAATTTGTATTTTTGTGAGCTAATAGCACTAAAAAACCGCTTATCAAAAATTTATTTCAAGCATAATCATAATATCTTATAATTGCTAAGATCAAATAATATATTATCAAAAAAAAATTAGGATGGTTTACAATGAAAAATATTTTCTTATCGTTGGCATTGATCATCAGTATTAGCTTCAGTTATCAGCTAATTGCACAAACAAATTCAGAAGTTGATATAGTTTACAACCTTGACGTGACAAATCACCAAGATGATCTATTTCATGTTACTGTTTCGGTAAGCGGTCTATCACAGGAAAACAATGTTTATAATTTTGCCTCAACAACACCCGGAACGTACTCAATAATGGATTTCGGCAGATTTGTAAAATCATTTAATGCTTATGATAAAGAAGGCAATGAATTATCAACTGAAAGATTATCAACGAACAGGTGGGAAATCAACTATGCAGAGAATTTATCAAAATTAGTTTATGATGTTGAGGATACGTTCGATGCTGAATATACAGAGAACAAAGTGTTTCCAATGGCGGGAACGGGAATAGAGGAAGATTTTATTGTGCTTAATACATTTGGAGTGTTCGGATACTTTGAAGGGCTGCAATCTAATCCTTCGCGGGTAAAACTCGATTATAATCCCGAATGGACTGTCGGCACAGCACTCCTGCCGGATGAAGAGGGGTATTATCAGGCTGAAACTTTTGATCACCTGGCAGATTCCCCTTTTTTAATTGGTGAGCTATCTGTGGCAAGTACAAAGGTAAATGATACGGATGTTGAGGTTAATGTTTATTCCGCCGATACAACAATTGATGCTGCAGGAATATTAGTTGCTGCTGATGAGATCCTTCAGGCGGCAGGTGAATATATTGGCTACTCTCCAGTTACACACTACAAGTTTCTTTTTTGCCTTACCGATATGGAAACATTTCAAAGAAACAACTTTAATGCTGCCGGTGCCTTGGAGCATTCGTATAGTTCCTTATATGTCCAACCTGGAAGAGGTGGGATAAGCCAGGGCATTCGCAACGAGATGGCTCACGAATTTATGCACATACTTACGCCGTTAAATCTTCATAGTAATATCATTCAACCTTTCAACTTTATTGTGCCTACCGCTTCAGAACATATTTGGCTTTATGAAGGAGTAACTGAATGGAACTCCGATATATTGCAGTTACGCGGGGGATTGATTTCAATCGAGGAATATCTCGAGATCATCTCAGAAAAGTTAACTTTTAATGACAGGTTTGATGAGAAAATTAGTTTAAGCCAGATAAGTTTGGAAGCATATAATGTGAGTCTTTATAACGAATTTATAAACTTTTATACTCGAGGTGCTGTAACTGCCGCAATGTTGGATATTAAACTTCTCGATCTCTCAAACGGCAAACGCGGATTAAGAGAATTATTATTGGAATTACTGGATAAGTATGGGAAAGATAAACCTTTTCCCGAAGACGAATTCTTTGAAGTTGTTGTTGAAATGACTTACCCTGAAATTGAACAGTTCATCAATGATTACATTAAAGGCACTGAGACATTACCTTACATAGAGTATATGGAAAAACTCGGCTACAAATATGTTGCAGAAGTTCCCTCAGAGGATACACGACCAACAATGGGGTTTTCTTTAGGGCATAATGAAAGTGGTGAATTAATGACTTTGATTGTTTCCGATAAAGCAAAGGAATACGGCGTACAGGAAGGAGATGTGCTTGTTAAGGTACTGGGACAGGAGATTACTATGAATACATTCCGAACGCTAAGACAGGAAGTTATGGCAATGAATGTTGGCGACCACTGTGATATTGTGGTTAAACGTGATGATGAGGAAATTGAATTAACACTTACACTTCAGCAAAGAATGGATAAGCACATATTTGAGGAGATGGATGAACTTACGGAAGAACAAAAATTTTTGAGGAGTGTTTGGCAAAAAAATCTGTAAAGCCTGTTCAGTTGACTGACTCACAGTAATTGTGAAATACAGGTTATCTGCCTGGAATAAACCGAATATGAGCTCACTAGCAATGATGTTCCTTACCTCAAGATAGCTGTGCAGTTACTGCACAAATTGGATTAACAGCTTTCTCTCAACTTCAGGAAACAATTCAGAAGATTCTTTCTTATCTTAAAGTAATAATTACCCGTATTATTTTTTATAATTGTGAATGAAGAAAGTTGTTATAATAGGAGGGGGATTTGGCGGACTGGCTGCTGCTAAAGTTCTGGCAAAGCATAGCTTTGATATTACCATAGTAGATAAAACCAATCACCATTTATTTCAGCCGCTTTTATATCAGGTAGCAACTGCAGCACTTTCACCAGGAGACATAGCAAATCCAATCAGGTCTATCCTGGCTAACAGGCAAAATGTAAAAGTTGTTATGGCCGAAGTGACATCAATTGATAAAGTAAAAAGGGAGGTAAAGTTCAAAAGTACATCGATTGCATTTGATTACTTGATAATTGCAGTGGGTAGCAGTTATTCTTATTTCGGAAATGAAGGGTGGGAACAATTCGCACCGGGATTAAAAACACTTAACGATGCATTAAAGATAAGGGAAAGTATTTTACTATCGCTCGAAGCTGCTGAGCGGTTGACCGATAAAAGCAGAATCGAAGCATACCTGAACTTTGTTATTGTCGGTGGCGGTCCCACAGGCGTTGAACTTGCCGGAGCTATAGCCGAGATTGTAAATAAAAACTACATAAAGGACTTCAGGAACATTAATGAAAAAATGACGAAAGTCTTCCTGGTTGAAGCATTACCCAGGCTGCTGCAGGCTTTCCCCGAAAACCTGTCAGCCAAAGCACTCGATGAATTAAAATACCTGGAAGTAGAAGTTCTTCTAAACCGGCGGGTGACCGGTATAGATGAGAACGGCGTTCATCTCGGTGATGATTTTATAAAAACAAAAAATATAATATGGGCGGCAGGTAATACAGCATCATCGCTTTTAGAAACTCTCGGTATTGAACTGGACGGATCGGGAAGAGGGATAGTTCAACCGGATTTAAGCATTAAAGATGATCCGGATATTTTCATTATAGGCGATGCTGCCGTAAGCAGGGATGAAAAAGGAAAATTTCTGCCTGAGCTTGCACCCGTGGCGATGCAGCAGGGGCGTTATGTTGCAGGAATTATTTCAAAGGAAATTAACAGCATTGCAAGGAAAAGATTTAAATACCGCGATAAAGGCGTCCTCACTACTATCAGGAAAGGCAAATCTGTTGCGGTTATTAAGGGCTTAAAGCTTAGCGGTCTGATTGCCTGGTTAACATGGTCGTTTGTGCATATATTTTACCTGATTAACTTCAGGAACAGGATAAGAGTTATGACCGAATGGGCATGGTATTTTATAACAAATCGACCTGGAATAAGACTAATAGTTAAGAAATCTAATAAGGATCTTGACTCATGGCTAGTTTGATCAACGGGTTTTAGATTATGCCGGAATTTTTTGGTCATCTGAGCCGCAGCATTATTTGGTTTTGGATTATATCAACTTTGTCAGGGAATTAATGATTCCTGGATCTTTAGTTAATCCTCTCTTGAGGATAATTTTTGAAGAACCGGATTACCGCTTCAATTCCTTTTCTAAATCTGTCCAGACCAAAATGTTCATTGGGTGAGTGTAGACCATCACTCTCGAGTCCGAATCCAATCAAAACCGAATCAATATTAAGATGCTTTTTTAATGCAGTTACTACCGGAAGTGAACCGCCGGTTCGTATAAAGTAAGGTTTCGTTTTGAAAACTGTCTTCAACGCATCAACAGCAGATTTCATTGCTGGAAGTTCTGTATCGATTAATACAGGCTCCGCATTATTTAACAGTCGGAGTTTGTATTGTAAGGCATCGGGCAATTGAGTTTCTATATAAGATTTTAATGCCTCGAAAATTTTACCCGGCTGCTGCCTTGGTACAAGCCTGAAGGATAATTTTGCACCTGCTTCAGCAGGAATAATGGGTTTCCCCCCCTCACCAGAATAACCGCCCCACATTCCGTGAACATCGAATGACGGTCTGATTGTAGTTGCTTCCATTATAGAATAACCATCTTCTATCTTAGTGCCGCGGCTTCCGATTGTGTCCAGCCATTCCCTTTCATTGAATGGAGTCTCTGCAAGCATCTGTCTTTCATTCTCGCTGTGCTCAACAACATCATCATAGAAACCGGGAATGGTAATCCTAAGATGATCGTCGTGCATTCCTGCGATAACTCTTGAAAGAACATTCAATGGATTCTCAATCGCTCCTCCATAAACGCCTGAGTGCAGATCCTGGTTTGAACCTTTTAGCAGAAGTTCTGCATAAACTATCCCTCTTAAAGAAATTGTTATCGCAGGTTTGTCTTGGGAAATCATTGCTGTATCACAAGCCAGGGCTGTTTCTGCTTTAAGTTTTTCTTTATTGTTCTCTATGAATTCAAATAAGCTTTTGGAACCGCATTCCTCCTCACCTTCGAGGATTATCTTTAAGTTGCTGTTGAGTTTACCTTCAGTCTTTAATAAAGTTTCGATTGCTTTGAGAATAATGAATAACTGTCCTTTATCATCAACTGCTCCTCGTGCAAAAATTGTGTTTTTACTGATCCTGGGTTCAAACGGATCCGTTTCCCACAGATCAAGCGGATCCGGCGGCTGCACATCGTAGTGGCCGTATATTAGAACAGTGGGAGCTGATTTATTGATCATATATTCTGCATATACAATCGGATGCATTTTTGTTTTTATAATTTCTACTTTTTGAAAACCGATCTTCTCCAAGTGTTTTTTACACCACTCAGCGCATTTGTGAATTTCACTTGAATAAGTAGAATCTGTGCTGACGGATGGGATCCTGAGCAGCTCCTTTAGATCTTCTAAAAAGTCATTAAAGTGAGTTTCGATATATTCCAGTTGCTTTTCTATTACTGATTCCTCGAAAGAATGTTTAGTTCCACTTAATCATGCTGCCTCTTCACAGCGGGTATCTTCCGGCTCGGACTGAAGTATTTTCTTCTTTGGAGTAAAAATTTTCGGCATTTTTTTATTTGCAAACGGTTTATTAATTAAGAGTACAGATACAAGTATCCCGGCTGCACCGATTATCATCATCGTTGTTATGGGTTCAGCTATTGTAAGCCACCCCAGGAAAACTGCAATTAAAGGATTGAAGAATGCATAGGTCCCAACCTTTGCAGGCGTACTTGCTTTTAACAGCCAGACATAAGATGAATAAGCCAATATTGTTCCAAATAAAACCAAGTAAACCATGGAGGCAAGTGAAATAAAAGAGATCACAGAAACGGACAGCACAGAAACCTCACCGCTGAAAATACCGAGTAATAAAAGAGCTGTTCCGCCAGTTAATATCTGTATACTTATAGCATAAAGAAGCGGTAGTTCCTTACTGAAATTACGCGATTTTATTGAGGCATAAGACCAGAGGATCGTACTTAACAAAAGCGGTCCAATGCTGAAAATAATCATACTGTTGCCTGTTGCTGAACTTATCAAAAATTCACCTCCGGTTACGGTTAAAAGAGACACACCTGTAATACCGAGTACTATTCCTGCTACGGTTAGTTTATCGGGTTTGTTGGCGCGCGACTGCATCCAGCTTATAAGTACCATCCATACCGGGATAACCGAACATAAAAGCGCCGCGAATCCCGAGGTAATAAACTGTTCCGCCCATGCAAGACTTCCATGCCCGATGAATATCATTAGCAGTCCCGTAATTGCCGGAAGCTTAAGATGTTCCAGTTTTATTTTTACAGGGTTGCGGAAGTAAACCCATGCAAGGAGGAGCATTCCGGCAACGGTGAATCGTATACCAGCCATCAAAAACGGCGGTATGCTTTCAAGTGCAAATCGTATTGCAAGAAAAGTAGTTCCCCATACAATATAAATAACAGCAAATGCTAAAGTTATTTTTATGTTGTCGCTTAGCTTTCCCATAGAACCTCCATTGGTTTAGAGATTAATCTTTTGTTTCGGGTAACTTAAGACTGCAGGTTTCCTTTACCGTATCCAGAACGATAATCGTTCTAGTAGATGTAATTGTTGGGATGATACCCAACTTTTCTCTTAGGAAATCTGCCAATGATTTATTATTAGAATGACGTAATTTAATCAGGTAGCAATCCTCGCCGGCAACGTGATGCACTTCAAGTATCTCAGGTAGCTTTGCCAGCTCCTCAGCTGTATTTAATCCTCCAGGTGGCTCGCTTGTTCTGACAAATACAAATGCGAGAAGCCCGAGGTCGAGGGGATCAGACCTGAGGTGAGTTGCGTAATCCAGTATATAGCCCTTATCCTCCAGTTTCCTGATTCGTTCCTGAACTCCCGAAGGAACCATTCCCACCTGCCGTGCAATTTCAGCATTTGTAATTCTTGCGTTTTCCTGCAGGAGTGATAGAATAGTAGTATCTGTTTTATCCATTTTGATTTCTCAATTATGATTATTATTCTTGTTTGGATGAAAAATAGAGTATATTATACTTAATATCAAGTATAATAGTGATGATTATACGGTATATCGTTATGAACGGAGAATATATAGTTATGTTATTGAATTTTCGTGCAATTATCAACATAAATCCGGGATTTAATTTGATGAACGGTCTTTGAGTTTTTTCAAATTAAAGTTATGTTGGGGAAAAAAGAATAATCTAAAAACTATGAACAATACCTCACAGCAAAAAAAAGCAGAGAATTTTTTGGCACTGCACAAACAGGATAAACTTCTTGTGCTGCCAAACATTTGGAATCCAATAGGTGCACGTATTTTGGAAGCAAGGGGATTTCCCGCGGCAGCAACAGCCAGTGCCGCCATATCATCTTCTTTGGGTTATATAGATGGTGAAAAAATTAAACTTTCAACTCACCTGGATATTATTGAACGAATTGTTAAAAGCGTTGATATTCCAGTTACTGCCGATATTGAATCCGGTTACGCTTCTGATATTAAAATCTTACGCGATTCAATAAACAAGGTTATTGATACGGGTGTTGCTGGAATAAACATAGAAGATAGCATGGAAGAGGAAGGTTTGTTAAGAAATATTGAGGAGCAATGTGAACGAATTTCAACTGTGAGAGAAGTTGCCGAAGAAAGAGGGTTGCATTTGGTTATAAATGCGAGGATCGATTGTTTTCTATCCGGTAATGATAAACCAGCAACAGAAGTGATTGCTCAGGTAATTAAAAGAGCGGGGGAATATTTAAACGCCGGCGCTGACCTTGTTTATCCGATAGGCGTTCTGGAATTAGAGACAATTACTACTTTACGAAAAGAAATTAGCTCACCAATAAATATTTTAGGCTCTCACCGAACTATACAATTGAAGACTATGCAGGATATTGGCATTAACCGCGTAACTTTCGGACCATTTGTTTTGAGATCAAGCTTGAAAAAATTTGTTAACATAATTGATGAGCTTGGCAGTTTAGGAAGCTACGAGTGCTTTAGTAAAGATACGTTTTCATTTGACGAAACATTAAAGTTTTTAAGAGATGAAAAGGAATAACTATTTCTTAAATATTTTTATTCAGGAGTAATAAAATGAACAAAGTAAATATTGATGAGAAGCTTTCTCTTTTTAGTGAGCATTGGGATCCAAAAATAGTTGGTGAACTTAACGGGCAGTATGTAAAGCTGGTAAAGTTTAAAGGTGAGTTTGTATGGCACAAACACGATAATGAAGATGAGATGTTTTATGTACTGAAAGGGAAGTTTAATATGGAATACAGAGATAAAACAGTAGAGATAAATGAAAATGAATTTGTAATAGTACCGAAGGGAATTGAACATAGACCTGTTGCTGCTGAAGAAGCATCTGTAATGCTCTTCGAACCTAAAGAAATCCTGAACACCGGTGATACACGTAATGAGTTTACAAAAGATAATTTACAGGCAATTTAGGTTTATAGAAAAACCCGATAACAAAGTTATCAATACTTGGCAGTGATCCTGATTGGAGTCTTCCCACAGTTTCAAAGGTGAGCTATTTAATAACTACCTACTACAGTCAATGATTTTTAGGATAGTAAATATAAACGGTTGAGACCGTTATTATAGATGT
The DNA here is from genome assembly GCA_022564295.1 of Bacteroidota bacterium. Lineage (GTDB taxonomy): Bacteria > Bacteroidota > Ignavibacteria > Ignavibacteriales > Ignavibacteriaceae > BMS3ABIN03. The sequence goes on along the minus strand of JADFLR010000009.1, from coordinate 6,325 downwards.
TTGATTGATTCTTAAACCCACAAATAAAATTGTGGGTTACTGCTTTTATATAGCATCATTTAAAAACTTATCAAAGGGATGGAGTGCTTTGAATACCTTTGTTGCGTGTTGTAAGTAATTATCGGATAATACTTCGTTGTTTCTTACATTGTGAACAGCCAGGTAACTCTTAAATTTTAACAACTCAATTTCCGGATGATCTTTTGGATAATCCCTGGGGGCAGTTTTTAATTTTTCTCCCTCTAATTCTCCAAAGTAGTTTTTGAATGTTTTGTTGTTGATGATCTTCTTGAATTCCTTACTGTTCCTGTTTATCTCATACCTAATTGCATTTAACCAGGGCGCCGGTGGAAGATAAGCTCCTCCAGCTAAAATACTTTTACCCGGTTCTAAATGAATATAATAACCGGCTCCATTATGGAGTTGAGCAGAATGTGGTAACAAATGGGCACCGAGGTTAATTTTGTATGGAGTTTTATTCTTTCCAAAGCGAACGTCCCTGTAAATTCTGAAGATACTTTTCCTTGGATTTAATCCAGCAATCGGAGGATCAAACTTCGAGATATTAGATATCAGGTTTGCAATGAACTCTTCAAAATTTGCACGTGCCTCTTCGTATATTGGTTTATTATCATTGAACCATTCCCGGTTGTTGTTTTTCTTTAGGTCTGATAGAAACTTAAATGTACTCTTATTGATCTTTGACATGGAATAATCTTAATAAATCTTGTTCACTTTTTGTTTTATTCGATTTATATTTCTGTAAAAACCCTGGACTATCTCAATACCTATAACTTAAGAACTCCTGTCAGTCTGAGCCTCGCCTGCCCCGCCTTGGCGCTGGGTCGAAGACTGACAAATTACAGCAATGCCACACTTGTCCGCCGAAAGGCAGGCTTCGACAAGATAGGTGTGACACGACTGTTTCGTTTAGACGATTCAATTAACTGCTGCTTATTTCATCGAATGAAGTGAAACCTTATTTCCTTCAGTATCTGTAAAATGGGCCATAAACCCGTTCTCACCAATTGAAGTTTTAGACAATAGGATTTTACCTCCGGCTTTTTCAATCCTGCCTAATGGTACGTTTAAATCATCACCACCATTTAAATAAACCATTGTTCCCTTAGTGGTAGGCTCATAACCTTCACCAAAAACAACTGCACCGCCTACTGATTCCGGTGCTGTACCGGGAAGGAATCCAAACTTCACCCCTGTAGGACTATCCATTTTCTGAACTTCCCCGTCAAGAACTTCAGCGTAGAACTTACAGGCTCTATCAAAATCTTTTGCCGGTATTTCAAACCAATTAATTACGTTTGCCATAATTTTAACCTCTCTTGTTATTTGTAGATGATAAATTTATTACGAAGCAAATGTAAAAAGCTTTTAGGAATATGTAAAGCTCAAAAAACACAGAAACGTAAAACTTTATATAAGTAAATATTCAAAATTTTTTTAGAAAAACCTTTTTGGCGGCAACGAGTTAAAAGTAAGTGATAATGTGTTGAATTATATCGATATTAAAAGTCGGCTTGAAAATAATATTAGCAGGGAACAAATTGTGGGATGATAGATTTTGTAATTTGGTGAGGATCGAATTGATTATTTTAAGAAGCAGCATTGATCACCAAATACATCACCGCGGACAAATAGCTGTATACTTACGTGTTCTAAAGGACGATAAATAGCTTAATAATAAAATTTTAAATTCAAGTAACTATACTTTTTATCAATACTAATAAGAAGAATATTATGCATGAGCTAAATAATATCAGCTTGTTGTTTCATCATATGGAATGGGCTGATGCAAAAGTATGGCAATCAGTATTAAAACTTTCTTCCGCAAATAGTGATTCCAGGCTGAGAAAGCTTCTATGTCACATTCATAATGTTCAACGAGCATTCCTTTATATATGGACCAAACAACCTCTGGAATTTTCAAAAGAAACTGATTTCCCCGAACTGCTTGACATTGCAAAATGGGGATATGAATACCACTCCCTGGTTAATGAACATTTAAATTCATTAAATGAAAATGAGTTAAATAAGATTATAGAAATTCCCTGGACAAATCATTTTGAAAAAATTATTGGAAGAAAACCGGAGAATCCGTCGTTAGCAGAAACAATGCTGCAGGTTGTAATGCACAGTACTTACCACAGGGGACAGGTGAATGCGCGGCTGCGTGATCTTGGAGGCGAGCCCCAGCTTATTGATTTTATTGCATGGGTATGGGAAGGTAAACCTAAGGCTGTTTGGGATGGTGTTAACACCTGACTTAATTTGTGCTCTTTAATTATTTGCTGTCTCCCATAATACTTGCCAATTATTAATTGATACTTTAATGAATATGGCTTAAGTTATCATTGACTTTATGAGACTTTCCCCCGTCCGCAGGGGACAATGCTAGGATGATGGTGGGTATGCATTGCCGGAAGGTACTTGGAATGAAACACCGTAAAGGTTTCCTTATGGGGTGAAAAAATTTGTTAATATAATTGAAGAATTAGGAATTTTTGGATGCTATGAATGCTTTAGTGAAGATAGCCTTTCTTATGCAGAGGAAGTAGTGCTTTTAAAGAAAAAATAAAAAGTATTTATTAATTAAGTAGGATTACAAATAGTTTCTAATGGATTAATAATTCTTTTAAGCACATCATTATCACAAGTATCAAAATCCACTCTTGCAAAAAACTTTTCTGAAAAACTCGATTTGCGGTATTTTAGATTATACTTCTCGAATGATTTTTTTAACGCAGTTAACGGGTGTGCTAGGTCTGGTTCTGAAGTGATCGGGTCTTTAGGGCTCAGCTTTAAATTATTTCTATATTCTAGGTCAATCACCCGATTAATTATTTGCTCACATTCCCAATACCCAATTTCAATCATTGGATTAAAAAATGCGCGTACAATTTTTAGTTTTTTAACATCTGAATTCAGAACATTTTCAATTTTTTCTTTTCTGTTCGAAACACAACCAAGTTTCTCAACGTCACATATAATAATGATCACGTTGGATTTACTTTGTTCAATTAGGTATTCTAATTCATTAATCCTGTGCGGGATCTTATTAACATTTTCACAATTCTCACAATATCCTAAATGATGCTGGGCATTAGAAATATCTTTTTTAACAAAGTCGAGTAAATCTTTCTCAAGTTGAATACTAGAACTGAATTTTTTCCTTATTAAAAAGGTGACTAAGTTTTCTTCTGACTTACCCTCAACGAAAAACCAAACCTTCTGCATTTTACTTAATCAGGTATAAATTTGAATTGCTTATGTGTTTTGTGTAAAAATCCCAATGTTTATGTTTGAATAATTCTAGTTCTTCATTAAGTTTTTTTTCGAATTTTGGAGGAGAGATAAAATTGACTTTTGTTCCATGCCTTTTCACAATAATCCAATTCTCTGGATGAATGAGTTCACAGACGAGAGGCGAATGAGTTGATAGAGCGATTTGCACCTCATCGGAATAATCTTTTAAATAATCGATTATGAACTTCAAGCTTTTATAATCTAAACCGTTTTCGATTTCATCGACCATAATAAAAGAAGGTGAATAGATTTTTTCGTTGTCAACGAATGGTACTTTTGTTGACATGAGGAGAAATAACATTCTATATAATCCATCAGACCAATTTTGCTGAGTAATAGGGTGTAACACATTCCTTTCAGTAATGGTTAATAATTTTGCTTTTATTCCTTCTAGGGTTTTTTGATCTGTAAAATAAAATTTCTTTATAAATGGATAATTATCTTTGAATTCATTCACAACTCTTTGAAAATTTTGTGGATAATTCTTCTCCCAGTTAACTAGTACTGATGCAAGATTTGTCCCAATCTTATTTGGTACTATGGATTGGGGATCTACATGTAAATCTCTACTCTTGTTGGATGACACATATATGATTCTTTGAAAATAATCTCTGATTAATTTTATTGTATGAAATCCTTTTTCATTTATAGAAACGATTGCAGGAATGTTTTCCGGAATATAATAGTTTGTTATTTTTCTTCTACTGCTTTCGTTATATAGGTACTTCTCACTGGACGAAAAAATCATTTTCTTATTTCTAGTTATTTTTTCAGTATACACATTTTTACCATTTGAGCCCTTTACTTTAATATCATAAACAACTTCCTCGGTATCGGAATTTGACTGCACTTGGAAAATCCATTTTGATTTAAATGTGGTTGCTAGAATATTAGCAAGATTATATGCTGTAGAAGTCATATAGTGCATTGTGTTGAACAATCGTGTTTTGCCTTGTGCGTTGTCTCCCACAAGTAAGTTAAAATGGGATAATGGAATGTTTCTTGCGTTGTATTCAGTAACACCGCCTCTTTCCTCTAAAATATTAATTGATTTAAGTTTTATCACTTCCATTAGTTATTTGTTGATTTAATATTTATAAATAAGTTTGTTTATAAAAGCTAACTATTTTTCAATATGCCTCGATTGATTGAGATAATCAATGTTTGGGGTTTTTCAATGTGATTAACATACTAAAAATAACCATTTATATTATTATTGTGGTCGTAATTTTTTATCATCACTACTGTTGTTGTATATTTTATCCTTTGCACCTTTAAATTTCATACGTTTGTCAGTAGATAGTACTTTTAGGAAAATGCAATCTGCACAGAACTGTAATCTTTCAGATACAACCTTACCATCCCCGCACAAAACCTTGTGAAGACTTTATCCAATTAGAAATAAACTGTACTCGAAAATCTTTGTCTAAGCAATCCTTTATTAAAATCTCCTGATACGGTCATTTCCCCTTTTTAATATTTGAAAACACCATTATTAAAATTGCTTCTGTTTTTCCGGTGTCCTATTTTTAACTTGAACATAAATTAAAACTAAGCAGAAGCTATGAGCGAAGAGAGGATAAAAACAAAGGTACAGATGGGGATTTTAAAACCGGCACACGAAGTATTTGAAGCAATTGTTGATCCTGATAAAATGAACAAATACTTTATTACCACAAGCACCGGAAGAATAGAAAGCGGTAAAACATTAACCTGGTCGTGGGAAGATTATGATGTATCACACGAAGTTAAAGTTCAGAACGTTGAAAAAGATAAACTTATTTCCTTTAAGTGGGAAGGCAGTGGTGATGAATGTCTTGTTGTTATTTCATTAGAACCAAAAGGTGAAAACAGTACTTTAGTTAAAATAACCGAATCAGACTGGCTCGCAGACTTTCCGGGAGCTGCGAAGTGTATGGGACAGGTTGAAGGTTGGACGAACTTTCTTTGCTGCTTAAAAGCCTATCTTGAGTACGGTGTTAATTTAAGAGTTGGTGGAGTTATTAAGTAAAACTTATTGAGCTTAATCTGTAAAAAATTCTTTTATTCCCCTCCTCTCACAGAGAGGAGGGGTGGCACGAAGTGACGGGGTGGTGTACATATATGAATTGAACTAACTTAAATTAAGGATGTTTGTATTATGCTGTTTTTTCTCATCATCCCCGGCTAAAGTTTTATATTAAGGGAATTGCTCCCTCCACCCCTTAATCCCCTCCTCAGGCAGGAGGGGAAAAATATTAATTGTATTATATTAAAATTATGAGAACATTTAATAGAAAATATTTTAAAAAAAGAAGAAAACGACTCAGAAATAGTCCTACACAGGCAGAAGCCTTTTTATGGGGTTACTTAAAGGGAGGTCAGCTTGAGGGCAGTAAATTCAGAAGACAGGCAGGTATAAAGTCATTCATAGTTGATTTCTATTGTCCGGCTGAAAAACTTGTAGTTGAACTTGATGGTGATTTTCATTTTGATGACGAGGGAATAAGATATGACAAAGAAAGAACGAGGAAGATTGAAAATGAAGGAATCAACGTAATAAGATTTGAAAATCAGGATGTGCTATTGAATCTTGAGCATGTCTTATCGGAAATAAGAAATAACTTCAAACAAAAATAATTCCACAAAAAAATCATCCTTTCTGTTTCAGAAAAATACTTCTGTAATGCGCTTTTACTCAGCGGCCCTAACAAAATTTTCTATTACCAATATTGAAATCACTCCTGCCAACCACAAGTCTTACCACTGTTAATATTTAATAGATAGTTGAATGAGGGTTTATGTTTCAAATATTTTATTTGTTGATTGGTAAATAAATACTTATTTTAAATTAACTATGGAATCTACTGAGGGCATAAATAAATATTAATCTCACACATTTTATAAATGAGGCTTACAAATGGCAACCGTTATTATTCGACACAAAGTTAAAGACTATGAATCATGGAAGTCAGCTTTTGAGGGATTTAGAGATCAACGCAAGGCAGGGGGCGAAATGTCTTTT
>JADFLR010000026.1 GCA_022564295.1 Bacteroidota bacterium | reverse complement strand
GTCTGATGATAAAATCGCCTGGTATGAGAACCACGGAAATGAGAGTTTTACCCCACATACCATCACAATAGATGCACTTGACGCCCGTTCTGTCTATGCAGTAGATGTAGACGATGATGGGGATATGGATGTCCTTTCCGCTTCTGGTGATGATGATAAAATCGCCTGGTATGAAAACGACGGAAATGAAAATTTTACCCCACATACCATAACAACAGGTGCAGATTTCGCCTTTTCGGTCTATGCAGTAGATGTAGACGGCGACGGGGATATGGATGTGCTTTCCGCTTCTATACTTGATGATAAAATCGCCTGGTATGAGAACGACGGGAATGAGAATTTTACCCCCCATACGATCACAACAAATGCGGATGGTGCCCGGTCGGTTTATGCAATAGATGTAGACGGTGACGGGGATATGGATGTCCTTTCCGCTTCTCAATGGGATGATAAAATTACCTGGTTTGAGAACGACGGTAATGAGAGTTTCACCCCCCATACGATCACAACAGGTGCGGATGGCGCTTGGTCGGTTTATGCAATGGATGTAGACGGTGATGGGGATATGGACGTGCTTTCCGCTTCTGCTATTGATAATAAAATCGCCTGGTATGAGAACGACGGCAATGAGAATTTTACCCCCCATACTATCACAACAAGTGCGGATGGCGCCAATTCAGTCTATGCGGTAGATGTGGACGGCGACGGGGATATGGATGTGCTTTCCGCCTCTGTTGGTGATTATTATTATAACATCGATAGTGAAATAACCTGGTATGAGAACGACGGCAATGAGAGTTTTACCCCCCATATTATCACAACAAATGCGCTTGGTGCCAATTCAGTCTATGCGGTAGATGTAGACAATGATGGGGATATGGATGTGCTTTCCGCTTCTGCTATTGATGATAAAATTGCCTGGTATGAAAACCTGAGCCCTGTTGGTGTCGAATCAATCTCAAATGAGATCCCAATTGAATTTAATTTAAGTCAAAACTATCCCAATCCATTTAATCCATCTACAACAATTCGTTTTTCAATACCTGAAGTGTCTTTTGTTACAATAAAGGTTTTCAACACTCTTGGTGAAGAAATAACAACACTTATAAACGAAAATATTATTGTTGGAAATTTTGAAGTTGAATTTTACGTAACAGCATTACCAAGTGGAATATACTTCTACAGACTTCAAGCAGGTTCTTTTGTCGAGACTAAGAAGATGGTATTTATGAAATAGTTATTGTTACTATAATGTTATTATAAGATTGGTAACTATAAGTAGATCAATACGTTACAAAGTTTACGGGCAATTTAAAATAAAAAAGACCGAAGTTTAAACGGTCTTTTTACTTTAGGTCCTCACCTCCACATTTTAATCTCTCAGGCAAACAAAGGAGAATAAAATTAAATTTTATATTTAAAATTGGATTTGATAATATACAAGACATACATAGCTACATACATTGTTAAACCCAAAGCAACTAAGCTTTGCAAATAAATAAGTACCATAGCAAGCATCCTTTCAATTTGTTAATTCTTATTATACAAGCATTGTGCCATTCTTTAATTCTTTTTACAATATTTATTTCAAGATTATCTACAATAATAAGTTTCAATAATATAAACTGTATTGAAATGAAACGTAATCACGTTGAAGGATTTCTAAATTAATCACCGTTAATTAATTGTAAATGAAATACAATGAACAATGATATTAATGAATTAAATTTTCTTTAGTCACCTTTTAAATTGGGCATTTAGTTTTGTACTGTTACCCACTATGATAATAGTTGTGAAATTTTTAACTTTACCATACATTTAATCATTGAAAAAAAATACGGAGGCAAAATGAGTTCAGTGCAACATTCAATGAGTATTCCAACTCTGATATTTTTAATCTCATTTCTTTTTATTAACGACGTATCTGCACAAACTGAGATTTTTGGTTTTGGCGGATATATGATGACCACCAGCATTCCGGTAAGGGAAGGTGATCTCCAGATTAAAGACGTTCCTGACTACGGATTGGGTGTTGATATTACAATGAGAAGAGGAATTCAATTAGAGTTATTATGGATATCCGCACAAACACATGTTAAAATTAAACGATATCCTTCCGGATTTACTGAAGATCTTTTCGATATGAATGTACATTATTTTCAGGTTGGTGGTGTATGGGAAATGGGCAGAGGTAAAGCCCGACCTTTTGGTGCATTTACTGTTGGAGCAACTCTATTTGATGCAAAGGACGCAACACGCAGCGATGAATGGTTAGCTTCTATTACCTTTGGCGGTGGTGGAAAATTCGATCTATCCAAAAGTATCGGAATTCGTTTACAGGCAAGAATTTTAGTGCCACTTATTTTTTCAGGTGGAGGTTTATGGTGTGGTACCGGCGGCTGCGGGGTTAGTGTCGGAAGCTACACACCTTTTGTTCAGTTCGATCTTACAGCAGGTGTTTATATCACACTTGGAGGTCGCAGTAGGCCTAAAAGTTTTAAAGACTTATAAAAAATGACAAAAGACTCAATTTTATTGATAAATACTTTTATTTGAGCTTTTGAATTAACAATAGGAACTAAGAATGGACTTAATTTATTTTCTCTATTTTTTAATCGTTACCCCGGTCTTCAATCCCCCGGAAGACTGGGATGCGTATATTAATGAGAAATGGGGAGGCACATACAACCCGTTCATTCATGTCGATATAGGTTACGGCTTTCCCGGTCAGGAATCATTTACCAGTACATTCTCAAGTGTTGGAACTGCCGGTTTAAATATGGGTTATACAACCTATGATAAATCTCAAAGTTATGTTTACAAACTTGATGAAAAATATCTTTTCGGAAAGTATACTTCTTCGGATATTGGTGAAGACTTAGTGACTACTCAAGAAGGCGCCATAAGCACAACAAGCTGGAGTTTTGGTTTAGGACGAAAAATTGGGTACGGATGGAAGGTCGGACCATTTTCATTAATTCCATTCAACCAAAATCAACTTGTGCTTTCCGGTCTGCGATTTACTTATCCCGAATCTATTTTACAAAGTGAAGCAGATTTTCTAACACGATTAGAAGGAGATACAAGATTCGGTGTGTCTACCGAGGGTGGTGCAGAATTTTATGTGGCAAGAGCAATTGCCGTTACTGCCAGCTTTGAAGGTACAGTTGTATTTCCAAGATTTGTATTCTTTCATTGGATCGGTAGTTATGCAGTTCAATCTATAAGCAATACTTTGATTTCGTACTTCTCTGAAAGCATAGTTAAATCATCTCCGTTACTGGGACCGATTATGTACCTGATACTAAAGAACGCTATATCATTCGCCTGGTATTATGCTATTAAGCGTGAACAGTACTGGCCTATTCCTTCTGAAACTCCCTTTACAATGGAGACAATTAAAATAAGTGCTTCACTTACATTTTAGGTTTTATTTTTTGGTTTTAAATTTGCTGAAAATATATAGAGTAAAACCTTTTCAAATCGCTTTAAGGGAAACAAGACAGAGAATTTACTCCCCCGGGACCAACACAACGATCAACAAAAAGGTTCTATCAATTAAACTATGAAAAAGTTTTTTATTCCAATAGCGGTTTTATTATTAACAGTAAATAATTATTCACAACCCTCAGACTGGGATAAATATATCAATTGGGCATGGGGAGGAAATTATAGCCCCTTCATAAATGCAGATATTGGATATGGATTTCCAGGTCAAAATAATTTTAGACAGAATTTTTCCAGCATTGGTAATGCTAATTTAGAGTTTGGGTATACAGAACTAAAAAAGTATAATGATTTCGTTCAGAGACTGGATGAACGATATATTTTCGGTTCATATTTCTCTTCCGATATGAATGTTTTTGGCAGCACAGAAACAGGTGACGTTGATACAAAAGGCTGGCAAATTGGTATCGGTCAAAACATCGGCTATGGGTATGAAATCGGACCCTTCTCATTAATACCTTATAATAAAAACCAATTTACTCTCACAGATTTAGAATTCACCGGGCGAGACTCGTTAACTCAAGGTGATATTAACATTTTAAAAAGGTTAGAAGGAGATTTAAGATTTGGGATATCAACAGAAGGCGGAATAAAACTCTACGTTGCAAAATCGGTTTCAATCACTACTTCAATTGAAGGAGCGGTAGTATTTCCACGATTCGTGCTTATACACTGGGTGGGGAGTTTTGCCCTTCAAGCTATTAGTGTTAACCTTGTGTCGTTATTTTCTGAAAGTATTATTAAGTCCTCTCCGATCTTTGGCCCGATTATGTATATGATTCTAAAAAACGCTGTAACATTCGCCTGGTATTATGCTCTAAAGAGCGAGCAGTACTGGCCTTTTTCTTCAGAGACACCATTTACAATGGAAACTTTTAAACTGGGTGCTTCTATTACATTCTAATTATATTTCGAGAGGATACTTTAAATAACCTTTTTAAGTTCCTGCTTTAGTGGGGATAAATTCATTCACTTATTTATCATTCTATCTATTGAGTAATACACATTACGAAAAAAATATATTTAACAAATCAGAGGATCACTACTTTTTTAATCAATTCATTTTTCGATTAGTCTTTAGTTTATTAATATTTAACTCTATTCAATCAAGCTGCTTCGCCCAATCTCCTTACAAACTTGATGTGAAGAGAGAAAGTATTATTTTTTTGAGCGGCATGGGGTTAGGAATGATTGGTCTAACCATAAATGATGATATTGAACCTTTAACTCTGAATGAAATCAATGCACTTAACAGGGACGATATAAACAATTTTGATAGGGGTGCTACATATAATTGGTCACCAGATGCAGGAACCGCCAGCGATATATTATTAACTGCCACAATTCTTGCCCCAGCTCTTCTTACTTTTTCGGATGAAGTAAGAAATTATTTCACACCGGTATTAACCATGTACTTTCAGACGTTGATTCTTGCAGAAACTTTACCGTTAATGTTAAAAGGAATTACACAGCGTACGCGACCATTTGTATATAATGAAAATGCTCCGCTGGAAGAGAAAGAAACACAAAACGCAAGAAGATCATTTTACAGCGGACACGCATCAGTAGCTTTTGCAATGGCTGTTTTCCTCTCTACTGTTTACAGCGATTTTCATCCAAATTCTGAATTAAAACCTTTTGTTTGGGGTGTAAGTTTATTAGCTGCAACCACTGTTGGATATTTACGATATGCTGCAGGTAGGCATTTTCCAACAGATATTATAACAGGTGCTTTAGTTGGCAGTACATTAGGTTATTTTATTCCCTTTATTCATAGAACTAACGAAAGTGATCTTGATGTTTCTTTTGGAATTAATGGTAATGGCAGCACACTCAATTTTCTTTTTAATTTTTAATTGTATTCCCTTCCAGGAATAACGAAGGCTCTCCTCCACTCACTTTTTTAATAATGAAATCAAACCTGTCTAGAATGATACTCGCGATCAATCTAATGCAGAATGGATAATAATTCTCATTAGCAAATACTTTTGCTATATACTCTGAATTTTAGCAAATTGAAAGATAGGAATCGAGATTATCTGTAACTGCAGGCAGCCATATATGATACTGATTAATTTTATGTTTTGTGAATACATTTGTGAATGCATTATTTATTTCATCAATAATTAAGGTGGAGTGAATTATGATAATAAATTTTACCTTTAAACACCTGTATCGTACATGTTCATATTCATATCTCATACTAATCTCATTAATGTTAACTTCTCTATCCTGGTCACAAACCCGGAATGATAATGCTGTTGAAAAACAATCGCAAAAGAACAGCAATCAAATCTTTCTTTCCTTATCAAGTACAAACAAATATTCAGAACTAAAAAGTAACAGTGGAATTAGTTTAGCAATAGATCCAAATAATCCTGCCCTTAAGGAAAAATATTTCACTCTAACTGATTCAATAGATGTTGACTATGAAACGTGGGAATCCAAAAAACATTTTTGGATTGCAGCATCAGAACTTGCAATTGTACAATTCATCCCGTTTGCTATGGCAAAATGGGGAACAACCTGGGACGACCCGGCAGACAACTGGGCTAATGTTTCTTTGGAATCCTGGTGGAGAAATATTAGCTACGGATGGGAATACGATGGTGATGCTTTTTTAACAAATTACTTTGCTCATCCTTATCATGGAAATCTTTACTTTAATGTTGGCAGAACAAACGGCTACAACTTTTGGGAATCATCTGCCTGGGCTGCAACGGGTAGTATGTTATGGGAATACTTTGGTGAAACCTTTCGTCCGGCAATTAATGACTGGGTTAATACAACTATAAACGGAATTACACTCGGTGAAGTTTTGTACAGATTATCCGCCATGCTAACCGACAACACCGCTACAGGTACTAACAGAGTTTTGAGAGAGATTGGCGGCGCACTGTTAAATCCGCTTAGAGGATTTAACAGGTTAATTAGTGGTGAAACAGGAAAGCTTTTTCCAAACCCTGAAGATCGTAAATCAAAAGAATATTTGGTTACGGTTAACGCTGGTATAAGATCACTTGATAAAGATGGTGAAGGAGACAATTTTGCAAAAGAGCATATTGAAGAAGGTTTATTCGTCTTCGATATGTTCTATGGAAATTTATTCAACGAAAATATCAAAAAACCGTTTTCCACTTTCCAGCTCTCCCTTGCCCTTTCTTCCGGGTCACCAAGTTTAACTCGACTTCAGGCATACGGAAATTTATTTGGACGGTATTTAATGAACAGAAAAAATATGCAGCATTTACTGGTAGCTACACTTGATTATAATTATTTCAACAACCCTGGTTTTATATATGGGGGTACTTCTGTGGTTCCTCGTTTAGTTTCTCGTTTTCTGATTGGAGAAAGTACCAGAATTATTACGAACGTTGGTATTGATCTAATTGCAATGGGAGCAACACCGAACGATTACTTTACCGATCCTGAAGGAAGAAACTATGATTTCGGACCTGGCATTGGCATTATTTTGAGGGCTTCGATCCAGAACAATATTTGGGATCTGGTAGAAATTGTATATACATCTAAATGGATTTACACACAAAGCGAACCAGCAAGTTCCAGACATAATATCCATCTACTAATGATTAGTGGACAATTACCAATAAGAAAATATTTTGCAATTGGAATCGGAATTGGTGCATACTGGAGAAATAGTTACTATGAAGATTTTCCTGATGTCTTTCGAAAAAACCCTGTATTTCGGATTTTCTTCAAGACTGCCTTACACTACTGAGTTTTGGAAAGAAGTGACAAACTATTTAGAAATAATGAACGCAATATTTGAATCAAGTGTACGATATTTTTTTTAAATTGCTGATAATTACTTATAGATTTTTTGATTTAACTATTGTAATTAGTGTGAAACAACTTCAGATAGTAATAATTTTTGTTGTAATAATATTTTCTTTGGTATGTCGATCACAAGATACTCAATACTGGACACAGACCTATGGTACAACCTCAACACTTTTAGGTGGGATTGTTATAGGCAGCGTTTCAGATTTGGGTGCGACTTATTACAATCCCGGTAATTTATCGCTGACAGATGACCCGAACTTTTTATTTACTGCGAGAGTATTTGAATTTTCGTCCCTTCAAGTGGATCCTGATAATTCGAACATAAGTGATTTCGGTACAACAACCTTCAAGCCCTCTCCATCATTCGTTGTAGGAAATATGACTGCTGACTGGCTTGGTAAGAATAGGATTGCATTCTCATTCCTTACACGGCAAACAATAGATCTCAGATTAAAAACCAGATTTGATGGAACAGATGATGAAAATTCTCTATCCACCGAATTTGTTTTAGAAGAACAATTAAATGATATATGGGCTGGAATTACCTGGTCATATCCTTTCGAGGACAAGCTCGGAATTGGAATCACTCAATACATTGCTACTCGATATTATACATCCCGGAGTGAAGTTAATGTAAAAACCTCAGATTCTCTGGATCGTGTCTCAGCAATTTCTGGAATTACAGACTATGAGTATCTTGATTTTCGGATACTTTGGAAATTCGGAATTGGATTTACATTGGAATCGATTAAATTCGGACTGACAATTACATCACCATCAATTAGTTTATTTGGTTCGGGCTCAGCGGATATCAACCTTAGTGGTGCAGGTTTGGAATATAATGGCGGCAATGATAATGATGATTTTCTTATCAGTAATTTTCAAACGGATCTTCCCTCAACATACAATTCACCTCTATCAATTGGTTTAGGTGCAGGTTATAAATTTGGAAATTTTAAAATACATATTGCGACTGAGTATTTTAACAAAGTTATTAAATACAGTATACTATCTCCTGAAGCATTCAAAGCGCAAACGGGTGATTTAACTGTATCAGACGATCTAACTGCAGCCTCAGATGCCGTACTGAACTATGGATTTGGGTTGGAAATGTACATCAATCCAAAGTTTACTTTATATGGTGCGTTCACAACTGATTTTTCTTCATATGCAAAAGAAGCAGAAACTAATTCATCAATATCAAGGTGGAATTTGTATCACGTTACTGCCGGTGCAGCCTTCACGATAGAGAAGATAGAAATTACCTCAGGAATTGCGACATCTTTTGCAAATGACAATATAGAATTCCCTAATATCATACCAACAGCAGATAGTGAAAATGGAATTATATTTCCAAAGCAATCTGCTGGAGTATCTTCATTTAGAATTAAATTGATTTTAGGTATCACCTTCTAATCAGTTATAACAAATTAACGATAGAAATTTTATTAATATATAATTTGATTAACAGTGATCGTAAATTTATGTTATCAACAACATAACACTATTGCTTTATACTCGAAATTTTTACAAATTGTTCAGTGGAAATTTGGTTTTTTAATGAAAGTAGACGGTTTTTAATTAAATACTAATAATATTTATATTATTTCAACTTTGCTTCTCACCAATTTCTGTTTCACCAAATAATATTGCATGGAGGCTTTGTGATAAAAAAGTTTACTAATAAACCGTTAGTTCAATATGTTCCCATTCTTCTTTTTATCCCCTTACTATTTACATCATTGTCCAAAGCACAATCTAATAGTATTGATGATGCGGAACAATCATCAACCAAATTTAACAACCAGATTTTCCTCGCATTATCAAATGCAAATACTTCCCTTGATGAATTAGACTTCAATAATAGAGCAGGATTGAGTTTGGCAATTGATTATAACAAACTCAGGTTTAATCGAAAACTCATTGCTAAACAAAATTCATTTGATAACGATTATGTTCCACACGTAGCAACTAAACACTTCTGGCTTTCTGTTGGAGAACTGGCAATTGTTGAATTTATACCATGGGCGGCTGCTAAGTGGGTACGCGATTGGCCAAATCCTGAAGATAATTGGGCAAACGTTTCTGCTGATACCTGGTGGAGAAATATTAGCTACGGATGGGAATATGACGGTGATGCATTCTTAACAAACTATTTCGCCCATCCATACCACGGAAGTTTATTCTACAATGTGGGAAGGTCTAACGGTTATTCATTTTGGGAATCTACAGTCTGGGCTGCAGCGGGAAGTGGATTATGGGAATATTTCGGTGAGACTTTTCGCCCGGCTTTTAATGACTGGATTAATACAACAGTAAATGGAATTACCTTAGGTGAGGTGTTACACAGATTATCTATCGTTGTAACGGATAATACTGCGACAGGTTCCAGAAGAGTGTGGCTGGAAATAGGCGGAGCACTAATAAATCCGGTTAGAGGTTTTACAAGACTAATATCTGGTGAAACTGCTAGAGTTTATCCAAATCCGGAAGATAGAAAACCTGATGATTTTATATTTAAATTTGATGTCGGAGTTAGACGAATCGATGAAAAAGGTAGTGGCGCTGAATTCGCGACAAAAGGGCAGCAGGAGGGAATATTAGCAATCGATTTTTTATATGGCAATATAATGAAGGATGATCTAATGAATCCTTTCTCTTCATTTTCACTTTCAGCTGCAATTGGAACCCGGGGTTCAGCTCTAACAAGACTTCAGGGAAGAGGTAATCTATTCGGTTGGGAATTAAAGAATAATAGAAGCGTGCAGCATAGATTTGTATCAACTCTGGACTATAATTATTGGAGTAATCCCGGTTTTATCTACGGAGGAACTTCTACTGTTCAACAGATAATTTCAAGGTTTTCAATTGGGGAAAAAACTAATATAGTTACAAGCGCCGGTGCAGAATTTATTCTAATGGGTGCAACGCTTACAGATTATTTTGAGGATGTGGAAGGAAGAAATTATGATTTCGGTCCGGGTGTGGGAATAAATCTTTCCGGAACTGTTAAAAGTGGGATCTGGAATATTGTAAGACTACGATACACTTCTAAGTGGATCTGGACGCAGAGCGAACCTGCTGATTCTAAACATCATTTGCATTTTATTTTTCTGGATGGTGGATATCCCATTACTGATTATATTTTCTTTGGAATAGGTGCCGGAGTATATTGGAGAAATAGTGCATACAATTATTCTCAAGAAGTTATTGATCAAATTCCGGATGATCAACCGGTTTATCAAACGGATGTTCAAACTGCTAACCCGGTTGTTATGCTATTTCTTAGTTATGCAGTATATTAAAATCAATTTGATGAGAATAATAAATAAAGATATTTTACTTACAAGGGTTTAAAATGAAAAAATATGCAATCATCATTATAATATTATTCACTTCTTTGCTTTCCGCGCAAGTGATGCAGAATAAGGAGCCAGTAGATTTACCAGCAAGTGGTTCAAAATTTCTGAGTGACCAAATAATTGTTCAGGGTTTATATATAAGAACACTTGGTAATTTTAATAAAGTCTGGACAAGTGGATCAGGTGGATATGTTAGTTACGGAATGTTTTTCCCGGATCATAATACATTAAATTTTCAAATCGGCTATATTGATTACGAATTACAAGAGGATTTAGACTCTTTAAACGGTTCATTATATGTAATTCCATTACTAATTGGCGGTAAGTATTTCTTTATTGATTCCAGGTTTATGCCATACTTCTCGTTTATGAACGGGATCAATATCATAAATCAAACAATTAGCTTTGAAGTAGAAGTGGATGCGGATGGGAATGAAAATATACATATCGATGATACATTAGGTGATGAGACTCTTGTAAGATATGCATGGCAGGTTGCAATGGGAATAATGATAAATGTAGTCGGTGGTCTTAATCTTGATTTAGCAGTTAAGTATAACGCCCACTTCTATCACGCCGAAGCGATGAACACAGGATTTGAATATGGATTTGGTCTTGTATGGTCGTTAAATAAATAGGTAATATTTTTTTATAATAATTAATTTATAGTTAAAGTAATTTTTGCCGGAGTAATCCGGCATTTCTTTATTTTTACTACGGCAATTAATTGATTACATTTTATTTGAATTTTTTAAACTTCAATTCACAATTGCTAATTTTTGAAGAATTTCTTTTCTAAACATATTATTAGAATTTGCTTAATAATTATATCATTATTTATTCTCTCTTCCACTTCTGTTGCGCAAAGAACAGATATTATTATTATGAACAATGGTGATCATATTACAGGAGAAATTAAAAAGTTAAAATTTGGTATTGTTACTTTTAAGACTGATGATGCGGGAACGCTTAGCATACAATGGGATAAGATAAGACATTTGATTTCAAAAGATATTTTTGAAGTCGATTTGCAGGATGGAAGAATTTATTTCGGATCATTGGATACAACCTATTCAGTTCGCCAAATGGCAGTTAAAGGTAAAGATCAAACGAAATTTCTTTTTAAGACTTATGTTGTAACTATAACACCAATTAAGGACACTTTCTGGGATATTTTAGATGGTTCTATAAAATTAGGATTTAATTTTACAAAGAGTACAGAAACCGGTCAGTTTACATTGGGAGGATCTGCTAAATACAGAAGGAAGATTGACAACACAGAATTAAATGTGAATTCAATAATATCTTTCCAAGAGAATCAAGAATCTTCCAGAAGACAAGACCTGACTCTAACATATCAGAGATTTTTAGTGCATAAATGGCTTGCAGGAGGTTCTATAGGATTGGAGCAAAATACTGAATTAGGTATTCAGCTCCGTGCAATAACAAGTGTTGCTGCAGGATATAGCCTAATTCATTCTAATGAAGATTCATTTTATGGTTTGTTAGGTTTAAGTATCAATAGAGAAACATTTACAGATACTACGGAAGCCACTACTAATTTAGAGGGTCTTCTAGCTTTAAATTATCAATTATTTATTTATGATGCCCCTAAGGCAAGTTTAAAAACTGATATTATCGCTTTTCCTGGAATAACAGATTGGGGAAGAATAAGGGTTAATTACAATATTACTCTTAGCTGGGAAATTATCATTGACCTTTATTGGGAATTATCAGGCTATTATAGTTATGATAATAAACCAACTAGCGGCGCTTCTTCGGATGATTATTATATTAACACAGCTGTTAAATATGTATTTTAATATTGGAGGTAAATGGTTATGAATAAGAGAATGCTAATGTTATTAATATTTTCTTTTTTACTGAATGGTAAATTGTTTGCACAGGATTCACAATACTGGAACATTCAATATGGAACAAGATCTACATTGCTTGGTGGTGCAGTAATCGGCAGCGTTACAGATTTAAGTGCTACTTATTATAATCCCGGGGCAGTGGCGTTGTTTGATGATCCCAAGTTAATATTAAGTGCACAAGTATACCAGTTGGAAACAATTACTGTAGAAGACGGAGTCGGTTTAGGAACAGATTTGGATTATTCAACCATAGTCCCCTCCCCTTCATTTTTTGCATTTAATCTTAAATTTGATTTTCTGGGTGATGCACGCCTTGCATTTTCCATTCTAACACGACAAAAAATGAATTTTGAATTTCAAACAAGATTAATAGACTCACTAGATATCATTGAAAGCTCACCAGGTAAAGAGAATTTTGCAGGTGGTATATCTATTCAAAGAGAGTTTAATGAATTGTGGGTTGGTTTAACCTATTCAACAAAATTAAATGAAATGGTTGGATTTGGGCTTACATGGTATTCGGCATACAGAAGCCAAACGTCTTCAAATGAAACGATCATCCAGGTTCTGCCATCAGTTGGTGATATTGCCTCATATACTGATCTTCGGAATTACAGGTATAATAATTTGCGCACGCTATTAAAATTTGGAATGGGTATGAATCTGCAGCCTCTAACTTTAGGAGCAACCGTCACAACACCCAGTATTAACATTGGCGGTTCAGGATCAGTAGGGACACATTTTTTTCTAAACGGTATTGATACAGACGGCGATAGCACTAACAATAACGAATTTGATAGTAATTTTCAAGATGAGATAGATTCTGAGTATAAATCATCGTGGGCAGTTGGTATTGGTGGAGGTTACAAAATTGGAAAATTTAAATTCCATGTTAGCGCCGAATGGTATGATGCTTTAGAAAAATTTTTCGTGCTTGACACGGAACCTTTCGTTTCACAAGGGTCTGGTCAGATACTTACAAATGATCTTATACACGAATTAAAGAGTGTTACAAATTATGGTATTGGTATTGATTTTTTTAGCAGCGAAAGTCTGATAATCTCAGGCAGTTTTGTAACTGATTTTTCTGCGCGGATTCCCGGTACTGAATCGAACCTTACCGTTTCCACCTGGGATATTTATCATCTATCGGGAGGAACTACTTTCAGGTTAGGAAAATCGGAATTTACAGTTGGCCTGGAATATGCATTTGGCTCTGAAGAGATTGATCAACGGATTGATATTACTAATCCGGGGAATGATGGAGACTCAGGTATAGTCAAACAGTCTGAGGTAACAATGCAAAGGATTAAATTGCTTGTTGGTTTTGTACTCTAATAATTAGCTCAGGTAATTTTTTTTATATGCACTGTGTCCCAAAGTTTCAATACATACTTCTAATATTCGTTTTATTCCAAACGAATATTTTCCCGCAATCACCCTATTCACTTGATGCAGGTAGAGAAATTGCGATCTTCGGTGGAGGTATTTTACTTGGAGTGGTTGATGCAAAATTAATTGAAAACAAAAAATTCGTTAGTAAAGATGAACTATATACCCTTTCGAGAAAAAACATTAACTCGTTCGATCGTGGAGCAACATACAACTGGTCTTTATCAGCTGTAGATTGGAGTGATGTACTGCTTATAACAGCAATTGCATCACCACTCCTAATGTTTACTTCTTCAGAAGTGCGTAATGATGTTGGAACTTTTTCAACGATGTATCTTCAGAATATTTTAACAACTTATTCCGTATCCCACCTTCCTAAAGGATTGATCAGTCGTTACAGACCTTATGTTTATAATGAAGATGTTCCCGATGAAATAAAACAAAATGTTAGTGCCACTCACTCATTTTTTTCTGCTCATGCATCGGTGTCTTTTGCTTCGGCTGTTTTTTTATCAATTACATTCAGCAAATATTATCCTGATTCTGATTTGAAACCATACGTATGGAGTTCATCATTACTGCTTGCTGCAACAGTTGGTTATTTACGATATACCGCAGGACAGCACTTCCCTACCGATATAATTACGGGAGCAATTGTCGGGAGCATAATTGGTTATCTCATCCCACTCATCCACGAAAGTGATGAAGAAGAAAAAGGATTAATTATTCCTGCAGGAAACCCATACAATAATTTGATTTCATTTAATATAAAATTTTAAGCGTATTAATTTTGGGATTGTTATTAAATAAGTCCCCTCCTTGAATAGAAGATTTTCATAGTCCCCCAAGGGAGGGGAAACTTTTAATTGCTGGGGATGACAACAAACAAGAATAACTTCACTTCCCTATCAGCTTAATTAAACCAAAAGTTGTATAATCGTTTTTGGTTTCACCGGCTACGATAATATTTCCATAATAATCAATTACAACAGAATGTGCACGGTCAACACTGTTTTTTATAAAACTTGTTTTTACTAATCCATCAGAACCAAAATCGGGTACTAACATTCCATTCTGATCATACATAGCAACTACAAATTGCTCATTTCCCAATTCAGTAGTGCCGGCAACTACAATGTTACCATTTGAATCTAAAGCAACCGATTCCGCTTCACTATAATCACCAATTATTGTTTTTGTTACTCCATTGTTACCAAAACTTTTATCCAAACTTCCATTATTATTAAATCTAAGTACAGTAAAATGATGAGAGTTTTCAACTTCACTTGGTCCGACAAGGATGATCTTCCCATCATTCTGCATTACCATATCCATTTTACCTCTTCTTCCGTTTATATCGGTTATTACAATACCGCTATTACCAAAAGTTGGATCAAGCTCACCATAAGAATCATAGCGAAGTAAAGTCATAAAAAATTTATTTACAACGCGAGTAAAACCTGAAACAATCATTTTTCCATCACTCTGAAGAACAAGTGATTTTCCTATATCCATCGCTGAATTTATATCAGTTATCACAATACCGCCGATACCAAAACTATAATCAAGACTGCCATTTTTATTATATCTAATGAGAACAATGTCAGCACTCGGTTTATGATCAGTTGTTCCAACAACAACTATTTTCCCGTCGTTTTGAATTACAACAGATTCACCTACATCCTTTTCGCTGCTTATTTCTGTTACGATAAGTCCTTTGTTTCCAAATGATTTATCAATATTTCCGTTTTCAGTAAACCTTACCAAAGTTATCTCCTCATTATTTGTGGCAGGACTAATACTATAACCTGCGACCACAATCTTATCATCTTTTTGGATAGCAACTGAATTTGCTTCGCCCTCGAGATCTTTTGTTACCCTATGAATTACACCGAGATTACCAAAATCATAATCCATTTCACCATTCTGTAAATATCTTGCCATAGATAATCCTTTAAATGAGACAAGAGATTCCTTCCCATACCCAACCACAACAATTTTGCCATCATGCTGCAGTGCCATTGATTTTGCTACATCATAGTAACCACCGATCCCAACATTTACCCTACCACCGTTACCAAATGTTTTGTCTAATTCTCCGGGGGATTGTGCAATACATAGGCAGGTGAAAGAATAATAAATAAAAGTAAAGAATAGAAAATAATTGAGTTTGTATTTCAATATGTTCTCCCGATTTAAAATTAATATTACCTAAAACTATTATAATCAAATCTAATAAACAAGAATTCTATATTTTGCATATAATTTTTCGTTGTAATATTTTTACTTAATTTTAGAAGACTTAATAATTAGCAGATTGAAGAGGTTAGCAATGAAAGTAATATTTACTGTGATTTTTCTTTTTCTCAGTATAATCCATTTAAATGCATGGGTTTACCCTGAACACAGAGATATTGCTCTGATGGCAATACAAAATCTTTCTGCGGAATACCGTTCTATACTTGATAAATTGTGGTCGGAAGCACGTATTGGTTATGAATCAAGACTAACAGAAGCAGTAATAGATGCAGCACAAAGCACTAATCCTCAATTCCTCGATTATGCTTCGTGGACTGCAATAAGCGGTGATCACTCCTGTTCGCCGGAAAATTTGCTTTACAACGTTTTGGAAACTGATTGGATATTAAAGGTCGCAGATGTAGCAGCACAACTAAAGATAGATCTCGCTGAAGCAGAAAATCGTCACAAGCACATAAACGCATTGAGAGACTCTGATATTAATTTTCAGCGAGTTGATGTCGAATACGCAACCCGAGCAGGCTCAAACAATGTTCACTTTTTACTCGCACGCCCCGAGGTTGGAACAAATGCTCGTGAATATTTAATGGCGTGTTTAACTGAGGGAGCAGATCTTAATGCTTTAGCTGCTTATACATTGTTCCATATCAGCGCTTTAATGAAAGCAGCCAGATTAAATATTAAAATTTTATCACAGAAAGAACGCTCAGCATTAATCTTATCCGTTCTTGCTGATGAAGCATTTGCTTTACATTTTCTTGAGGATGTATTTGCATCCGGGCATGTTGCAGGTACATGGGGTGATGCTTCACAACGCAAAGGTACTCACGATTACTATAATGAGAAAGGACTTGCGGTTACAACGTGGGATGGAAAGCGTGTTGTATTGATGGGCGATTCGTATATGCGTCCTCAGGACGCAGAACTTGCAGCTATTTCCATACGATTAAGTATAGAGCAGCTATTAGATGTTGCGAGCGGTAAAGTTAATATAGATTATTCTGCTGCAAATGAATCTTATCAATCAACACAGAATAGCTTTAACGTTTGTACAAACAATTTTGTACCCCCAAGGAGCATTGAGGACACGCAAATAAATACTTTTCTCGGTGATGTACTTGTTCAGACTTCAGTTCCAGGGCTTGCAATCGGTTTAGGCGAACTTCCACGCTTTCGAGCTGAGCTCGGAGCATTTATAGGTGTTGTTCCGGCATTACGTGGAGCAACTGTAAATGGAGGGTTTGGAACGGAGCAGACAACTGTGGGTGGTGTCGGCGGAATTGATGTAGCAATTCGGTTGGGATTTGGTTTGGAAGGAGTATTGAACGAGTCTGGTGACGGACTTATATTCCTCGATCTTGGCTGGAGGCAGGATGGTGCCGCAACCATGAAATTTGGTGATTCGCCAGCTCTTCCTGAGGCAGGACAAATTACATCTGCTATTCCGGGACGAAGTGCATTCATATTGCGTTTTCGAATGCCGTTCTGGCTCATACCGGGTGATTTGTTAATTCTTGGTCCAATCCTTGGACTCACATCACCTAAGTCACTTGCTCATGTAGGAGTACAAGCAGTTAACGGCGGTCTCAT
Organism: Bacteroidota bacterium; assembly: GCA_022564295.1. Taxonomy (GTDB): domain Bacteria; phylum Bacteroidota; class Ignavibacteria; order Ignavibacteriales; family Ignavibacteriaceae; genus BMS3ABIN03. Next base: position 40,151 of record JADFLR010000026.1, on the reverse strand, counting down.
TCCCTGGCAGGCAGGAATTGCAACACCCATCGGACGTTTTCAATTCATTTTGGGTCGCGAAATTGGAGTTGCATTGTACGGCCGCGGAGATAAGAAAGATGCTATACTAATACCAGGACAGGGTGCTAATAATGATAATACAACTCTTATTACATTTAAGTCTACACAGCTTGATTTTCCGATTCTTGAATATCGTCCATTCCGCACATTCGCACTCGATCAGAGTTCCAGTTTAGTAATTCAGATAAATTTTGGAGTTGATATACCAAATAGCGAAACTGTAATCGTTCCGCCAGGTGTTGAGATACCTGAGCTGGATAATGTTTGGTATGTCGGTGTACGCTTCGCTTTCGATTGGAGATATTATTTCTAATCGTATGTAAATGCATATGATGTGCACGTCAAATGCTTGAGTCAATTATTGTTAGAGACTTCTGATAATTCAATCATCTTTGTCACAATTTTATATTTCAGAAGTCTCTATTATTTAATAGGATATATTAATAGAATTAATCTCAGCTATTTAAATCTCTCCGAATAAATCGTTATATTTTATCACTTACTATAATTATTTTCCATTAATAAACAGAAAAAGGTACACTAATGAAAAAATTCATTATTGCTATTTTTATAATAGCATCTTCATTCACTTTCGCGCAGGAATCATATTTCGAGTTGCTGCGGCAGGACATGGGTACAAAAAAAGTTGCATTAATTACAGAAGTTATGCAGTTCACTGATCAGGAATCAGAAGTATTCTGGCCATTATACCGCGAATTCGATTTTGAAAAATCTAAACTTGGTGATGAAACATTAAAATTAATAAAGAATTATGCTGCTAATTATGAAAATATAACTGATGAGAAAGCTGTTGAATTAATGAACACCAATTTTGATATACAGAAAAAGAAACTTGATCTTAAGAGGAATTATTTAAAAAAATTCGGCAAAGTCATTGCTCCTGCAAGAGCGGTTAAATTTATGCAGGTGATGAACCAGATTGAAATGATTATAGATATCCAGATAGCTTCACAGTTACCATTAATAGGTGAACCTATTGAACCTGTTACTGAACCCGCAAGTGAAGAAAAAGGCAGCGATCTTTAATTTGTCATGCTGAATTTATTTCAGCATCTAAAATCAATTAGTTTTGAGAACCTGAAACAAGTACAGGGCGACATTTTCAGGTTGTGCTGCAGGCTCTATATTATGATGAGCGTAAAAGAAATTTTTAAGATCAAATTCTCCATCAACTTTAGCTGATGGAATAATTAATATTTTAGAACTGAATTTTGGGTTGATGTCAATGCATCGATTTTATATGTTGACATCATTCTCAAACTTTTTAATTTTGATTCTGCTTTTTAAAACCTTTTATAAGAAACAATGAATATAATAACATCATTAAAATTATTAACCACTATTTCAATCATTTTTGTTTTATTGGGATGTGAACAAAAACAATTAATTGTCCCACCGATAACAAAAACACCAACCAACAATAAACTAACAGGTAAAATTGTATGGCACGATTTGCTTACCGATGATGTTAACTCGGTAAAAAGTTTTTACGGCGGTCTTTTTGGTTGGAAGTTTGACAACGGTGGTGATCCTGAAGCAATATACACAACAATTTTATTCAACGGTAATGCTATTGGCGGGATCATTCACTTAGAGAAAAAAGATGATGAAACTAATTATGCTTCTCAGTGGATGGAGTATATTTCAGTGGAAGATGTTGACGGCGTTTTTCAGGAAGTAATAAAGCAAAATTGCAAAGTTTTCAGAGAACCGTTTGATATAATGAACAGGGGAAGAATTGCAATCTTTGCCGATACACGAGGAGCACTTATTGCTGTTGTAAATTCCTCTACGGGTGATCCCGAAGATGTTGAAGTCGAATATAATAATTGGTTCTGGGATGAGTTGTGGACGGATGATTTGAATAATTCGGTTGCATTTTATAAATCATTATTCAACTACACTCTGGAAGAATACAAAACAAGATCGGATAATGATTATGTAATTTTAAGAACCAAAGAAAAAAGAAGAGCCGGTGTTCTCAAAATCCCTTTTGATGATGTAAAACCAAACTGGCTTCCTTTTGTAGCTGTAAAAGATGTAAAGGATGTTGAGAACAAAGTAAAAGAATTGGGTGGAGATATTCTGGTTGCTTCTGAGGGAATAATTGGCAATGAAGCAGCAATAATTACAGACCCTTCAGGCGCTGTATTTACAATCCACAACTGGCCTCTTTCAAAAGAAATAATGGATAAGTTAAATGAAAAAAATTAAATCGATCATCGTTTTAGGTTTGCTTTTATTATCACTAATATTTATTCCTAATTGTGGAGGCGGTGGGCACGTAACAGTTGGAGTTGGGGTGTACGCTCCCGGTGGCTGGGGGGGCTATGGCGGTGGTTATAGAGGCGGTTATTATCCTCCTGTTGGAATTGGGTATCCGATTTATTAATTAATAAACTCAGAATATTTGTAGCTTATTTTTCCAAAAAATTGCTTGTTTTTTTTCATTGATTAAAAAGTTCCGCGCACTCTCATTCCTGCCTGAATTTGAAACTCGCATATAAATAGTAAATGTAAGATATCATTTTCAGTATGTAATCAATTTAAAATTAAACTAATAATAACATTCTATCAACAAAACAAGGAGACATATTATGCTTAAAAAAATTATTCCAATCATATTGCTTGGTGTATTTCTTATAGCCGATTTTGGTTATAGTCAGGAATTACAAACACCATCGAACGAAGAAGACATTAAAGCAGCACTCACTGGTGGTGTACCAATGGGTAGATGGAAAGAAGGTTTGCTTTATGAAGGTGTAAGACCAATGCCCTGGCTTAAAAGCGCTGCCAACTGGTTCCCGGGCACAGAAGAAGTGCAGCCAAATGAAATGCGAATTACATTTATGGGTACAGCACCCAATATTCGACCCGGGCAGATGAACACTTCAATCTATGTTGAATTGGGTAATGGCGACAACTTTGTATTTGATATGGGGGAAGGCGCTGTAGCTAATTACGTTGCTGCACGAGTATCTCTCAATCAAATAAAGCATGTATTTATAACCCATTTGCATGTAGATCATTTTGGATCACTTCCATATTTATGGATGTTTGGCACATGGGCAGGCGGCTGGCATGAGCCCTTGACCATTCACGGACCATCAGGACGTACACCTGAATATGGCACCAAAACCATGGTTGAAGGTATGAAGATGATGTTAGGTTGGCATCGCGATGCATTTAGCGTGTTCCCTGTCGGCAAGGGCTGGGACATACAGGTTAACGAATTCGATTTCCGGGACAATGGCGGCGTAGTTTATGAAAAGAACGGGGTAAAAGTTATCCACTGGCAGCGTTCGCATGCCAAGGATGGGGCATCCGGTTATCGTCTGGATTGGAACGGAATGAGTATGGTTTGGACTGGAGATGGACGCCCAAGCGAACTCGATATCAAATATGCTAAAGGAGTGGATCTCTATATCACCGAATTACAACCTGAAGTTGTAGAAATCAACGCGGGTGTACAAGGAGTGCCTCCATTCCTGGCACGTTACACCATCGATACACACCACACCCCTGCTTACGCTTCGGGTTACCTGGCAAATCAGATACAACCGAGACTGTTCATGACCACGCACATGAATTTTGATCCGTTTCTAAATGAAGAAACTGTGGCAGAGGTTCGGGAACATTGGAAAGGTCCTTTTCATTTTGGAGCGCCTGATGGGATTGTTGTAAATATGACTAAAGATGCTGTATGGGTAAGAGAGGGAATCCTTCCGGACTTTCCTAATAGTCGTGCGCCGCAGATGAATTTTGATAACGGACAGTTGGTAGTGCCTCATCCACCAAAGAGTCGCGAAGAAATTCAAGAACCGTTTGTGCGTGAACAGCAAATTGATCCTGAAAAATATTACCCTGCTGGTTATATGCCTCATTTACTTGAAGAGTGGCCTGTGGAAGGTGATTTGGTAGTTCCTATGGATCAATTACCTGATAATCTTAAAGCAAGTATGGGTGCTCAATGGAGATTAAAGAAAAAGAATCAGAAAATACTGGAAGAGCAAGCAAAAGAGGAAAGTGATAAATAATTTAATTTAATTTTTCCCTGCTGTTTAATAATTTATTATTCGGCAGGGATTTTTTATATTAGATATTGTTACTGTAATCTATCTTCACAATTAAAATATAATCAATAATATGTATTCAACACTAATTACAATTTTGTTGTTTTTTTTAACAACAACTCAGTTATTTGCTCAGGATGATCTTGCACAAAAAACACAAAACCCTCTCAGCAATCTTATCAGTTTGCCGTTTCAAAATAATACTAATTTTGGAATCGGACCGGATGATGAAATCCAGAATGTGCTAAACATTCAGCCCGTAATTCCTATTTCTATTAACAAAGATTGGAATTTAATAACGCGCACAATTATTCCTCTAATCTGGCAGCCATCTTTTTATACGGGCAGCGAAAACAAATTTGGAATAGGTGATATTAACGCTACAGCATGGCTGTCTCCGGCATTTCCAGGTAAACTTATTTGGGGCTTGGGTGGCATATTACTTTTACCAACAGCAACTGATGAATCACTTGGGACGGGTAAGTGGGCAATTGGTCCATCGTTTGTTGTATTAACAATGCCAGGTAAATTTGTTATTGGGGCACTCGCAAACAATATATGGTCATTTGCCGGAGATTCAGACCGAAATGATGTTAACCAGTTATTGCTACAATATTTTATTAATTACAATCTACCTGATAAATGGTATTTGGTTAGCGCACCTATTATCACTGCAAACTGGAAAGCACCAGATGGACAACAGTGGATAGTTCCCTTTGGAGCAGGAATCGGCAAGATCTTTAGTATTGGAAAACAACCTGTAAATGCACAGATATCATATTACGTAAACGTTGTAAAACCGGATAGCGGACCGGATGGACAATTGAGGGCTCAAGTACAATTACTATTTCCACAATAACGTTACTGTGTTGAAAAATTCAAAAAACATTTATTAACTTATCCTGAGAATTAGAATCTCCTTGTTGTTTTTTCAGTATAATTCCGTAGGAATTTATTATAGTATGTATTCAGATTAATAAAATAATCTCCTTCAAAGAAAAAACAATAGCAGAAATTAATCAAGTAATTATAGTTACACTTTATTTTTTGTTTTGTTTTTATTCCCACCTGTTTTAACTTAGTTTCATAATTTACAAACAATAAGGACAATTAAATGAAGATAACCACAATTTTAGGAAGTTTAAATAAAAATGGTTCATGTGCACACGCCTTAAATATTGTTCATGATGAATTACAAAAATCTGATAATATTGAGTTGGTAATTATTGATCCGAATGACTATACACTTCCCTTCCCCGGTCAATCAATACCAAATTCTGATGAAAATAAATTACAACATCTTTTATCTGATGTCGCCGGAATAATAATTTCCACACCGGAATATCACGGAAGTTTCAGCAGCATAGTGAAACTAATTATTGAAAATTTGGGTTTTCCATCAATGCTTGCCGGTAAACCTGTTTCATTACTCGGCGTTGCCGAGGGATCAATAGGAGCAATAAAATCATTAGAACAATTAAGGAGTGTTTGTTCTCATGTTGGTTCAATTGTACTGCCCGGTCCTGTTTCTATTCCTAATGTACATTCGGCGTTTGATAAGGATGGAAATTGTTTAGATGGTAAAGTTGAGCAACGATTACGAACATTAGCAAATGAAATGATCAAGTATGCAGAAAAACATATAGTCCCTGAACATGCATTAGAAGAACAAGTGAGAGAAAATTTATAAAGGAGAGTCTTAAAATGAACTCATATAAAACGACCGTATTGTTTTTACTTATCGCTGTAACGTTAGTATTTGTTTCACACTCTGTTTATGCTTTTATGATGGGAGATGATCTTGGCTGGCCAAGAGAAGTACAGGCGGATAATGCAAAAATTCTTATGTATCAACCGCAGGTAGAATCATTTGTTGGTGATAAATTAACCGGCAGAGCTGCTGTATCAGTAACAATGAAGGATTCGGTTAATCCCGTATTTGGGGTTGTTTGGTTGGATGCAAGAGTTTCCGTTGATAAGGATTCGCGAACTGTTGAGATACTTGAAATCACTATTACTAATGTACGTTTCCCCAATGCAGCAGAGGAAAATGAAAAGAGTTTAGCCGCTTTACTTGAAAAGGAAATACCAACCTGGGATCTAACAATGTCCCTGGATAGACTTCTTGTAGCTCTGGAATTAGTTGAAAAGGAAAGTAATGCTTCAAAAGATCTGAAAAATGATCCTCCGAATATCATTTATGAAACAACACCATCTTTGCTAATTACTATTGATGGTGATCCAATACTTCAAGATATAGAAAACACTAGTCTTAAGTCGGTTGTAAATACACCATTCTTCCTGATATACGATACGAAAGGGAAAAACTATTATTTAAAAGGTGGTTCAATATGGTGGACCGCAAAGGATCTTAAGGGAGAATGGAAAACCACAACAAATCCTCCCAAAGAAGTAGTTGAATTAGCAAAACAGTACGACGAGCAGATTAATGAAGACCAGGAAGGTCTGGAAATTTTAAATGAAGAAATTCCTAAAATAATTGTTGCCACAGAACCTACAGAGTTAGTTACAACGGATGGAGATATTGAATTCGCTCCAATTAGTAATACCGACCTTCTTTATGTCGAAAATACGGACAGTGAACTATTTCTTGATATTGACACTCAAAAATATTTTATTTTAATATCCGGTCGATGGTATCATAGTTCATCATTAAATGGTCCATGGTCTTATGTTGCATCAGACGAGCTTCCAGGAACATTTAAGAATATTCCTGCTGAATCACCAAAAGGCGGAGTGCTCAGCAGTGTTGCCGGCACTGAACAGGCAAATGATGCAGTTCTCGATTCTTATATACCAGAAACAAGTGCTATAGATAGAAATGACACTAGTCTGGAAGTTACTTATGATGGAGATCCCAAATGGGAATATGTTGAAGACACAGATATGGAATACGCGGTTAATACATCTTTTTCAGTGATAAAGTATGAAGATTTCTATTACTGCTGTAACGAAGCTGTTTGGTATCAAGCGGATAGTGCAGAGGGGCCCTGGGTAGTTTGTGTTGATGTTCCGGATGAGATTTATACAATCCCTCCAAGCTGTCCCATCTATAGCGTTAAATATGTTTACGTATATGATGTTACACCGACAGTTGTTTATGTTGGTTATTACCCTGGTTATGCTGGAAGTTATGTTTACGGACCGACAATAGTTTATGGGACCGGTTGGTATTACCATTCATGGTATGGACGTTATTACTATCCCCGTCCAATGACCTGGGGCTTTAGCGTTCATTACAATCCATACACGGGTTGGGGTTTTTCATTCGGTTTACGATTTGGAGGACCACATCTATGGATGGGATATGGATGGCATTCATATTATCACAGAGGTTACTGGGGGGCCAGAGGTTATCGCGGCGGCTATAGACATGGATACCGGCATGGTTATCGTTCGGGATACTACGCAGGACGGCGTGATGCGAATAGAAAAAATATGTACCGCAATCAGAATCAACGTAACAACAACATATATAAGAAAAAAGATAATGTAAAAAGAAATAAAGATGTACCAAGACAAACCGATAGAAAGAAAACTAATTTCTCTTCAAAGAATAAAAATAACGTCTATGCTGATAAGAATGGAAATGTTCACAAAAAGACAACGGATGGATGGCAGCAAAAAGATAAAAGCGGCTGGTCATCGAATAATAATAAACAAAGAGATAAATCGGGAACTGTCGACAGGAATAAAAATAAAAGTAGTGATAGGAATAAATCTCTGAATAATAGCTATAATAACCGGCAGAAGAGTAATCAAAGACACAATAGCGGATCGAGTAACCGGACCCGGAGTGGGGGTAATCGATCTGGAGGTAGAAGAAGATAAGACCCATAACTATTGTTAAAATATTATGATTCTAATTTTTCTTACTCAAGTTGACCGATTAAAAACTGATTATGTCACCCTGAACTTGTTTCAGGGTCTCAATACTAATTGATTTTAGATGCTGAAATAAATTCAGCATGACAAAGTAGCGACAGAAATAAATCTCTGAACAATAGTTATAATAACCGCCAAAAGAGTAATCAAAGACACAATAGCGGCTCAAGTAACCGGACCCGGAGTGGAGGGACTCGATCTGTAGGTAGAAGAAGATAAAAGTTTTTTTAATTGTTAATCATCAAGATTATTTTATTTTGCTTCTTAAATCTTATTTATACAATTTTATATTACATTTAATTTCATCATTAAAAAAAGATGCATTTAATATTCATTAATATCATAAAGGGAATGAAAAATGAAAAAGTATAAATTACTAATGATCTTAATTCCATTCCTGATAATATGCTGCAGTGATAAAAATGAAGTGGAGTATTCAGAAAGCAAACCAAATATTCTTTTGATTGTTGCTGATGATATGGGCTACTCAGATATTGGTCCGTTTGGAGGAGAAATTAACACACCCACTCTTGATAGATTAGCTGAAAACGGAATCCGGTTAACAAATTTCCATGTGCTTCCCACCTGCTCACCTACTAGATCTGTTCTCCTGTCAGGTACTGATAATCACATTGCCGGTCTGGGTAGCATGGGTGAAATCGTTTCATCTAAACAAAAGGGGCACCCAGGTTATGAAGGATACCTGAACGACCATGTAGCTCATTTACCACAATTATTAAAGGATGCCGGATATCATACTTATATGTCCGGGAAATGGCATCTTGGAGACGAGAAGGAACATAGACCTTTTGCAAGGGGTTTTGAAGAAACTTTTGCTTTACTGCCGGGAGGCGGCAGCCATTGGAATGATAAATTACCACTATCTCCAATTGGACCAATGACTTATAGTCGTAACGGCGAAGTAGTTGAAGAATTACCTGATGATTTTTATTCTTCAAAAAATTATACAGATTACATGCTTGAATGGCTTGAGCGTGATAAAACTGAAGATAAACCATTTTTTGCATACCTGTCATATACTGCTCCACACGATCCTTTACACGCACCTAAAGATTACATAGAAAAGTATAAAGGGAAATATAGTAAAGGATACCAGGTATTAAGAGAGCAGAGACTAAAAGGACTTCAGGATTTAGGAATTCTACCCAAAGATGTTGATATGTATCCCTGGGGAGAAACTCCAAACTGGGATGATTTACCGGAAGGAAAAAAGGCTGAGTCAGAACGTGATATGGAAGTTTATGCTGCTATGGTTGATTATATGGATGAGCAGATCAATCGTGTATTTAATTGGCTGGAAGAGAATAACGAAATGGATAATACGATTATAATATTTTTCAGTGATAATGGAGCAAACGGTGCAAATAAATTTGCATATCCGGGGCAGACTGAGGAGTTCGTAAATTCATTCAATAATTCTCTTGAAAACAGAGGACTAAAAAAATCATATATCGAAATGGGTCCCGGTTGGGCAACGGCAAGTATGTCACCCCGCAGACTATTCAAAGCCTTTACTTCAGAGGGTGGTATAATCTCTCCATGCATAATTAAATTACCCTTAAAATCCGTTAACAAAGGTTTTATGGTTAATGCATTCATACATGTATCAGACATAATGCCGACTTTATTAGATCTCGCCGGAGTTACACATCCCGGTATAAATAATCCAAATGTTCCGGGAATGATGGGTAAATCTATTCTGCCTTTACTTAATGGTGAAATAGATGAGCTGCACCCTAATGAAGGTATAGGTTATGAATTGCACGGCTTAAGAGCTTATGTCAAAGGTATCTGGAAAATATTGAATCTTCCAATACCATTTGGCAAAGGTGAGTGGGAGCTTTTTAATTTAAGAGAAGATCCTGCCGAGAGTAATGATCTTTCATTAGAATATCCGGAAATCAGAGAAGAACTGATTGAAGCTTACAAAGAATACGAAAAGAAAGTAGGTGTAATTTTCGATCCGATAGATATGAGTATTATTGGTGGAAAAGAATGATAAACTTATGTAATTATAAATGAATTAACTTAATAACTAAATCAGAACATTTTAATTGAGGTTATGATGAAAGAAGAACTCGCGAACATTGTTCGGACATTCGAGGCCGTTGGTCCACTAGTGGGCAATGCTTTGAAAAGCGGTCAGCTTTTTAATCCTCAGGCTGAGCTTACCGAACCAGACCCGGATATTCTGTGCGAATATGATGTAAAAATTCCTATGAGCGAAGGGTTTTCTGTGACCGCAAATATCTATCGTTCAAAAAAGGCGGCAGAAAATGGCGAAAAAGCACCGGTAGTGATGTGTGCTCATCCTTATAACAATCACCTCACTCCCGCTCTTGAAAAAACACCATTGAAAGGGCCACCTCAGCAATATCGTTTGATCCCCCAGGCCGGTAAACCTGTTTTCTCCAAATTGACAAGCTGGGAATCGCCCGATCCCAATTTTTGGGTGCCCGCAGGATATGCCATTGTCAATATGAATTTACCGGGTTATGCGAATAGTGAAGGTCCACCCACCGCTTTCTCTGAACATCAGGGAAAATCTTATTACGAGGCCATTGAGTGGATTGCAAAACAACCCTGGTGTAGCGGTAAAGTGGGGCTCAATGGAGTGAGTTTTCTGGCCATTACACAATACCATTTAGCTGCTTGCCAAGCCTACGGAGGACCACCTCCTTCATTATGCTGCATTTCTCCCTGGGAAGGGCTTACCGATGTGTATCGCGATATATTTTGTGCCGGCGGAGTTACTGAAGTTGGTTTTCCCGCCTTTTGGTGGGCTACGGAAGTGAAACCGGCCATTAACGGCACAGAAGAAGACTTTGTAAAAGCCGAGGGAAGTATCCCTACGAATTATTTAAAGAACCACCCATTCTACGATGATTATTGGAAAGCAAAAGCTGCCAAATTAGAAGAGATCACAGTTCCCATGCTGGTTTGCGCCTCTTTCTCTGACCATGGTTTGCATACCATGGGTTCATTTCGGGCCTTTGAAAAAGCAAAATCAAAACACAAATGGGTGTACACTCATCGTTGGGGTAAATGGGATGCTTACTACTCACAGGAAGTTCTAGAAATGACTAAAAACTTCATGGACTGTTTTCTAAAAGATGATACTTCAAGTGGTTTTCTAGATACTCCGAGAGTACGACTGGAAATCCGATCTAGCCTCAAGGAAATCCATGAGGTTCGTTATGAAAATGAGTGGCCGATCGCTCGTACCCAATACACTAAACTCTATTTGAGTGAACAACCAGATGCTCTTTCGCTTGAGAAACCCGATAAACAAATGGAAGTAGTATACTCGGCAAAGAAAGGGAAGACATTATTCAATTTTAAGTTTAACGAAGATACTGAGCTCAGTGGTTATATGAAAGCACGGGTTTGGGTGGAGGCCAGACCAAAGAATGCTGGAGATGTTGCCCCGGATGATATGATCATGTTTGTAGCTGTCAATAAGCTCGATCGAGAAGGAAAAACAGTCAATTTCTATGGATCAGTAGGAAATAATAAAGATATGATTACACGAGGATGGTGTAAAGTTTCCAGACGTGAACTTGATCCTGACGAATCGACAGAGTGGCACCCAGTGCAGAGCGGTGCTTCGGAGCAGTTGCTGAAACCGGGTGAGGTCGTGCCTGTCGATATTGAGCTGTATCCAAGTAGCACTTTCTTTTCGGCTGGAGAAGGTCTGCAACTTATCATAGCTGGTGACGAAATTATCCCTTCTCCGCCTTATAAAAAGTCAGCGGACGGCAATCTTGGCATGCATGTGCTTCACTTTGGAGGGTCATATGATTCCTATCTACTGGTACCCAAAATACCTTTAAGAGAAGTGTAATTTTCGATCCGATAGATATGAGTATTGTTAAGAAAAAGGAATGATAAAACTCGTGCTTACTTAACTAGCTTTACGATTATGATTTCTTAAAGCAGCATTAATTGATTGCCGCTTTTTTTATTAATTATTTATTTAAATTACTTTTTCCGTTAACTATCAACATTAATTAAAATCTTTGGAGGCATAATGAAAAAAATATTACTATCACTCATAATCTTCTTTACACTTACCTCTGCTTCAAATGCACAAGCTCTTTTAATGCTGTTATTCGGTGATAAGTTATCAACTGAAACATTTCAAATGGGAATTAATGTTGCCGGCACAGCATCAGATATTGGAGGAATTACAGATGCAAATTTACGATATAGCTGGGCATTCGGAGCTTTCGGTGAAGTAAGATTCAGTGATGATTGGTTTCTACATTTCAATCTTACTGCGAAAACCCCCGGAGGTGCAAAAAATGTACAGCCATTTGAGGATATCATTCCCGAAATAGACACACTTACAACTGATATTAGTGTAACACGCAGTTTTAACTACATCACATTACCGGTTTTTATCAAATATAATTTAGGTTCATTTAAATTAGGTTTGGGGGGTCAGCTTGGCTACCTTACAAGTGCAACGGATATTTATACAGGCTTTACATTCCGTGGTGATGATTTAAATATGGAAAGAAATATCCGTGATAAGATTAACCTCTGGGATGCAGGTGTTACAGGAATAATCGATTACTTTTTCAAACCTGAAGCTAAAATGAAAAGTATGAGGATAAGCTTAACTTATTATTACGGGTTAATAGATATTCTTAAAGACAATACTGGTGATGCCTGGAACAATTCAATATTAATGCTTTCTTTGGCAATCCCTATGGGTGGAGGTGATGATGTTGATGAAATTGAAAAATAATCCAATCATAATATTAGGAGAAAAAATATGAAAAAGACAATCTTAGCATTTGCGGCAGGATTTCTTGTTGCAATAGGTTTAGTTGTATTTCTCGCACTAAAAGAAGCTCCATCAACACCAAAAGGTGATAAAATGATGGATGTGTACTATCCGGGTACAGAAGAACTCGCACCAAATGAAATGCGAGTTGTTGCGTTGGGTACAGGAATGCCAAATGCCCGCCCAAAACAAGCAGCAACTTGTTTTCTTGTTGAATTGGGTAATGGAGATAAGTTTTTGTTTGATATAGGAACCGGCTCAGCAGAAAGACTTTCTGCAATGAAAATTCCTATGGATTATCTCGATAAACTATTTATCGGTCACCTTCATTCAGATCATATCGGTGATCTTGATGCTTTATGGATTGGGGGGGTTGTAGGAAATAGGGTTACTCCTTTAAGGGTTTGGGGTCCCAGTGGTGCAGAAGATAAATACGGCACAAAGTATATGGCAGAACATCTTCAAAAAGCATATACATGGGATGTAGATGGAAGAGTAGGAAATACAGACACACGCGGATTATCGATGGAGGTTACGGAGTTTAATTATAAACAAGTTAATGAAATTGTGTACCAGGAAAATGGAGTAACAATTCGGTCTTTTCCCGCGATTCATGCTTTAGACGGCTCTATTAGTTATACATTAGAATGGAATGGACTAAAGTTTGCATTCAGTTCAGATACATACCCGAATAAATGGTGGATGGAATACACAAAAAATTCAGATATAGCCATTCACGAATGTTTTGCTTCTCCAAAAATTCTGATTGAAAAGCAAAAATTTCCTCCGCAAACTGCACTGAACGTCGGAACACAAGTTCATACTTCCCCTGCTCAGTTTGGAAAAGTTATGGCTGAAATAAATCCACGTATGGCTGTAGCTTATCACTTTTTTAATGACTACGACACCCAGCCACTTGTTTTGCAAGATATTAGAGAAACGTATGATGGGGCTATGTCATTAGCCATTGATTACATGGTTTGGAATGTGACAAAAGAAAAAATTACAACAAGAATGGCTGCAATTGACGAAGATATTTGGCCGCAACCTTCGGTTTTAGGTGTTAAGCCCCCAGATCAGAGTAAGCGAATTGGTTTCTCAAAATATATTTGGGATGCGCGTGTGAATTATTCTGAGGTGCTTAAAAAGATATATGATGATATCAATAACGAATATGGCTCCAATGTCGAATTGCCTAAGTAAATATTAGTAAGAATTATTTCCCGTAAATCTGATTGCTGGGTAGTATTTGCCTCTACTGCCCGGCAATTATATTTAAGGAGGCAGTAATTTTTATTGATTTGGAGAAAATAGAAAAATTAGCAGATTAGAATGAAGTTAATACATATTATATTTCTTTTTATTGTTGTTCTGACTATGAATATTAATGGAGAAACATTATCAGAAGGAAAATTAAGAGAAGTATCAATTAGCATCCTTATCCTGGATATAATTAAAATAGATGATGCTAACCAAAGAAGTACAATTGATTTTGTTGTCCAATTAGAATGGATGGAAAAAAATCTGGTAAGCAAATGGAAAGAAAAAACATTAGTTAGCGAAGATGAAATCTGGACACCTGATATTCAAATCTTTAACGATTATAATCTGATAAAAAAAAAGAAAGACCTATATGAAGTTAATCCTGATGGATCAGTGTTATATCAGCAACGATTTGTAGGAGGAATAAATTCCAGGCACAACTTTTCTGAATTTCCATTAGATGAATTTATTATGAAGATTCAAATTGTTGCAATAAATCCGGATGTAATATTTATAGTAAGTAATAACTCACCCGAAGATCGATCACACAGATATAGTATTTCTGGTTGGAAAATTAATTCCGAATGGATTGAAGTTGGTGTGGGCGACGAACGTTTTAAAGATTTAGCCAATACTACCTATTTTATTGCTGCTAAAAGAAACATAAATTATTATATATGGAAGGTTATCATCCCATTGGCAATGGTTGTATTTATGTCCTGGTTGGTTTTCTGGGTCGATCCGATTCAAATTGGAGCACAACTTACAGTTGGAGCCACTGCAATGCTTACTATGATTGCTTATCAATTCACGTTATCAAATTTAATTCCTCCTGTATCATATTTAACAAGATTGGATACTTTTATACTGCTTTCCAACATTATTGTCTTTATTGCTTTATTAGAGGCAATATTAACAAGTAATTTAGTTAGCCATGATAAAAAAACAATTGCAAGGAGAATGGATTATCTAGCCAGATTTATTTTTCCGATTGCGTACACAATTGTATTCATTAAATCATTTTGGATATAAAATATTAATTAAATAGCAGATAAGATTTACAATTAAATGATGAAAATATATAAATTGAAAATATATAATGTTATTTTATATACTAACAGATGAATAATTTAACAAAGGGAGATATCAATATTGAAAAATTTAGCGGTTGCGGTTGTACTGATTTTTGTATTTCAACTAATCGTTTCCTGTTCGGGTTCACAGGAAGCAGTTAGTTATTCCTATGAGAAACTGGACCAAAAGAGACAGGATGCTTATACAGAAGTATGGACTTATAGATATTCTGTTGCGGAAGAACCATGGGAGGAAGTAAAAATTTATGTTAAAAATGAACAACTAACTTACATAATAAATGTAGGTACATACTTTGGGCACCAGGAAAACAGGTATGTTTATAATTCATTGAAGCGTCCTCAAAACTTTGTTTCCCAATCAAGGATTGAACCAGGCACAGTCTACTCACTTGAGGAAGCTGTTGAAATGGCATTAAGCTGGTTTGTTGAAGATAAAAAAATTAGAGGTAAAAATAATTAGGTGAATTATCCATATAAAGTTTAGATTTTTTACATTAATCAAACTTGAAATTTTAAGGAGTTATGATGAAGAAATTAATTTTTGTTTTCATATCCGCGCTGATTTTCTTTAGCAGTAGCATATTTGGACAGGATGACGTTACTGTAATAGTACCAACAACCGAGGCAGGAGAAAACCTTGATCTTCAAGCAGTAATGGAACTCTTTAGAGAGGCGGAAACTGTTGAAGATTTTGAGAAAGCACTTAATGATTCCACAAATGAAGTGAATAATCTTGATCTTAATGAGGATGGTACGGTTGATTATATACGAGTTGTTGAACAAGTGGATGGTGATGTGCACATCTTAATCCTGCAAGTTCCTTTGGGGGAAAATGAATACCAGGATGTAGCGACAATAAATATTGAAAAAAATAAGGATGAATATATTTTACAAGCTCAGGGCGATCCTGATCTCTACGGGGAGGATTATTATGTTGAACCTGAACCTGAAGTTGAAGTTCAAACTACTACTGTTGTTATTATGTTTGGTGTGGGTTATAGTCCATGGATTTCACCCTGGCATTGGCGGGTATACCCGGTTTGGTGGAGACCGTGGAGACCGCATCCTATTTCTGTTTATCGATCGAGAGTTGTCAGACATCACAGGTCCCATTACAGACATTCCAGGCACAGGAGTACGGTAAGATCACATAATACGTATAAATCGCATAGGAAAACATCTAAGTACTCAAAACAGAATAAGAAAAAGAATACTTATACTACTCAGCCAACTAAACAGACAAAGAAAAAGGAGCAAACTAAAAAGGAAAATCAAACAAAGAAGAAAGAGCCAACAAAGAAGAAATCCGGAACTAAGAAGAAGAAGTAAAAATTGTATGCCTTAGTATAATCAGAACATTTACTATATATTATTAAGAAAAGATTATTTTCAAATCTTGTTCTTATCTTTAAGAACAAGATTTTTTATTACAGGGTCAGATGCGTACTAACGGGATTAAAATAAATAAGTTACTTCAGGCAAATGGTTTCAAAGCAATTTTAAAAGTAATTTTTATTGCTTTATTCATTTTATTTTTTTTTAAACCAGCTTATTCTCAGAATACTCAAATTTGGTTAGATGCAGATGTTTATCCAAGCTTTAGTGTTAACTGGGATTACAAAGTCGAAGCAGGTTATAGAAAATATTTAGTAAGTGAAGGATGGACAAGATATCATTTACGAAATGTATTTACTTATAAAAAATTTAACTGGATATTATTTGCCGGAGCTTTAGATCTTTTTTACACTAATGAAGATGTTACCAAAGATTATCTTGAGGTGCGCCCGTGGATTCAGGTAACTGCAAGATGGATGACAGCCGGTGAATATTTAAACCTGTTCAGACCTTATTTCGGTGTAAGGCTGGAAGAAAGGTTTTTCAGGTACTCGGATAAATCAACAGATCAAAAAACAAGATTGAGATTTAGATTCGGGGGTACGTTCACACTTAATAATGATTTTATGAGAGTCCGAACATGGTATGTTCCGTTCAGATTTGAAATATTCTTAGATGTTGGCGGAGAAGCTCAGGAAGTATCCGCTGATCAGAACAGAATAATAGCCGGAATTGGATATATATTTAATAGTGCTACACGGGCAGAGTTTAATCTAACAGTGCAAAACGCTGAAAATACCATCAGCTTCTCCTCTTCTACTGATCTGATATTTCACATTACATACAAACACTACTTTTAAAAAGCGATGATAAATAAAGTGAAATACAATACATTAAGAATACTATCAAAATTTAATTATGAATTATAAACTCGGAGTGTAACTTGAAAAACCTTTACGGAATTATCTTATTCTTTTTCATCATTAGTTATACCATTACTAATGCACAGGAAACTTACTACTGGAACATACAATACGGAACACGTTCAACTTTATTGGGCGGTGCGGTAATTGGCAGCGTATCAGATTTAAGTGCAACTTACTATAATCCGGGGGCAATCGCATTGTTTGAAGATATACAATTTATTTTAAGTGCCCGTATATATCAGTTTGAAAATTATACACTTAAAGGTGGTGCCGGGGAAGGTATAGACCTTGATTTTTCCAACGTAACTCCTTCTCCATCTTTTATTGCATTCGATCTTGATTTTGGTTTTTTAGGTGAAGATAAATTGGCAGTATCACTCCTAACAAGACAGAGTACCAGTTTTGAATTTTCAACAAGAATAATTGATTCGCTGGACATTATCGAATCCTCTCCAGGGAAAGAGAGTTTTGCCGGTGGTTTTAGATTAGAAAAAGATTTCAATGATTTCTGGGGTGGTATAACATACTCAACAAAATTAAGTGAACTTGTGGGCCTCGGAATAACCGGCTACTTTGCCTATGACTCACACAGGATAGGAGGTGAAACTATTCTACAGGCTTTACAATCCTCCGGAGATATAGCATCATTTACCGATATAAGTAATTACAGATTCAACAGTTTACGAGCGCTTTTTAAATTCGGAGTTGGAATTAATTTGAATCCATTAACTCTGGGGTTGACAGTAACTTCTCCAGATTTAAGTATTGCAGGTTCCGGATCAGTTGGGACTCATAGATTCTTAAGTGGAGTAGATTCAACAATTTTTGAGAGCAATTTTCAAGATGATGTTGATGCAACTTATAAAAATCCACTTTCAATAGGTTTTGGAGGCGCATATCGATTTGGTAAAGTTAATGTGCATATTAGTGCAGAATGGTTTGATAAAATAAACAGTTACTATGTTGTGGATTCTGAACCATATTTTTCACAGGGAAACGGTGAACTATTAACAAATGATTTAACTCATGAAGCTAAAAGTATTATTAACTTTGGTATTGGATTTGATTTTATTATGAGCAGTGAAGTCATTATTTCTGCAGGTTTTGTTACAGATTTTACCGCGAAGGTAGAAAACACTGAAACAAATTTATCTTCAGCTTCAAATTGGGATGTTTATCATATAACTACCGGTGCATCATTTCCTATCGGAGGATCGCAAACAACACTCGGTATTTCTTATTCTTTTGGCAATGATACATTTCAAAACGAAATTAATATAACACCGGACCCTAATGATCCAGATGATATAAGCAGGGAAACAGAGGTAGGATTTTCAAGAATTAAAGTGTTATTTGGATTTGAACTTTGATGAACAACAGGGCTTTTCTTATTAATAAACTTTTATCATTAAAAATAGTAATTTTATTTTTTACTATCTGTTTTTATTCTCCATGTTTGATCGCTGATTTCATTACGTTAATTAAAGCAGACCAATGTACAAACATCGTGGAGATGTTTATTCAAGAAGGTTCAATTAGAATAACATTTGAACTTGGTGAACCTGATTATAAATGGTTCAGAAATATCATCCCTATAAAATATTATAAAGATGGATTTTCCGAAAATGAAAAAGTAAATAGTTTTCATACCTTCTTCACAAAAGATTTTATTGTAAATGCCGATGGAGTGGTCTTAATTGGAGAAATAAAGAAAATTGAAAGGAAAAAACGCAAACTGATGTCTTCGCTTTATACGGGAAAAGTAGATTCATCAAGAGCTAATGAATATGTTATATTTGTTGAAGTTGAATACAAGCTTAATCACAAACCAAAACGGATCATATTTACTCCACCTATTGAGGAAGGATATGATGTATCATTTGCAAATATTGGTTTCGTAACATATCACAAAAAAATTCCGGTAAATGATATAAGATACTTAGGGCAGGCAGAATCACTCAATCTAAACTGGGAAGATCCCTGGTATTCATATTATGATAATAGAAATCTTAGAAGGCATCATAAATCTTCACTTATGTCTTTCCTTTACATTGAACCATACGAGGTAAGACACGAAGTGCTCATAAGAGTTAAAGATCTGGAAAAGTGGCTTCCTCTAAATTATGGAATTGATGATTATATCGAAGTTGATGAACAGGATAGTCTAAAAAATTTAATTGCTAACTTTTTAGTAGGTAGAAATATTGTAAATATAGATGGCAAAGAAGTTAATCCTATTATTGATAAAGTTTATTTTGTTGAGGTTAGATTATTCGGAATACAAATCCTTCAGGAAGTAAAGCCGCTAGATTATTCATCTGCAATTATTGGTGTCATATTCGCCTACCCCAATCCTGGGATACCGAATGAGGTCACTGTGAACTGGGATATGTTCAATGATGATATTACCAATGTCCCTGCAACTGCAACAGATCCTGCCGGACCTATGAAATATATTCTCCAACCTGATGATAATATATTATTGTGGACGAATTATTTAAAAAAATATAAACTGCCAACTATATCTGAAATTAAAGTTACGGAAGCATCTCTTAACTTACCCGTAATTTCGCTTATGATGGTTAGTGTTAT
Organism: Bacteroidota bacterium; assembly: GCA_022564295.1. Taxonomy (GTDB): domain Bacteria; phylum Bacteroidota; class Ignavibacteria; order Ignavibacteriales; family Ignavibacteriaceae; genus BMS3ABIN03. The sequence goes on along the minus strand of JADFLR010000026.1, from coordinate 20,068 downwards.
CATAGTCTTTTTGTTCAGGTTTGGTTATAAGATTAATACCTGGTCTAAAAAAATAAAAAGAGTTGCAATTGTTCTGACCATTTTAGCTTTACTTGGTATCCCTTTTTCTGTCGATATTGATATACCATTTCTAAAAAAAGAAAGCTTCTCTAAACCGGAATCAGAAACACTTATCAGTGAGTTGCTGAAGAATACATACCGCGCATTTGATTTTAGGAATGAAAGTGATGTCTATGATAAATTAGCCATCAGTAGCCATGGCGATCTTCTGGCAGATATATATCTTCAAACAAAAAGAGGGATGGTATTGGAAAACCAGGGTGGTATAAGTGTAAAAGTTAGTGAGGTAAATGTTTTGGAAGTTGAGGAAATTGAATCGAATAAAGCAGGGCTTGCTTACAAATGTACATGGCAGGTTATAGGAACTGTCGGTCACTGGGGACATATTCACAGCCGTACGAACCAATATAACGCAGTTTTACATATCGAACCAGTTAATAATGTTTGGAAGTTTTATAATATTGATATAATCGAGGAAACAAGGATTTAACAATGATTGAACTTAGTGATATAAAATTCAGTTATCCGAATTCAGAATTTCATCTTTCGATTGATTCGCTATTGATAGGTACCGGAGAAAAAACTGCTGTAATCGGACCAAGTGGTTTTGGTAAAACCACTATGTTGAATTTAATTGCGGGAATATTAATACCTGAATACGGATCAGTTATAATTAAAGAAAAAGAAATCAATCATTTACAAGATTCTGAAAGAAGAAATTTTAGGATAAAAGAGATTGGTTTCGTATTCCAGGATTTTAAATTGCTGGAATATTTAAACGTTTTAGATAATATACTATTACCATTCAGGATTAATAAATCCTTATCACTAACTAAAGAAATACTTGAAAATGCACAGGAGCTGGCTGCATCAATTAATATTGAAGATAAACTTTATAAGCATCCATCAAAATTATCGCATGGTGAAAGACAAAGAGTAGCAATATGCAGGGCATTACTTAATAAACCATCACTTATCCTGGCAGATGAGCCTACGGGAAATCTTGATCCAGCCAACAAAGCACACATAATGGATATATTATTTGATTATGTTGATAACTATAGCTCGACCTTAATAACTGTTACACATGATTATGCATTACTCAGCGGTTTTGATGAGGTGCTCGATTTTGAGAAGTTGAACATTGGTATATGAAACAAAGTCTTTATATAGCATTTAAGTACCTGCTATTTCACAAGATTCGCACACTAATTCTTGTTGCATCAATTGGAATTATTATTTTCCTTCCTAATGGCTTACAGAAGTTAATTGAAGAGAGTGAATCACAAATGATGGCCCGTGCTGATTCAACTCCGTTGGTAATAGGGACTAAAGGAAGTTCAACCGATCTTGTCATCAATTCCTTGTATTTCAGGCAGGAGAAAATTGAGAATATGACTATGAAAACTAATGGTGAGCTTAAAGAAACCGGTCTCGGATATCCTATTCCCCTGCTTTCAACATTTAAAGCTCGTGGTTTCTCAATCGCAGGTACAAACCTGGATTACTTTAATTTCAGAAAATTGATTATAAGTAAAGGACGAAAATTCAGTTTTGTTGGCGAATGTGTAATTGGTTCAAGAGTGGCCGAAAAGCTTGATATTACTGTAAGCGATAGTCTAATTTCTTCCCCGGAAAACTATTTTGATTTTGCGGGGGTCTATCCGCTCAAAATGGAAGTAGTTGGTGTTCTACAAGAAACAAACACACCTGATGATTACACTATATTCACCGATCTTAAAACCAACTGGATAATTATGGGGCTGGGTCACGGTCACCAGGATTTATCAAAAACTCTGGATCAATCGGTGATATTGAACAGGGACAGCAGCAATGTTACTGCCAATGCAAAACTCTTTATGTATAATGAAATCACGAAACAAAATCTTGAGTCATTTCACTTTCATGGCAGTCCCGAGAATTATCCTATCACATCGATCATTTTTGTACCAAAAGATATAAAATCAGGCACGATACTGCGCGGTAAGTTTGAAGCACGGGAAATTCTTAACCAGATAGTTGTCCCTTCAAAAGTAGTTGAGACTTTACTGCAAAGTATTTTCAGGATTAAACAGATTTTTAATACGGTATTTGTACTGGTTGGATTTGCAACTTTACTCATCCTCGGTTTAATTGTTGCACTCTCACTGCGGTTGCGCAAAGATGAAATTCACACCATGTTCACTATTGGCTCAAGTAAAGCAAAGATCTTTGAAATTCTCGGACTTGAATTACTGATATTAGTTCTTTCCAGTTTCTTATTCGCACTGGCACTCTATTTCGTTACCGGATATTTTGTTAACGATTTTATCAATTACTTTATTATATAAAATTTTGGAAATATGTTATGAAAAAGTTAATAGTGGTTCTCTTATCAACTTTAATATATTTTGCTTGCAGTGAAAAAAAAGAAGGGCAATCCATTAATGAAAATAAAGTAAAAAGAATTGCCTCTGTAAACTATCCGCTTCATTTCTTTGTAACCCAAATTGGAGGAATTAAGGTCGATGCCATCTATCCAATACCAACAGATGTTGACCCGGTCTACTGGGAACCCACAGCAGAAGATATTATTCTCTACCAGGAAGCAGATCTAATTTTACTAAATGGAGCGGGATATGCGAAATGGGTTGATAAGGTAAGTCTTCCACAATCAAAAATGATTAATACCTCCCTGTCCTTCAAAGATAAATATATCGATCTGGAAGAAGGACAAACACATAGCCACGGTCCAGAAGGAGAACATGAGCATAAAGGATTTGCGTTTACGACCTGGCTTGATTTCAACAATACAATTATACAGGTTGAGGAAGTATACAAGGCACTCTCTAATTTACTTCCTGATTCGGAGGAAACCTTTAAATCAAATTTGCAATCGCTCAAAAATGATATAGCCGATCTTCATAAAAAAATGAAAGCAGCAGCTAAAAAAATTGAGGGAACAACCTTGGTTGCTTCTCATCCTGTCTATCAGTACTTGAGTAATGGGTATAATCTGAAGATTATAAGTTTTCATTGGGAGCCTGATCAGTTGCCGGATGATATGATGTGGGAAGGTTTTGAGAAAATCCTAGCTTCATCTAAAGCAACAATAATGCTTTGGGAAGACACTCCACTAATTGAAGTAAATGATAAATTAATGAATTTAGGTGTTAAGCCAATAGTTTTTAATCCTTGTGCAAATACACCAGCTAGCGGTGATTTTTTAAGTATAATGAAAACAAATATTGTTAACCTTGGTGATTTATAATTTATTTGTTGAATGTCCATTTTTACAGTCCTATTAATTATTTATTGTAGAAAGAAGTATTATTATTATCATTTGAAAAGCAATATTTTATAACTAATTTTTCGCCTAAAATTATTTCAATTAAATAACTTAATCGGACTTATGAAATCATTAATACTATTTCTATTATTTTCATTTTCTTCCATTCTAATCGCACAGGATATCTCATATCTGGAATATTTGCGTACAGATTTACGTGAGCAAAAAAGAGATATAATTGCCGAAACAATGGAATTAATAATAGAGCAAGCTGATATATTTTGGCCTATTTATACAGAATATGAATCAGAGTTAGATGAGTTGAGCGGCGAGAGATTAAAATTAATCAGAGATTACGCAGAAAATTATTACAATCTCACAGATGAAGTAGCAGCCCGGCTTGCTAACAAAAAATATGAACTAGATTCAAAACGAACAAATTTATTATGGAAATATTATAATAAATTTAAATCTGAACTTAATCCTATCGATGCAGCAATGTTTTACCAAGTCGAAAGCCAGTTACTAATGCTGATTGACGTTCAGGTATCAGGCGAAGTTCCTATAATTAAAAAACCAAAAAAATAATCATACTAATTAAGGAGGCTGACTTATGAAAGCAAAGCTAAAAAAGCTTGTAGTTCTTTTCTCAATTCTAATTTTATCTACTTTGTTCCTGTATTCCTGTTACCCTGATTACGGGTTAACTACTTCGGATTACGATACAGTAATCACACTGTTCGATAATACCGCGAACTTTAATAAACCAACTTACGCGATGCCGGATACGGTGGTGCATTTTGTTGAAGAAGGTACATCCGAAGATGATATAGATAGAAGCAAAGATGCTCTCATCTTACAAACCATAGAAAATAATATGACAAGTTTAGGTTATGAAAGAGTTCCGGTTGATATAACTTCCGATGCACCGGGTTTTGTTATTCTTGTTGGAGTTACTGTAACAGATAATTATGCAAGGGTATCTTACCCTGGTTGGGGTTATTGGGGCGGCTGGGGTTGGTGGGGTGGTTATCCCGGATGGGGATATGGCGGAGGCTCAGTCGTTTACAGTTATACAACAGGTACTATTTTCATGACGATGATTGATCCGGATAAGATAAATACTGGTGATAGTACATTTGGAGCAGTTTGGTTGGCAAGAATAAATGGCGTAGTAAGTAGTAATCTTAGCACATCTTCCCGAATTACTCAGAGGATAAACGATGCATTTAATCAATCTCCATATTTAGGAGCAAATTAATTTTTAGTTAACAAAGTTTTAAAAAATAATGGATAAAATTATGAAGTGGTTATATACAAGTATATTAATATTGATAATTACAACAAGTGTTTCTGCACAAAGCTTAGGAAGTATTACCTACAATGTTTCTATTCCAACCGGCAATTTAAATGATTACATAGACGAGGTAAGCTGGCGTGGTTTTGGTATTGAAGGAAGATGGTTTCAGAATAGAAATTTATCCTTCGGATTATCATTTGCATGGACTGTATTTAATCAAAGAGTTTCTGATCCAATTCAGATTGTACAAAACGGTGTTAGTGCTACGGTAACCGGAACTCAGGTTAGAGTTGTCAACTCTCTTCCTATTCTTGCCACTGCTCATTTTTATACTGGTAAGAGGCGAGATCAATATAGGTTTTACTTTGGTACGGGAGTAGGAATGTATTACATCAAACAAAGATTGGAAATAGGTTTGGTCGCTTTTGAAACCGACAACTGGCATTTTGGCTTAACGCCGGAAGCAGGTGTTCTAATTAGTTTAAATCGTGATTTGACCATGATCGTAAATGGAAAATATAATTATGCTTTTTCATCGGGTGAAGCACTTGGCGGAGGTGATAATCAAATTGATTATTGGGGAATTAACATCGGATTTGTCTGGCAGAGCTATTAAAGTACAGCTTTTAGAGGGAATATAATTCTAACTATTATATTCCCTCAAATTTTTCTCTTAACTTTTCGTATTTATAATGTGCTCCCATTCCCCATTCATAATAAAGTAATATTGTTTTTCTAAAAATAACTTTGCATATTTCTTTAACATGAAGCTGACATTAAAACTTTTACTGTTCATACTTTTAATATCAATATCACTTCCAGTTTTTGCACAGGATTCTGTTAAGATAATATTCCCCGAAAACTACCGGTTCAATCCCGGCGATAATTATGAATGGTCTAAACCCGATTTTGATGACAGCGATTGGAAAGAATACAACGTAGGAAAGTTTCCTCATGATCAATGGCAAGGATTTGGCTGGGTACGAATAATTGTTGAAACTGATTCAACATTAATTGGTACTCCCTTGGGGATGAAACTTTATTTAGTAGGAGCTGTTGAGATTTTTGTTGATGGAATTGCTGTTCACCGATATGGAACTGTTGCTTCAAATCTTAAAGATGAAGAAGGTATCTATGTTAATGAACATCCTGAAGTTGCTGCATTTACATTTCTCCCAACACAACCTGATGAGCATGGTATTTCCAGGCATGTAATAGCAATACGCATATCAAGTTTTATAACTTACGAAGGAATACTAAAAGGTCTTCCACCATCATTCAATTTTAATATTGGTTCATTATCAGAATACAGAGAGGAAGTAAAAAATATCAGTCGAAATGCTTCAATGCATCAAATGTTTTTCTTTGGCGTGTTACTCGCTTTCTCCATAATCCATTTTCTTTTATATCTCTATTATAAAAAGTTTAAGCCGAATCTCTACTTCGCTATACTTACATTATTAGTTGCTCTACTTGCATTCTTCAGGTTTGAAAGAATTTTTATCGATGATGTATATGCTGCAATCTGGAATTTTAAAATATTCAATTTAATCGGAATTCTAACATTACTGGCATATTTAAGATTTACATATTATCTCGTTTATAATAAATTACCAAAAAGTTTTATAATCTTATCAGCAATCGGTGTAACTATATTTATCTGGTTTTTGGTTAGTCCAATTGCTGCATTTGATATTTTAACTGTCCTGTTTATAATAATAATTATTGAGATGCTGCGTGTTATAACAATTTCTCTCGTTAAGAAAAGAACTTTATTGTACAATGATAGCTGGATTATTCTTATTGGAATGCTTCCGTTTACTTTTGCATCAATCTACAAATTTTTAAGCATACTAAGTGTTGTGCCTAAATTATGGAACTTTATATTGTTCCCGTACACATATTATTCATTACTTGTAGTACTTCTTTCGATGTCAGTTTTTCTTGCAAGAAACTTTGCCAAGACTAATAAAGATTTAGAAATTCAATTAGAACAAGTTAAGTCGCTTTCAGAAAAAACATTACAGCAGGAAATTGAAAAGGCAAAGTTAGAAACCGAGAACGAACGCAAGACAAAAGAACTTGAAGAAGCGAGAAAATTACAATTATCTATGCTTCCAAAGGAAATTCCGCAATCTTCAAACTTTGAGGTAGCTGTTTACATGAAAACCGCAACTGAAGTGGGAGGTGATTATTATGACTTTTATGTAGATGATAATAACACACTTACAATTGCGGTTGGTGATGCAACAGGACATGGAATGCAAGCAGGAACTATGGTTGCCGCTTCTAAAAGTTTATTTAAAGCTAAAGCTGCTAATCCCGATCCTTCCATAATTTTAAAAGAATCATCAAATGCGCTGAAGGAGATGGGATTTTCTTTAATGTTTATGTCAATGACCATAGCAAAATTGAGCAAAAATAAAATTATTTTATCGTCTGCGGGAATGCCTTTTACATTACTTTACCGCTTTGAAAAAAATGCAGTGGAAGAACTTGAAGTTAAAGGTATGCCAATGGGAAGTATGAAAGATTTTCCATATCAATCTGAAGAAGTGAACATTAAACCAGGTGATGTTATTTTATTTATGAGTGATGGATTTCCGGAGCTGTTTAATGAGGATAGTGATATGCTTGGTTATGATAAAGCCGTTGAAATATTTAATGAAGCAGCTAATAAGAAATCGGGCGATGTGATTCAGCAATTAATTATTGAGGCGAAGAGTTGGGCTGGCAATTATCCATTGAAAGATGATATTACTTTTGTTGTTGTAAAAATAAAGTGATCTTATGTTCAGATAATATCTTTGTGTTGTTAACAAACGTAAGATTATTTAACTTTAGTTAAAATTATTAATCTTTTCTAAAACAAATTTAAGAATTAATTAATATGATTAAGAGATACATTCTTCCATTAATAATTACAATTTTTTCATCCATCATTTTTATTTCCTGCGGGCCAACAACCAAGATAATTGGTGAATGGTCTGAAGATGAGTATAAGACAGGAAGTATCCATAATCTATTAGTCCTTGGCATTGTTGATCAGAAAAAACCGTTATTAAAAAGAAAGTTTGAAGATGGGCTTGTGGATGCTTTCAAAAGCAGTGGAATAGATGCAGTTGCATCAATGGATTATATGCCATACGATGAGATAATAGACTCAACAACATTTGAAAAGTATTTTAGCGACCTGGAGCTTGATGCAGTGTTAGTATCCCGCTTAGTTGGTGTAGATAAAGAACGAAGAGTAACAGCTGGTTATGCCTATACAATTCCTTATAGCAGCTATTATGGATTTTACGGACACTATTACGCAGCAGTACAATATGCCAACTCATCAAGTTATTTATCAAAAAATGTTGTTGTTGTGCTTGAAACAAATTTGTACGAGACAAAAGATAAAAAACTTATCTGGAGCGGTATTTCCGAAACAATTGATCCCGATAAAGCTTCCGATGTGATTAAATCTCTGGGTGCTGTTCTTGCAGATAAATTAAGCAGCGAAGGATTTCTTGCTAATTAGATAGAAAAAAATGATTGCTAAATTTTTTGGTGTAAGAGGTTCTATTCCTGTATGTAGTCCTGCATTTCAGGATTTTGGAGGAAATACTACATGTGTTCAATTAAAAATAAAAGATACAAATAACATAGCTGTATTTGATGCAGGTACAGGTATTAGAGATTTAGGCAAAGAATTCATTGCAAGCGGACATAAACAAGAAGAGTTATTCATTGCCTTTTCACACTTTCATTGGGATCACATTCAAGGATTTCCCTTCTTCGATCCTGCCTTTACAAAAAAGCTGAAGATAAACATTTTAGCAATGGGTTTAGGACGTGAAATTGATAACCTGGAAAAAATTTTTAAAATGCAGATGCACGAGGAATACTTTCCCGTTCAGTTAGATGAGATGGGAGCAGAATTCAATTTTATATTATTGGATAAAGTAATGGAAGTATTCGAAGGAAGAGATAAGAATAAGACACCAATAATAGTAATTGCAAATAAACACAAGCATCCCGGCGGTGCTTTTGGGTATAGAGTTGAAAGAGGTGATAAAGTGTTTGTGTTCTGTACCGATATAGAGCACGGTGATGAAATTGATCAAAATGTAGTTCGCTTAGCAGAAAATGCAGACCTACTTATTCACGAAGCACAATATACAAGTGAAGAATTGAAAGATAAAAAGGGCTGGGGACACAGCAGTTACGAGCAAGCTATCCAGGTTGCTGAGATGGCTGGAGTTAAACAATTAGCTATCACACATCACGATCCCGATCACGATGATGAATTCCTTACGAAAATGGAAAAGCAATGCCAGCAAAGATTTAAAGATTGTTTTCTTGCGAGAGAAAAAATGGAGATAGAATTATGATTTTTTCCTATGATACATAAGGAGAAAAAATCCCCCAACAAAAACAAGTGCTAAAATTATTAACACTCTCCAAAATATTTTATCAATAATATCTGCCGCAAAAATAGTAGTCTTGTTCACCGCCATATACGAGATCTTTTCCAATCTATCGAGTGTTTCATTTCTTTCTCTGTTAATATCTTCCAGAATAGCAATCCTTTCCAGTTTTAAACTTTCCATTACTGCAATTCTTTCTTCTGTTAATGCTTTTAGTGTAGCTAATCTTTGATAATTAACATTATCCAATGTTGATTGCTGTAACTCTTCTATCAGTAAAGAAGTTTCCTCAACAACGTCCGTTATTCTGCTGGTTGATTGCGTTATTGTATTAAAATTTTGCATCATATTTCCCATGGTAGAATCGCCAAACACTTCATAAGCTGCATACTCAACCTGCCATTTAATTTGCTTGGGTAAATAATCAGTATAGAGAGTAACCTGATTTTTTAATTCATTAACTGAAATTGCAATACCCTCCACAGTAGTGCCCAAATTATAATCGGCTGAGCCAATAATATGTGCTACTTCATCCAGCGCAGATACCCTCATAAATTTACTATTTTTAATCGGATTTTCATTTGCCCAGTCTTCTGCTATTTTTTGTCCTCTAGAGATATCATCAGCACCTTTGAGTTTTCTAGCTAAATTTTCAATATCGCTCAAAATTAATTTTGATGAGGTTATAGCTATATCCTGATATTCGCCAAAAAGATCTTTCCCATATCCAACTTCGAAATACTGATTCATTTGAACGGATAAAATCCAGGAGTCAATTCCTGCTGCAAGAGGATCATTAATAGATAATGATCTTATCATAGCCGGGATTGCGTAAATTTTCCATAAAAGAGCCTGTTTTTTAATTTCATTATCCATCGTTTTAGAAATTATTTCATCTGCAGAGAGTTCAACGATCCCGGCAAAACGATATCCAAATTCACCAAGTCTTATTTTGTATTCAATTGCCGAGACTTCGATACCGGCTTCTTTCATTAACGCTGTTTCTTTTTGTGGAGAGAAACATCCATTTAAAGTAAGCATAATAGTTATAACCATAATTACAAATAAGATTAAATTTTTATTTTTTCTTTTCATAATACTAACTTAAAGATTGATTATGATTGTTAAATTAGCCGTCTACAAATTAATTAAATTATAAATGAAATGTGGGGTTATTGTTTAACAATTTGTCTAATAATAATTTGTTAAATTTTATCCTCCTACTATGAAAATATATTTTCTCAGTTATCTTTTTAAGATGAAAAGTGTTAGTTATTGATTATAATGTACGTTATACTTTTGTACAGGATTCTGAGTAGCTTAATTTAGAGGGAACTTCAGTTGCGACAAGCCAAATGCTTTTGTCAGGAATTGGTGTAAATTTGTTTTTTCAGTTATAGTTTCTAACACAAACCCATTTTCTAACACATCACTTTTTTTTCTTTACAGGAAGATTATATGTTTTGTGTTAACGGATTAAAAATAAATTGGTAAATTTTGATTGTAATTTCCTATTCACTTTATAAACGCGGGAAATAGTTTAAATGAGAAAATATTTAATTGTATTAACTACTTTAATACTAGTACTTGGGAACAATATTAGTTTTACACAGGAAATTGAGAAGGCAGATACTACAATTCATTACCTTTTAGTAGATACACTTCAATACGAATTAGATGATGTTGTGGTTACAGGTTCTAGAGTAAATAAAAAAATTATAGATATTCCTTACCCGGTTGTTCGAATCAATAACTCTTTATTTCAATACGATAGAAAGGTTGGAGTGTTTGATGTTTTGCAATCAATCCCAGGCATGTTTTTGCAATCGAGATACGGTAATCATGATGTAAGAATTTCAATAAGGGGATTTGGAAGTAGATCAAACTCCGGCATTAGAGGTGTAAGAATTTTATTAGATGGTATTCCTGAATCAGAACCAGACGGACAAACTAGAATAGAAGCCATAGATTTTAACTCAATAGGCAGAATTGAAATCGTAAAAGGAAACTCATCTTCGTTATATACAAATGCTCCCGGGGGTGTTGTAAATTTTATAAATGATGTGGATTTTCCAAGATCGTTCGCCGTACAATTCAATCAATTTGGTTCATTCGATTTAAGGAGAAATGGTTTTAAAACAGGGGTCCGCTCAGACAAATATGGATTTTTAGCTACTTACAGTTACCAAAATTACACTGGCTACAGAGTACATAACAATGAATACTGGCACATCTTTAATACAGTTTTAGAAGTTCATCCGGGAGATAACACCAGCTTAAAAATTCTTGGGTATTTTGTTGATGGATTAATTAAACTTCCGGGTTCTCTTACAAAAGAAGAGTTTGAAGAAGATCCTTTCCAGGCAGACCAAAGACAGGTTGATAGAGATAGTAAAAGGATATCAACTAAGGGAAGGTTAGGAGTTAGATTCAACACAAAATTTGGTAGTTCATTAAATAACGAAATAGAAATTACTACTTACGGAACGATGAAATTTTTTCATCGTCCTTCAAGGACTTATAAAATAATTAACAGAAACGGTTTGGGATTAACAACACGATATTCTAATCGCACTGATATTTTGGGGATGCAAAATGAGTTCTCAATCGGTGCGGATATTTTTCTTCAGCCGGCACGCATAGAATTTTATGATAACATTAACGGTCAGAAAGGTGATCAGCTTTTACAATTGCTGGATGAAGGCATAAACAATACCGGTTTTTATATCTCTAATAATTTTGAACTATTAAAAGACAGAATGTTCGTATTACTTTCCGGAAGATATGATTACGTTTCATATAATATTACAGAAGAAACGCTTCCTTCCCGAACAGATGAAAGAACGTTTAATGCATTCACTCCAAAAATTGCTCTGAATTATAAGATTACTCCCCATATTGCAGTTTACACGTCTTTCGGATTAAGTTTCGACAGCCCGGCAAAGAATGAATTAGATCCTTTTGATCCCGCTGATCTATACAACCCGGAACTTCAACCGCAAGAATCAATAAACTTTGAATTGGGAATTAAGGGAAATATAATATCGTACGATGCTCAATATTTTAGAAATATTTTGTTTGAAGCAACTTTTTTTAATATTAAAATCGATAATGAAATTGTTCCTTTCGAAGTTTTAGGAGATGTATTTTTCAGAAACGCTGCAGAAACAAACAGGATGGGATTAGAATTAGGTACACAATTAGAAGTTGTTGAAGGATTACAATTTATATTTTCTTACACATATTCTGACTTCATCTACAACTCATATTTCGCAAAGACAATTGAATTCGATTCAACTGGATTTGTGGAATCGGAAGAGGATTTTTCAGATAATATTGTTCCAAGTGTTCCTGAACATAATATTTTTATTTCTCTTGCGTACTCGTATCCATTCACCATAAGTTTAAATGGGTTCATAAAATTTAGTTATATGGGAGTTAGCGGGCTATGGGTTGATGATGCAAATTCTGATAAAACTGATGCATATAACCTGCTAAATTCGGTGTTGGGATTCGACATGAAATTCGGCAGCTTCAACCTGTTAGTTTCCGGCGGTGTTAATAATATCTTTGATTTACTGTATGTTGGGTTCACAAACACTAACTCGGCTGATAAAAGATTTTATGAAGCTGGCGCTCCAAGAAACTATTTTGCATCATTAAATTTGGGCTATACATTTTAATCCGAACTTTATAATTTTTTTCTTTAATAAAATAAATTTTGCACTAAGTAAAAGGTAATAACTGTTGTTACTAAAAAAATTATATATAACTTTCTTATGGATTGTTATATCTGCAAGCGTATTACCTCAAAATCATTTTAATAAAAAATCTTCTCTTATAATTGGTGAGAATTATAGAATATATCCAAGTTCAGTTACTCAAACAGAAGTATTCATTGTTAAAAGTCCTGTAGATGAAAATGTTCTTTTCTCATCAGGAAATACATTAACTTTCATTCCCTTCTTTATAAGCGAAGGAATTTATGTTACAACAAACGCTGGTAATAGCTGGCAAGGAAGTGATACGTGTTCAGGTGAACCCTTCATTTTTCACGGAGGCGATCCTGGAATAACAATAGATAAAAATGGTACATTCATTATCACACGCCTAGGAAGGTCTCCATTTGCTGGCTTATACTCACACTTCTCAACAGATAACGGTCAAACCTGGTCGTTTCAAAATGCTATTTCAACCGATGATTTGGAACGTGCTACAATAACAACAGACGCAATTACTACAAGTTCATTTTATGGCAGGACTTACGCAGCATGGGTTAAGTTAACTACTCCATTTTCGCTTGCATTTGCATTTACTGATGATGGTGCACAGAGCTGGAGTACACCGCAACAAATTAATAATCCAACGAACAGAAGTGCCGGCGGCGATATTACAACCGGACCTAACGGTGAGGTTTATGTTTGCTGGGCAGGATTAACAGATGTTTCTCCATTTAGAGAGATATTCATTGGATTTGCATCATCATCAAACGGAGGTGCAAATTGGAATGTAACCGAAAATGCATTTGGAGTAAATGGAATTACTGGTGTATTAACAAATAAAGGCAATATAAGAGTAAACGGTTTACCAAGCATTGCAGTCGATACAACAAATGGACTAAGACAAGGATGGATATACATTGTAACGGGTCAAAAAAATCTTGCACCTGCCGGCTCTGATCCCGACATAATTTTAAACCGCTCTACTGACGGCGGTCAAACATGGTCTTCCGCAATCAGGGTTAATCAGGATGCAGTAAACAATGGAAAGACTCAATACTTCCCTACTGTTCACATTGATAAGTTTGGTGCTGTTAATGTAATTTTTTATGATGACAGAAATACTTCTAACGATTCGGCAGGAGTTTTTCTTGCACGTTCTACTGATGGAGGTGATAGCTGGTCTGAGTTTGAGATAAGTGATCATAATTATAAGCCGGTCCCTATCGGTGGTTTGGGTCAAGGTTATCAAGGTGATAATATTGATATCACTTCAACTAGTTCTAAACTATGGCCGGTGTGGATGGACAACTCAACAGGCACTTATCAGATTTGGACAACACCAATTGACTTTTCTACAGTGGATGTTGAAGATGTTAATGTCAAACCTTTATCATTCGAATTAGAACAGAATTATCCGAATCCTTTTAATCCATCTACTATAATCGGATTTCAAATTTCAGAACCTGGTTTTGTTTCTTTAAAAATATTTGATGTTTTGGGTAATGAAATTGCAGTGCTTGTTAATGAGGATAAACTAATAGGTTATTATAATGTTGAATTCAATACATCTAACCTTATAATTAACAATAACTTAATTAGCAGTATTTACTTCTATAGATTGATGGTTAATGAAGTATCTGAAACAAAAGCAATGATATTAATGAAGTAAAAAGGTATTGCTATACATTATAAGAAAGATGACTTTATCATCTTATTAATTTGCATTGAACTTTTACTATTTGAAGATAAATTTTTTACAAAAGAATGGTCTGTATGTTGATTAATATTTTAGCAGCAAGAGTTTATGTGAGTAAACAGTATCTCTTACAAAAATGTGATAAGCAATAATAATACTGATATCGCAATTGCAATCATATAATACAAACCAAATGAATCTCTTAAACTTCTTTTAAATAGAGTAATCATTTTTATATAGTGCCCTCTCCAGACTGTAAATGTTGAATCGTGACGTAGAAAATACAATTAGATTTGATAAATGGCAAGCGGTGGGAGCATATTTTTTCAATATCGTCGTTTCCCCCATCTCAATATGATTTTCAGCAAAATGATTGTAGCAGACCATACAACATAGTAAGATAGTTATCTCATTAAGATCATCTTTTTTGTTTGTACAAATCCACCTGTTCTCAACTGATAGAAGTATATTCCACTAACTAATTGCCTGTTGTCTATCGTAGCTCCGAATTGAATTTCATAATTTCCCGGGAGCAACTCCTTATCTAATATAGTTGCTACCTCGTTACCAAGTATATCATACACAACCATTTTAACTTTTGATGCTTTTCCTATTTCGTTTGATGGAATAGAAAATTTTATTTTAGTTGCTGGATTAAATGGGTTAGGAAAATTCTGATAAAGATGATAACCATTAGGTATAGTTTGTGCGATTACTTTTACATCATTAACAATTGGAGGATTATATTTTAATATTGCTCCCTCTTCACCTACCGCAAAACCATGAAGTGAATCAGGAAAAATAAGATCGTAAATTGCAGAGGAATCAGGAGCATATACTTCTGTCCAGGTTTTTGCAGAATCTAAAGTGTAAACCAAGGAATGTGCTTGCGGAATCGGTGCCCAACCTTCAGATCCAGTTCTAAATGAAACAGCTTTAGCAGTACCAAATATTCCAATCTCATTGTAATTCCAGCTTTCACCACCATCACTTGTCTTAATAAATCCTACACCAAATTGATCCGGATCGCCCCCAACACCAATGACGTTTAGAGAATCAAAAAAATGCATTTGCCAAATTTCATCCGGAGGTGCATATAATGGATCAATCGGTGTCCAACTATCTCCACCACTTGTTGTTCTCCATATTACACCGGCAATATCAAATCTTCCTCCGCATGCATATCCATAATGCGAATTGTAGAACTGAATATTTAATACCGGAAAAAATGCGAAAGTCATTGTATCTATATGTGCTTGTTCCCAATTAACTCCGCCGTCAGTTGTTCTAACAAGAGCATGTGGTATCCCACCCATCCATCCGTTTAATGAATCAATGAAGAGAATATTTGTAATAAATAAATTATCCTCCCGATAAGGTTCTGCTGTCCAGTTCAAACCTGCATCCGTCGTTTTCAGTAACAGAGTTCCAAATGGAACATTTGTATAGTTCCATTCAGACGCCCAGCCAAGATTTCTATTTAGGAAGAAAACATCTACTATTTCATTTATAGTTTTACTATCCTGAATAATCCAGCTATCTCCCCCATCGGAGGTGTGAATAATTGTGCCTGAATTTCCAACAGCCCAACCGTATAAACTATCAACAAAATAAATTGATTTAAGAAAATTGTCGGTAGGGCTATCAATTCTCTCCCATGTTCCCTGAGAATAAGATTCTGCTGAAAAAAAATGAATGTTAATACAGTAAATAAAATTTTAATTACTATTTTCATTTTAACTGACTACGCCATTAGAAAATAATTAGATGCTGATGACCTAATGGGATCATTTACTCTTTATTTGTTTACTTGATAAGTGCAAAATTAATAAACATGATTATCTAATCATAATTTTGCGGTCATTATAAATAAACATCTAAAGATTAAAGTTATTCGGAGATAGATTCTTTCTTAAATTTCAATTCATAGACAGAGACTCCTGCCATTATAAAAAATGATAAATACAATATTGCTGAGGATAATATGGTAAGGTAAACTAAATCTTCATGTACAAACCGCATCAGCCAAATAGAACCAAAAGTAATTACAATTGAGATTGTAGGTTCAATTAGTAAGAAGGCTTTCCAAAAGCCATTGATGATTGAATTAAAGTAAAATATCATTCCTGTAATGAAGAAGATGAAAGAAAAACCAAGTATATGGTTATGCGTTGTTATCAGCATCTCAGAAATTGGTTTTGGATAATTTTCTGGAATATCAAAATCATCCATTTCCTGTTCAATATTTGTCCCGTTAAATCTTTCTATTGTTCCTTTTGGTGTATAATCTGTTGTATAATTTAAGTATATCAAACCCGCTCCCAACCCGGTTGTGAGAACAAATAAAATTGCAATCAGAAAATTTTTAAGTGTTTTATCCAACTCGAACAATTTATAGCTCATATATCATCCTTAATTTCTTCGTAAAGAAGTGTGATTTTTCTAATTCCTTTAGTAACCGAGTTAACGGAAATTGTTGCACCGCTAATGCCGTTTACACTTTTGCCAATCGTAAAATCAGAATCGCTGTTTTTTCCGGTAAATTGTTCATTCCAATTTTCATTTGAAACTGCTCCGCCGTAAGGTTCTCTATATTTAATAATGTTTGTTGAAATAATATTACCTTCAACATCTAATAAAACAAAAAAGGTTATAGGCATGGACTTACCGATAACGTTATCCAAAAATCCAAATGCAATAGCGGTATCGTTAAGAGATATTTTGTAAACGTATAACAAATCTTTAAAGAATTTTTGCTTTACGATATATTCAATTTTTCTTTTAATATTGGGAGGCAAAGTATATTTCCGGAATGTAAAGTTCACATCCTTCTCAAATGATTCCGTTATAATCGTTTCGGTTCTTTCCTTTATTTCCTGCGCAAAAATATTTGCTGAAGAAAAAAATAAAAAATATATAACAGCAGTAACAAAAGATTTCAAAATCATAATTAAATAATTAATTTAAAAATAATACTTTACCTTCCTTTTAATTAAAACATGTATCCAACGCCGAGGTTAAACAAATCAGTTGTCACAGAACCTAACTCAATTGTTTTTTTTCCATAATCAACTTTAAATACTACCTGATTAATTGGCAGGAAGGATAAACCAATCATCCATTGTGTATAGTGATATTCTTTTTCCGAATTGCCTCCGCTTATTGTTTCCGCTGCAGTATTAATATCTGTATAACGGAAAAACGGAATTATTTTAGATTGAATCTGAAAGAATCTTCCAAAGTCATAAGCTAAATCAAAATAAAATCCACGTGATGCTTCAATATCACCTGAATCGTAACTAATATTACCAACTTCAAAGGCAGCATACAATCCAGATTTTTGATACTGAGCATGGAATTCAGCAAGACCAATTTGGTTAGTAGTAGAATCGCCTTTTGCATTATTATAAATATAAGATACACCAATTTTTAATCCTGGTATTCCTAAATAATCGACCTTTCCATTATATAAAAGATTTTCGGCATCAGCTTTAAATCCCTTTTGTCTTCCGTTTCTTATTCCTGAGCTCGCAGAGAATTTATCACTGTTCAATCCTTCCATCACTACAAGTTTATAATCAAATCCACTGGCAAATCCATATAATGCTAAACCGTTACCAAACCAGGTTGTTGGAATTATTACTTTATTGTAAAATGGTCTTTCAACTCCAAAGAATCTGGGAGGTTCATGATATTCGTTTATCAATCCTGCAGATACAAGCACTACACCGGCTTGAAAACCAAGATAATTGGCGTGATGATAGTTGACGTAAGCCTGTTCAAGTTCAAGTTCACCTTGCCCTTCTTCAACAAGGTTGTGCTCCAACTCTAATTCTGATTTAAACGACCATTCTTCAGTCCATGCATATCCGAAAAAAATAATAAACCGATGGAAATCTAAAATTTTCTTACTTTTCCCATCTTCAGTTTTACTGTAATTATAATGAAGTTCCCCGTAACCGCCAAGAGTGGTGTGAGGTTCAAAAAAATCGAATTCCTGTGAGAACCCAATATTTTGCAACATAAACATTGCAACTAAAACTGTTAGTGTTGCAAATCCGTATCTCAACTTTTTACCTCTTCTGTATTTTATTAATAAATAGTTTTTATTATTACTATTCAGATTTAATCTAAATAAGTATAATAAATATATCAGATTAATAATTTATTTCCAACAAATATTTTTTGAATTGCAAATATTAACTAAGCCTATGTATACTATTGTGATTGCAATTACATTGTGTGATGACTATCAGATAAATTCCTGGCTGACCATGTCTGAAATCTTTGCCTTGCAGTCAATCATCTCCTCCCTCATAATCCTTCTCATACTCTTAATCATAACCTTGAACTTGAACTCAGAGGTAGCTCAGGTTCAAGTTCAAGATAAGTATACCCCATATCTATTGAGATTAACCGGACATTGTTTTAATTTGCATCTGTCTGCTGGAAAAGAATGCGTTTAGTACCATTAGGCAGAAGTGATTATATCTAGTCCCCTTTTTCAAATACAATACTGGCGAGGGAATAGCCGGGGATGAATATCGAAGAACTCATATCTTGCATTGTGGTTAAACCATATATCCTGCAGCCTTTGCGTGATATTAGCTTATGAAGATTTTGTAAGGAAGCTGATATATTTACTTTTTCGACAGTAATTAAAATAATTAATAAAATAGGAACAACAAATTTCTCTGAGATTGACAAATTGATAAATTCGTTACAAAACTAATAACTGTTTTTTTGTCGGTCTCGATTAATTTGATTTTTTCTTTTGTATTCTTCTACAATGTCATCAGGCGTCAAGTTAAGTTCCAGTGAGGCTTGTACTACAAAATGCCAGATGTCAATTAGTTCTTCTTTTGCTTCTGCTTTAAGATCCTTGCATTCATCGAGAGGACAAAATCCTTTAAGGACAACCAAATCCTCATCTTCCCTCATTCCCTTTTGAACTTCTTCAAAGTTCAAAACATTCCGCCGCTCTACTAAAGTTTTTTCCAATGACTCTAAATAGCGGAGATTATTTTCAATTTTCTTCTGTGCTTGTCCAATCTTCATCTGTTCTTCATTTTGGTAATGTGACATTTGATTCAAACTTTTTAATGGCAAAGCAATTTTTTCAAAAGGACAATCAACTTCTCCTCTGGCAATAGCGACACATCGGTCAATACCACCTGAAGAATAGACAGTCTTTAAAATAACTCCCGGAGGAACATTACTCTTTTTGTCTTTTGGTACGGCATATAATTGAACTGTAACGCCCTCCGCCGCCAATACATCAATATCTTTTGGATCAAAATTTCCCCACTGCTTTTCAATTGCCTCCATCTGCTCTTTTGTCAGACGAATGCTTACTGGCTGTTTTGCAGCGTGACGCTTAATCAACTTAGCTGCATGTTCTAGTGCAGTCGGTGCTTTTGTTTTTTGCACCTTTTTACTTGTGGCTTTCATAATTCCTCCTTTGCTTGAATAACGGAATACTTTGATGATGCTCTTAGAACCAAAACCCCAATTAACCTAGTTTTACCCAAAAGTATATATCTTGGGTTAAGCTACATTCTTAACAAAAATCTTTCACACTACCTAAAGCCTCATAATTTGCATTCG
>JADFLR010000008.1 GCA_022564295.1 Bacteroidota bacterium | reverse complement strand
CTGCCGTTCACTTGGAGCTCTAACATAACTTGGAATAGGTAAACTAACACTGGTCAAAACCGGATTGGTTATTGGATCAGAAATTCTGAAAAGAGTATAAAAATTAGTGGCACCCGCTCCCGATCGAGCATATACAAAATATGCAGTATTAGCTCCAGCATCATACGAATAGCAAGGATGAATAACATCAATGGGTTGTCCATTTAATCTAATATTCCATATATCCGTCCACGATATAGGTCCACCTTCAGCAGCATAAAAATCGGAGGAGTTTATAGTCCTTAACTTGTTATAATTATACCCACCAGCAAACGCAAACTGGCGAGAATTTATATATAATCCTTGATCATCATAACCTATTTTAGGATAATCACCCCAATTACCAGCATAAGTGTTACCGTTCAACTCTGAACCAATAGCATACATATACCATGTACCAAGAGGATTTTCGTCATCTGAATAACAAATAACAAAAGGCGCTTCAAAAATGGGATTATTTATAGTAAGCCAAAGTATTACCCATCTGCCATTATAGTGATCATAAATAACTTGTGGATCTGATATAAAAGGAGTGCCCACCACTTGTGCAATCCAGGCAGATTCGGAAATATTTTTTAATAAATTTCCCTCCCTATCGTATATATGAAATCTTCGATTGACCGCAGCGATTACGTGATTTGGTCCAACTGCCATTGCCGGATCGGGTGGGGTAACACCCTGTGGTCCAATCGATTCGAAACTGTGAAGTACAAAATTAATACCTATTTCTCCACCACCTCTTGTGTTTGCACTTTCATCTTCTATATAAACATAATTGTCAAATACTTGCGTATCACCTTTATAATACATTGGTGGGAGATTAGATTCCATTAATTCGTAAACTCGTGTTTCTTCAGGAAGTTCGGAACCAACTGGTAGAGAAAGAAAATTATCAGTAGTTACTTCAACACCGCTGCTAACACTTCCTGTAGCCGGTCCGCTATAAGTTTGCCCAAAAGAAATTGCTGAAATAATCAGCACATTAAGAAAGACAAAATAAATCAAATCCTTTTTCATATTATCCTCCAAAAAAGTTATCGTTTAAAAATGGTTTATGATATATATATAAGATTTATCTATTAATGAAGTTAATATTACCTAATATTTCATAAATATTATTCTAGTAATAAAAAATATAACAATTCATTTTATTAGAGGAAATAATATATAAACATTAACCGATAATAAAAAAGCCCCGAATCTGCCTGTAAGACATAGAGTGAGCAGATAAATCGGGGCTTAACAATTACCTATTGCCTGCAACCTTCGGAGAAATTGAAACCAAGGTGACCGGCAAATGTCGTTATTTCAGAAGAACCATTTTTTTCATTTGAGAATAAGCTGTTCCGTTATTTCCATTAGCCTTCATCTCATAAAAATAAATTCCGCTGCTTACCTGGTATCCATTACCATCGGTACCATTCCAGACTGTACTGTAATGTCCGGCACTAACTTCTTCATTTACCAAGGTTGTAACAATCTGACCTAACAAATTATAAATTGTTAGTGTTACATTAGCACCAACAGGAACCGAGAACTCAATCGATGTACTTGGGTTAAATGGGTTTGGATAATTCTGTGATAATGCAAAGTCTGTAGGTATGGTATTATTGCTTTCATCGTCTTGCACATCGTTAACAATTCCGGTTTCTGCATATGCCAAACCCGTTAACGCCTGTAATCCTACTGAACCGACAATTGTTCCTTCCCCTGTATTTAAATCTATTGTGAATAGATCACTCACTTGTGGTCCGTCTCCCTTTATACCATACAATACGCCATTCTCATCAAATGACAGAGCATTTGTGGTGGCATTATTTAAGCCCGTCCGACCCACTAAGGTTGTATCTCCGGTTGCTAAATCAATTTTAAATATCTGATCCTTTGAAACTCCAAATCCTCCCTTTATTGTAGCCCATAAATCATTTGTCATTGGCTCGAAGGTAATCGCCACCAACTCAATTTGGGCAGTGGAAACGTATTCATAGCTTCCGTTAGTTAGATCAATAGAATAAATATCACCTGATTCCAATGCACCGTATAAGGTACCTGATGTATCAAATGCAATGGCCACCATATTTCCCAGGTCTAAAGAATATAGGAAATATGAGTCTCCGCCAAGAGAATTAACCCTGAGTATCTGAGATTCAGATGGGATTGATATGACACCATACAGCTCATTATTTAACGGGCTAATCGTAAGTCCCAAAATTTCATTATAAGATGAAGGGCCGATCTTTGTACCTTCTCCGGTCTCTTTATTTACAGACAATATTTCCCCATTATTCTGAGGACCGGAAGATGCATACATTACCTTATCTAGTGCCGGATAGATTATATACCCGTGAGCCATCAAGGTGAATCCTTCAAAATTAGGATCATTACTGGTAACAATAAAATTTTCTTCTGCATCACCAGCAACTGTTGGACTAAACGTAAAATCAAGCGATAGCGAATCATAAGTTGAGAGGGTTAGAGGAAATGTAGGAGCATTATCCAGACTAAAATCACCCAACGAAGAAGGAATATCATTTATTATTAAATCCTTATCACCATAATTTGCAAGAATTGCTGTTATGGTTTCACTAGTGGTAGTTACTTCAATATTTCCAAAATCTAAATCCGGAGTTAGTGTATGTGCTCTAACACCCGAAAATGGTTGCATTCTTATTTCCGTTAACCATGTTCCCCATTCATTTACATCTGCTGCATACTCTGAAAATAACCATATATTATACTGGTTCACCGGGTCGAGGGCTGCACTTAAATAATCGCCCCAACGGTTTCGTGATCCTCCAAATGTAACCACATAATTACCCTGTCCTTCCTTCATTACCTTACTTGGACTAAGCCCTGGTGGATCAGTACCTAACTTTGTTGAGTAGTATGCTCCTATATATTCGGTATCTGCTGAACGACTGTACGTTATTGCTAAGTTATGATCTTTATCAACTGTGATATCAGGAAATATATAAAAGAAACCCTCAGCTCCTTGTTCTACTTGTTCTTCAATTGTAACCGTGCTTGTATTAATAGTAAAATATTTTAAACTACCATAACCAGCAAATAGCGAGTTCCTTATTGAATGTACTGCATATATTTTTCCGTCTCTTAAAACCGGCTGTGTTTTAATGTGGCTTCCATTCGAATCAATTCTTGGTGTGCCTCCTCCTAACTGATTTGCAGTTGGAGCTGCAAAATATTGTGCAACAGGTAGTTGAACTCCAGTTAAAACCGGATTTGTTATGGGGTCAGAAATCGTATATAAAACGTAGTAATTAGCACCGTTTCTGTTAGCCCACAAAAAATACGCTGCATTATTACCAGCATCGTAGGAAATAACAGGATGAATAACGTCGAGTTTTGATGAGTTGCCAATATCGCTAATGTTCCAGATATCTGTCCAGCTGAGTGGTCCTGCATTGGCAGAATAAAGTTCAGTTTTATTAAGTATTCTTATTTTATTATAGAAGTAGCCCCCAGCAAATCCAAACTGACGGGACATTATATAAATCGCCTGGTCATCGTATCCCAATTGCGGATAATCACCCCAGGTACTTGTGGTGGTATTCCCGTTTGAAGTCGCATCCAGAGCATACATATACCAGGTACCTAAGGGATCAGAATCATCAGAATAGCAAATCAGAAAAAATGCTGTGTTAGTTCCATCATCTTGACTATCCCATAGCATAAACCATCTTCCCTCGTAATGATCATAAATAATTTGTGGATCAAACGCCCCAGGATTTGGTAAAACAGGTGTTGTCCATGCATCTGCATCTATATTCTTTAACAAGTTTGATTCACGATCATAAATATGAAATCTGCTATTTACAGTAGTAATAACATGATTTGGACCAACAGCCATATGATTATCGGGTGGAATTGAATTGCCCATCGGCATTGCAGGGAAACTGTAAAGTTCGAAATTTAATCCTATTTCTCCGCCGCCATT
Organism: Bacteroidota bacterium; assembly: GCA_022564295.1. Taxonomy (GTDB): domain Bacteria; phylum Bacteroidota; class Ignavibacteria; order Ignavibacteriales; family Ignavibacteriaceae; genus BMS3ABIN03. The sequence continues at coordinate 148,078 of JADFLR010000008.1, read as the reverse complement.
ATTGTTTGCACTTTTGTCCTCACTATATACGTAGTTATCAAATTGTTCCATATCTCCAGAATAATACATTGGCCCAAAATTCGATTCTTCAATGTTTATTATTTTCGGTTTGGACGGCAACTCAGAACCAATTGGAACAAAAAGAAAATCATCTGTTGTAACAACCGCACCTCCATCTACATTCCCTGTTGCTGGTCCACTATACGTTTGTCCAAAAGAAATTGCTGAAATGATCAGAACATTAAGAAAAGCAAAGTAAATTGAAGCATTTTTCATGTTATCCTCGTTAAAGTTATTAATTAAAAATAGATTATGATAAATGTATAAGATTTAGTTATTAATTTAGTCAATATTACCTAAAATTTCATTAATATTCCAAGCAATTATTTCAGACAACAACTTAGAGTTTGACTCAGCTAACTATGGAATGATGCTTAATTGGTATCTGACAGCATATTTTACTTGTCTTAATAAAGTTACTCAGTTTAGCGCTTTGTAATTGAATTTTTTAGGATTGGGATCAAGATTAGAAGATAAAAAATCCCGTGAAATTGTTTTTGAACTTGCTTATGAACAGGGGAAAGCAATTGCGGAAACTATACGGTGTCATATTTATAAGGAGGATGACACTCTCTTTCTATTAGCGATGAAACTTATATCAAAAGAAGAATTTGAAGAGATGGGATCTTCATCAAAATAATTTAATTCAATTTATCCTTCATTTTTATTGCTTCTCAACATTCTTCTTTACTTGCTCGAGAACATACTCTGCAACTGCTTTAGCCTCCCTAGGTCTTAATCCAGGATTAGGCATAGGAGGATAATTCGGATCGATTTTAGAAGGATTTCTAATATATGCTGTTAACTGATTTTCGTTACCAAAATATTTTGGTACTACTTCGTTATGCGGCGGACCAACAAGTTTTACATCAAATTTATGGCAGGCAACACATCTAATCTGATATATTTCTTCCCCGCTTAATTCCACCGGACCGCCTTCTCCTTTCAGATCTGCTAATAACTCTTCGTAGTGAACAGCAAGAATTGCCGAAGAAACTTTAGTAGAATTACTTATAACCAACTGATCACTAATTATTATGGTAAGAACCATAAAGAGTAAACTGAAAAATAATAACGCTGTAAATTTGCTGCTGAACCTAACAAATATCACATACAAAAAATTATAAGCGAGGAAGAGTAAAAATAATCCGATAATTATATATGCAAATACTCCGCCTGATAATGATGAACCCGGGATAATTACCAGGTTAGCGAAAAAAAGTAATGGTAACAGAATAGTTGCTGTAAAAGTAATTTTTAATGCTTTCCATTTTGCAAACTCACCGTAATTTTTATCAAGATTTGCTTTTCCGCCATCGAGATAAAACAATCCGAACAGTATTGCCCCACCGGTTATTGCAAATGCGGAAACTAATAGGAATAAAAACCTGATTATAACAATTGAACTAAAAAGAGAACTAAATATTCCTTCCGGTTTCCAATTATCATAAAATACTGCGACCGACATTCCGGCTGAGAAAAACCAAAGAGCGAAGAAAAGGAAAACAACTCCAATTTTACCTGAATTCAGGTCAACATTGTTCAAATAATTAAAGGAATTTCGATAATCGTAAATAAAGTTAAATGCAATAACGAAAAGTAAAAAAGATATTCCGAGATATACTAAATTTGAATTTTCGCTAGACTGAAATAATTGAGAGAATATTAATATTGCAGTTAAAAGAGGTACAAGCCCTAATATAAATCCAGCTTTTTTATTTACTGTAACTAATTCAATTATATCTTGAGAAAACTTTCTGCAATTTTCATCAAGATCAATTTTTTCTTTCTTTTTGTAAAAAACAGATAAAACCGTTCCGCCAAATATTGCACTGACAAATGGAATAAATAAAAATAAAATCAGGATAAGCATATAGTGCAGCAACTGAATATGTTCAGCGGATTGAGGTAAAGCTATGTCTTTCAAAAACTCCATTTATATTCTCATAATCAAGATTTAGATAATTAGTTTATCAATTGATATTACAACGACTACCAGCAAAGCAAATAAGTTTATATCTCTAAAAGCAAATTTGAATGAAATATTTTCTACCTGGCGGCTCAATAGTTTTGCTGCATTCCAGGTTAACCAGGCCCCGCCGATAAAAAGCGAGTAATAAACAAATGAAAAATCAACGACGTTGAAAAACGGTATTAAAAGTCCAGTAACAACAGTTGCAACCATCCATATAAAAATAATCCTTGATAGCTGATCGCGGCTAAAATATTTTGTTATTGTTGGAAAACCTGCTTTCTTGTATTCCTGATCTAGTGACATAAGCAATAGCCAAAAGTGAGGAACCTGCCATATAAAGAAGAAGAAAGAAATAATAATGATCTCTTTATCAAAAATATATCCTCCTGCAGCTACCCATCCAACTGCCGGTGGTATTGCCCCAACTAAAGCCCCTGGCAGTATTGCTAAAGAGCTTACTCTCTTAAGCGGTGTATAAAATCCATTGTACCACAACAGGTTTAATACAGCTAAGCCCAATGCTAATTTGCCGCCGTTATAATAAAGTAAAGCAGAACCGAATATGAGTAAAACAGCCGATAATATTACTGCCGATTTAACAGATATTTTACCCGATGGTATTGGTCTGTTCTTTGTTCTCTTCATCAAAGCATCCGTTCGTCGTTCCTGTATATGATTTATAACTGCCGAACCACAGGCTAATAACAATAATCCGAAACAAACTCCAACAAAAACGGAAGTTAGTTTACCTGCTGCTGCAACAAACCCTACAGCCGTTGTTAACATTACAAATATCGTGATTTTTATTTTTGTAAGGTCAGCTAATATTTTAAGTTTATCTTTCAACGTGAACCAAGCAATTAATTTTTTGTTTCATTGATTTTCTGAATTGTATTCATCGCCGCCGGTTAACTCTTCTAACAATTTAGGGTCTTCATCACTTACAGCATTCAACCAGTTTTTAAATTCAGCTTCGGGCATCACAAATATTTTTGAATACATGTAGGAATGATTTAAACCACAGTACTCGGCACAAGCTATATCATACTCGCCAACATCATTCGCTATAAACCATATTGTTCTTTTGGTGCCGGGATAAACATCTTTTTTAACTCTGAAGGCTGGAATAAAAAAAGCGTGATTAACATCGTTGGAAGTTAATATCAATTTAACCGCTTTCTTTACAGGAACATATAATGAATCCGTTACTTTTCCTGTTTCATATTTGAACTTCCATAGCCACATTTGTGCAGTAACTTCTACAGTCATCGCATCCTCGGGAATATCTACCATTTCTTTGTAGCCGACCCAACCATACCAAAACAAAATTAATACAAGTATCAAAGGTATGATTGTCCATGTTACCTCCAGTAAGGTATTACTGTGCACATTTACTGCTTTCGGATTTCTTTTCCTGCTATATTTGATGACAAAATAAATCATCATTGTAGTAATTAAAACAAGAAAGAAAACCGATATAATAATAGAAAGTAAAAAAACGCCGTCTACTGATCCTACAAAATTCGAAGCTCCACTCGACATATCAATCCTTTATTGAAAAGAATAATCTGAAAATAATAGAATAAATGAAATTATTAAAAAGAATGCCGCCACTAACGCAAACACAGTGAATATCTTACTTTCACTTCGTAAATGCATAAAAATCGCAAGTACAAGATATGCTTTAACTGATGCAATTAGTAGTGCAGTAACAATAGTGAATCCGCCGATATTAATACCTGCAACCGCCACAGTTAAACCGGTTAAAGCCAATAAACCAAGCCAAACTAAAACGTATATTCCGTAACCGTGAGAATGTTCTGTATTAATATCTTGTTTATCCATCTTTCATCATTAAGTAATTAGATAAAATAGAGGGAATAAGAAAATCCAGATAATATCCACCAGATGCCAATACAAACCTGTGTTTTCTAATTTTACATAATTATCGTAAGTAACTATACCTTTAAATGTAAATCTCATCATAAAGGAAATCATAACAACACCAATTATTACATGTAATCCATGTAATCCTGTCATCATATAATACAAACCAAAAAAGAGTATATGCCCTGAATTTTCATTTAATAATGTATCTGAACCCGGATAAATTCCATGATGGAATTTAGCTGTCCATTCAAAATATTTATTCACCATAAAAAAGAGTGCTAGGAAAATTGTTAACATCTGAAATAATAAAGACAAATTTCTTTTCTGCTTTTGAATAGCAACAATTGATACAACCATGGTTAAACTACTTGTAAGAAGAATAATAGTATTAAACGTTCCGATAATTGTGTTTAACTCCTGAGCTGCAAGATGAAATTCTTCCTGATGAGTAAATCTATAAACAGAATAAATTATAAACATACCGCCAAATAATATCAGCTCGGTGAACAGGAAAAGCCACATTCCCAATCGTGCACCGATATCATCACGGTGAATATTAACTTCTACATGTACTAGTGTATTTGTACTCAAACTGTTTCCTCCTTTTCAACAGGGGGTTCATTATCTTTATACACATAAGGGCGTTCCTCAATAACAGGAATTTCTGTAAAGTTTTCGTGTATCGGTGGAGAATCAATTTGCCATTCTAATGTTTCGCCGCCCCATATATTTTTTTCGGTAACAATAGGTCCGCTTTTTAATGATTTGAACAAATTATAAAACATTATAATTAATCCTATAATCAAAATCCATGACCCTATCGTAGAAATTAAATGATAAGGATGAAACTGTGGAAGATAATCATAATATCTTCTTGGCATTCCCAACCAACCCATAACCAACATTGGAAAGTAAAGGAAATTGAACCCTATAAATATGAACCAAAAAGCAATCTTTGCTAATTTTCTATTATACATTTTTCCGAACATTTTCGGCATCCAGTAATGAAAGGCGGCAAACATAGCAAAACCGGTTCCGCCAAACATTACATAATGGAAATGCCCCACGATAAATGCAGTGTCGTGAAGCTGAATATCAATAGAAATTACACCCTGCATAACTCCCGTTAAACCACCAATTGAAAAAAGAAAAATAAATGCGAGTACGTAAAGCATAGGTGTAGCTAAATCGATTGAACCTTTATATAAAGTAGCAACCCAGTTAAAAACTTTTATAGCACTTGGAATTGCAACTATCATTGTGAGCAACGAAAATATTAACTGTCCGGCGTCACTCATCCCTGCTGTAAACATATGATGCGCCCAAACAAGAGAACCGAATAAAGCAATTGCAATACTTGAAAAAGCAATAAACTTATAACCGAAAATAGTTCTGTGTGCAAATACCGGAATAATTTCTGAAACAATTCCCATTGCAGGAATTATCATTATATAAACTGCAGGGTGAGAATAAATCCAAAAGAGATGTTGATACAACACAGGATCACCACCTAAAGCCGGATCGAAAATACCTATGTGAAATAATCTCTCAATTGCAACAAGCATTAAAGTAATTGCGATAATAGGAGTTGCTAAAACCTGTACCCAGGCAGTTGCATAAAAGGACCACACAGATAAAGGCATTTTAAACCATGTCATTCCAGGTGCACGTAATCTGTGAACGGTTGTTATAAAATTTAATCCTGTTAGAAGAGATGAAAAACCCAGAATAAAAGCAGCAGATAGAGAAAGAATAACATTAGTATCGGTTCGTACACTGTAAGGAATATAAAAAGTCCAACCTGTGTCGGCTGGTCCGCCCGGCATAACAATAGAAAGCAAAGCAAGTGTTCCGCCAGTTAAGTAAAGATACCAGGAAAAGAGATTCAACCTGGGAAAGGCAACATCTTTTGCTCCTATTAAAATAGGAAGGAAAAAGTTGCCGAATATTGCGGGTATTCCAGGAATAATAAACAAAAAGATCATTATAACGCCGTGCAGTGTAAAGAACTGATTGTAGGTTTCAGCACTGACGATTGTTTCTCCGGGTGAGATTAATTCCAATCTCATAAGAAAACCAAGAAAAACTCCCACAAAAAAGAATGCGAGAATACCGATCATATAAAGAATACCTATTCTTTTATGATCGGTTGATAATAACCATCCCTTTATACCAGAATGTTTACCTTTGTAATCTAAATAACTCGGCTCGTTTCCGTTCGTTTCTATTACTGCTGCATCACTTGCCATTAATTATTACCTCGCTTTTATAAATGTTTTCTTAGGTTTAAATTTTATGAATATTAAAAACAGTGCCGCAAGTAATAAAATTCCTGCGCCAAAAATTCTTGTTACATTTAAAACGTAACTTTTTCCTTCCGGATCATAACTAAAACAAAACTGTAGAACTCTTGCAATTGTGGGTGAAATTTTTCCTCTGTTAGTTTCTAACACTGCCATTTTAAAATCAAAAGGAAGAATACTGAATCCGCCTCTGTCAGAATAACCCGGGAAAAGATACCTGCATATTTTCCCTTCTTTATCGATGAAGATAAATGCTCCGGAATGTTTGAACTGGTTGCCGTCTCTTTGAAAATAAAATCCGGCGGCATTTGAAACGGCTCTAATATCAGTACTGTCGCCGGTTAAAAACTTCCACGAATCTGCTGGTATATTACTGTCTACAGCAGAAAAAAATGTTCTCTTTTTATCAGCAGCAATTTCCGGAGTTTCATATTCATCCATACTTATAGTTACTATGTTATAATCGTACCCTAATTCGAGATCAGATTTATTTATTACATCAGAAAGTTCAAACAGTAACGGGCTGCAAATTCCGGGGCACTGATAATATACAAATGCAAGAACTGTTGCATCAGATTCAGATATTAATTCTTTTAGTGTAACTTCAATTCCCTGTGCATCTTTGAAGTGAACATCCAGAGGAATGTATGAACCAAGTTTTTCATCAATACCAATTTCAATTCGATCACCTGCCAGTATTGAGGAAACAAACAATAATAATATAATTGATAAAACTATTTGAAAAATTCTATTTTTCATTTTAAAAATGTCTTATTGTCCTCTTACAAAATATTATTTAAGTATATGTACAATGTATTCCACTCATAAAAACTAAGATAAAATATTTTACCGTTAAACCCATTTTGATTAACATTTGCTGTTAAAAACTTTATGAACAAATCTTCACTTCCCCGCCACTTATCAGAATTTTCCAGTGCAGAAAAGGCTAACTGTAAATCATCAATAACACTCATAAGTAACTGCGATGATTTGCTTCCCTGGCTTGTATTTATAACTTCAACCGCTGCGGTGATTTTATCAAATTTATGTGCGTGCTTTTCTGCAATAAGCTGCATAGCTGATTCTGTCGGCATTTGTCCGGCTACCTTCATCCCGGCAGAAAGATCGTAGAGAATATCAAGCCCTAACAAATCCATTTCATCATCCATCGGTGGATCATCAATAAATTCTGAGCGGATATAATGAGCCAAGCCAAACTTTTCTTCAGGAGTTAAGAAATCATAAGCGATCATCGAACTGTTGAGAGTCCCTTCCTGAAGGGATGTATAAATTCCTGCAATAGTTTCGCCGTTTATCCATCCATCATGATTTGTAAAATTACGAGGTGCGGGATTTAATCCAACCGAACCCGGACCTATACCTGTCCCTTCATCACCATGGCAAACAGCACAAGTAGATTTATAAATCTTACCTCCAATCGCAATTAATTCAGGAGTAGGCACGCTTATCTGATTTACATCCACCGGAGGAATTACTTTTGGTTGCTGAAGTGTAAGGTCAGCGATCTCAACTGGTGGTGTAGTAAGAGGCGGAATTTTTTGCTGTGCAACATTAGCTTCATTTGCAAGATAATATAGTCCAACTCCTAATATAATTACCAGTATGTATGGATAAAATAACCCGAATAACATAGCAGGATTTTGCTTTATTTCTTCAATTTTATCTTTATAGTTGCTATCACTCATAATTTTTCCTGATTTTCAATTACAGATGAAAATCCAAACCTCTTTTTAATTTTGGATCTCCAACAGGCATCAAGTTCTGCTTCTTCGCTTTCATACTGAATAAAAATATCACAAATCCAACTGCCGCAATAGGGAATACCAAATCGATCCAGCTAAACACATACCCATTTTCCATTCCGGGCATTCCAGGCATAACCAGCCAAAAAAGATCGAACAGGTGGGCAAACAATAACCAAACTGCAATATATTTTAATCGTTTAGGATTCAATTTTGCCGGTCGAGATAAAAGCACAATAAAAGGCACTACAAACTTAATTATAATTAATAATATTGAAAAAATTGCCCAACTACCTTCCCATCTCTGCAAGAACCAAAAGGTCTCTTCCGGCAGATCGGCATACCAAATAAGCATATATTGAGAAAAAGCTATATATGCCCAAAAGATTACAAACGTAAACATCAATGCACCAAGACTGTAAAGATGATCATTTGTTACTTTAGGCAGGTAACCTTTTTCTTTCAATAGTACCGCGGCAATTGTAACTGCGGCCAGTGAAGCTATAACAGTTCCGGAAAAGTAATAAACACCAAATATAGTTGAAAACCAATGAGGTTCAACACTCATTAATAAATCAATAGCTGTAATGGAAATCGATATAGCAAAGACTGGAATAAAGATAGCTGAAAACTTGGAATTTATTTTTGTAAGATTTTGTTCGCCTGAACTATCCTGCTTAACTGAGTTACGTACAATTATAAAATAAAAGAACGACCAAATAGCTATGAATGCAAAAACCCTAACTGTAAAGAAAGATATGTTCAAATAAGATGCTTTTCCTTGAAGTACATTATCCTGAGCAACTACTTCTTCATGAGTCCAATGAAATATTTCGTGCATATTAAATAAAATAGGAATAACCAAAATTGCAAGAAATGGAATGATAGCTGCAAGAAATTCAGTTATTCTTCTTATCGGTACGCTCCAGATTGCATCTGTAACATATTCCAATGTAATCAGAAAAAACGCACCTACACCAATACTTATGAGAAACGAATATGAAACAAGATAGTTAAAACTCGCTCTTGTGGTATCAACAAAGAATGCTATTATACCAAGGAGAACACCCACAACCAGCAATACTAAACCCACCTTATTTAAAATAGCGGGAAGTTCTTTTTTCTGATAGTTCACTTCAGTTTGCGACATTCGTACCTGTCTCCTTAATAATCATTTCTAACTCTGAGGTAGTAGCATTTTTTGCCTTCTGTAAAACTCTTATATAGTTAACAATTGCCCATCTTTCTTCCCTGCTAATTTGAGCAGCGTAGGAAGGCATTATATTTTTACCAATTGTAATTATGTGATATAATCTTCCATCATCAAAACTGCGTATCCTTTGTGAATGTATTGTTGGAGGATTTGGGAATTGTCCTTTTAAGCGGCTGTCTCCATCACCAAAATTACCATGACATGGGCTGCAGTAAGTTAAATATTTCTTTTCCCCTAACTTCAAATTATCAATCGAAGGAAGAAGCGGATTTGAAAGATATTCCTGCGGTTCATCAATTCCTATATAAGTATAGGGGATGAACCCTTTAGCAACCGTTCCTTCTACAGGTTGACGCATACCTCTTTCATCTTCAAATAATTCTGTTCGTGATTGGGGCATTACTTTATCTTGATACATCATCCAGTTAAACGGAACCATAAACATCAATTTATTAAGAGTTATATAAGTTCCTGCAGAAACTACGATTGCAGTTAGGATTAAGAATGAAATAAACTTAGGTTCGAAAATTGGAAATTTAACTTCCTCTTTATGATAAATAATTTCAACAGATTCAGGTCCAAAACTTCTTAATAATTCTTCAACTTTGGATTGTTCGAATTTCGGATCAGCAGATTCTATAACTATACCATATCGGTCGAGCGATACCTTTTTCATGTATGGAGTATCGTGAAGAACATGATTATTTGCAGGAAACTTAAAGAAGATAATCAGCATTGCAACAACAGTCGAAACGGTAGCAAACAGCACAGTTAATTCAAAAGCAATGGGTATATAAGCCGGTAATGCAAAGAACTGTTTACCTCCGATTACCAATGGAAAATCAATTGAGTTTGTAAAGTACGCCAACATTAACGCGGATGCTGCACCACATAATCCCATGAATAAAGTAATAAAACCGATTTTTGAAGGTTTTAACTTCATCGCATTATCCATCCCGTGAAGCGGATAAGGAGTGTTTACATCCCATTTTGAATAACCATCGTTTGCAACTTTACTTGCAGCATTAATTATATCGTCGGGTTTGGTGAATAAAGCAGCTACACCATAAATTTTTCTTTCGTTATTCATGGTTTTCACCTCCATGATATGAAGGTTGAGCACCATCGGACACAGCTTTAATTTCTGAAATGGATATAACTGGAAGTGCTTTGGTAAATAAAATTACAAGCGTAAAGAATAATCCAAAACTACCAATTAAAATTCCAACGTCATATAAAGTTGGTATAAACATTCCCCAGCTTGATGGTAGAAAATCTCTGTGTAAAGAAACTACAATTATTACAAATCTTTCAAACCACATTCCAATATTTACAAGAATTACAATAACCATCATCATCGGAATTGAACGCCTAATTTTTTTGAACCAGAAAAGCTGCGGGAATAAAACATTACAAGTAACCATTATCCAATAAGCCCAAGTATAAGGACCAAATGCCCTGTTAAGAAAAGCGAACTGCTCCACAGCCACACCGCTGTACCAGGCAATAAAAAACTCGGTTCCATAGGCAAGTCCAACCATCATACTTGTTGCGAGAATAACTTTGTTCATTTTATCAAGATGGTCAAGAGTAATAATTTGCTGAAGATCAAATATTTTTCTAACGAAAACAAGCACCGTAACAACCATTGCAAAACCGGAAAAGATTGCACCGGCGACAAAGTAGGGCGGTAATATCGTTGTGTGCCATCCAGGTAAAATTGATACTGCGAAATCGAAACTAACAATTGTATGTACCGAAAGTACTAACGGTGTTGCAAAGCCAGCCAACAAAGTATAAGTTTTTTCATAATGCTGCCAGTGGCGGTGTGAATGTCTCCAACCCAAACTAAATATGGAGTAGATCGTTTTTTTAACCTTTGAAGTGGTTCTGTCTCTCAAAGTAGCAAAATCAGGTATTAAACCAGTATACCAAAAAATAAGCGAAACAGTAAGATAGGTAGAAACTGCGAACACATCCCAAACCAATGGTGATGTGAAGTTAACCCATATTCCGTGTTGATTAGGATAAGGCATCAAATAACCGGCTAACCATGGCCGACCGGTATGAATAATTGGAAATATACCGGCACACATAACTGCAAAAATTGTCATTGCTTCTGCAAATCGTGCAATACCTGTTCTCCATTTTTGTCTTAATAGAAAAAGAATAGCAGATATTAAAGTTCCTGCATGACCAATTCCAATCCAGAACACGAAGTTTACAATCCCGAACGCCCAGCCTACCGGTTGATTGTTGCCCCACATACCGATTCCATAATAAAAGGTTATCAGCAGTAATACTGCACCTATCATTAAGAAAGTACCTGAAATTGTAATCGCTATGTAAAATTTCTTATCTGGTTTTGTATCTAATGGCTTTACAACCATCTCTTCAATTTGAGCAATTGAAAGCCGGCCATGCACTACGGGTGGTTCAATAGTATAATCTACACTCACTAAGCTTCCTCCGAATGAGTGTTTCTTAACTTGGCTAAATAAGTTACGTTGGGAATAACATTTAGTTCCTCTAATACATAATAACCAAGTTCATGATTTCTGTATTTATAAAATTCTTCGTTCGCATCATTAATATCTCCGAAATTGATTGCATTGGTAACACAGGCATCCTGACATGCAGTTGTAACATCGGAACCCTTTATGGTTCTGCCTTCTCTTGTTGCATCCGAACGTGCTTCGGCAATTCGCTGAACACAAAATGTACATTTCTCCATCACTCCTCTTGAGCGAACTGTTACTTCGGGATTATGGAGAAGTGCAAACACCGGAGATTCCTGATATCCATCATTAAAAGAATCACGAAAATTAAAAAAGTTAAATCTTCTTACTTTATAAGGGCAGTTGTTTGAGCAATATCTTGTGCCTACACATCTGTTATAAATCATTTGATTCAATCCATCTGGACTATGCGTTGTTGCCACAACCGGACAAACAACTTCACACGGTGCCTGATCACAATGCTGACATAACATTGGTTGTAAACTCACTTTCGGATCTTCGGCTGATCCGGAGTAATAACGATCTATTCGCAGCCAATGCATTTCTCTGCCTTTATCAACTTCTTCTTTTCCTACCACAGGAATGTTATTTTCAACATTACACGCTATAAAACATTCACTGCAACCCAAGCACTTATTTAAATCAATAGACATTCCCCATTTAACTCCATCATAAGGTACTGGAGGATTTACACTTTCTAAAACTTTGTGTTCTTTGCCATTTAGAAAATGAGGATTATTTAAATACTGCTCAACCGTTCCTTCTCTAATAATTCCACGCTTTTGAGGAAGATCTTTTTTATCCTTTTCAGTAAAATCATAAATTGTTTGAGCAACGACCAAGTTGTACGTTCTGCTTAACTTTTTAATAGCTGCACCTTCGTAAACCCAAGGCGTTAATCCACCGGTACTGAAAAATATTGTATTCGCATTAAAACCTGCACCTTCAGCAACACTACCGGAATTTGTTCTGCCGTAACCTGTTTCAATTGTAATTGAATTATCGACATGACCGGGTTGAACGAATACAGGAATTTCTAGAGTCCTATTGTTTACAGTTATCTCAATAACATCATCATTCTTAACACTTAACTGCTTTGCAGTAGTTGTAGATATTGCTGCATAATTATCCCATGTTACTTTCGAAACCGGATGAGGAGATTCCTGCAGCCATCCGTTATTGGCAAATCTTCCATCCCTTAGTGAATAACTTTCCTTAATCTGAATTGTAATTCCATCTGATTTTACTTGAGCGTTTTTCAACTCCATTATAACTGAGTAATTGAAATCTTCGATACCATTGGAAATATCATTACTTCGAACAACTCCATCGTGAAGGGCACCATACCAGAAAGGATTAAAAGCAAGTTTTGAATTTAAGGTTGGATAAATACTGTTTTCCCAGTTGGCCATTAAATATTCATGAAATATCGTTTCCTTGTACGAAGTAGTGTCACCATTTATCCAGGTTAGTAATATTGATTCTTTTTGTCTTGTGCTGTATAACGGAGCAATTACCGGCTGCTGCAACGCATAAAATCCTGTTCGTGTTTTAGAATCGCCCCAGGCTTCAAAATTATTGTGAATTGGTAATACGTGATTACTTAAACCGGATGATTCATTTTCAACTTCAGTAAGTGTAACAACCTCATCAACGTTTTGCAGTGCTTCAGCATAATTAAAATCTGCCGGTAAATTATAAACAGGGTTTGTATCGAAATGTATGACAACACCAACATTGCCTGCTTTCATTTTATCAATTAAATTCTTAAACTCATTTAAAGAAGATAAATTCCTAACATTTACTGTTGAATGCTCTGTATCATAGAGTTCAGAGTTCCCTAATTCTTCATTTAACAGATTAACAGCAATGTGTACATTCTCAGGTAAGTGATCACCGGCGTATATAATTGCTTTGCCTTTTTTCTTGGAGAGATCATTAACGAGGTGATTTAATATTTTTTCGGATAAACCAAAATCACCGGCTAACTTAGATAAACTAAAAGCTGAAGCATTTACAGAATTAGTAATTACATTTTTCTTTTGTAATTCGTTAATAACAGCCATCACGAAAGAATACTGAACGTCGGGACGCAGCATTAATCTATAATCGGAATTCATCCCGGTTAATGATAAATTTGATTCGATCGAATAAAGACGGTTAAATTTTTTATTCATTATATTTTTACGCTCGGTGAACAGGCGAGTATTTTCAACTCTGTGGGAACCCGTACCTAAAAAATCAGCATCAAGTGAAACTACAACTTCAGCTTCATTCCATTTAATGAAAGGGAAATCGGAGCTACCATAACATTTTTGCCAGGCGTTTTTTCTAATGCTCTCATTAAATTGCTCAAACGAATAAACTTTTGTAGCTGGATATTCTTTTATAAAATCTTTTAATACTTCATTCTGTGTTGGAGAAACAATTTCCTTTGTAATGATTGCAATTTCCCTGCTGCCGATTGTACTAAGTGCCAGAACAATTTCCTTATCAACTTCCTGCCAATCAGCATCATCTAACCCGTTTCCGATTTTTCTTTTGGGAGATTTTAATCTATCCGGATCGTAAAGCCCCATAATACTTGCCTGCCCCTGAGAACAAATTTTCCCCTTAGAAACAGGATGATCAGGATTGCCATCAATCTTAATCGGTCTTCCTTCACGAGTCTTTATTAAGATACCACATGCAGAAGAACATCCGGTGCATGTAGAAGCATAATAATTTGCTTTACCAATAGTAATTTCTTCCGGCTTATTATTATAAGGAACAATTTCGCCTTTATCCTGATAATCCGAACACGCTGTGCCGGCAACTGCTGCAGAAGCACCCAAAAGTGCTAAGAATTTCCTCCTCGAAATTGGTGACATTTTATCAGTATTAGGAGCATCGCTTGCACCTTCTTTAAACTCATTATTTTTTTCTGCTAAAAATTTCTGATCGGAATATAATTCTTCGAAACTCCGCCAGTAGTTTGGAGCAGGATTTTGAATATCGTTTTTATGATCAGACATTTTTATTACCTATTTTTTGTCTTTTAACAGCAAGTGGGTTAATTTTTACTTTTATTTTCTTTTTATTGTTTGGAATTTTAGAAAAAAGTTTTAGAGAGGAAAATCTTGTAAATAAAATTCCCATCATTCCCAATCCAAAAACACTAAAAAATTTCTTACGTTCCATTATTTTGATTTATTAATTATAATTCTATTCTTTAATTTTATTATCGATGACAAGTATAGCAATATTCGGGACCTCGCTGTACATCATCAATATACGGTAATCTTTCGTGAGAATTTCTGTGACAACTAAGGCAACTGCGCATAGTAAACGAATTCATCTGACCAACCTTTTCCATCTGCTTTATTTCACCGTGACACGATTCACATTCAATTCCTTTATTCACGTGAACACTATGATTAAAATACGCGTAATCCGGGACCTTATGTATTCTTTTCCATTTAAGGGTTTTTCCATTGTTATAATACTCTGTAAGTTTAATAATTTCGGGGCTGTCTTTTTTTGCAATAGTGTGACAATTCATACAAGTAGCAACAGCCGGAACCATAGCATATCTTGATTTTTCAACTGCAACATGGCAATATTGGCAATCAATTTGCATTTCACCGGCATGAAGTCTGTGCGAATAATTAATCGGCTGGTCGGGTGTATAACCCACTCCGTCTCTTTCAGCTCTCGATGCAAAGAATGTAATAATAAATGATGCCGCTGCTACAAATATTGTAACAGGTAATCTGTTCCTAAGTATATAATCCAGTAACGAAGCTTTCATTAAACTCTAAACTATGTGTTATTAGATTTCTAAATTAATCACAAAACAATTTTGCTGCAGCATATGTAATTTGCTTGTAATAATTATGATAAATGTTATGAGTAAAGTGAAATGCGGTAAAAAAATTTAATTGAGCCATAGCCGTTTTATTACCATCTAAATTTCAAAACATAGGGATTAAAGATTATAAAATATAAATAATTATGCAAATTTTAATTAACAGTTTTTTAATCCCATTAATTTGATGAGTGAGCAAAATCTCTAAAGTAATCAGACAAATCTTTTAAGAATCTGATTTATAATAAATGCGGCTATAAGAACTAATAACAAATATACAAAAGCATTTTTTACAGACTTTTTAGTTAATATAAACCTCGTTCGATAGCCACGCCAACCGCATTTTTTACATCTGTAAACACCAAACGGAGTAGTGTATTTAATAAGTTTTTCCAAAATCGTCCTTGAATGTGATTTCCTTAATGAACTAATTGAAGTACAAGAAGGACACTTTTCATAAATGGGATTTTTCTTAAATAATAATCCTTGAGTTACCATAAGTCAAAAATAATTTTAATAACTACTATAATCAACAAAATGGAAAAAATTTTCTTTGTAATTGAGTTTTGCATATTTATCACAAAACTAACGCCTATCCTCGCTCCAACTACAGCACTAATACCTAATGGAATTGCGACCGCAAAATAAGTATTACTGGATTGATATTCTCCCATCCAATCACCTTTATTAATAAAAAATGATAGTGAAGCAAAAATCATTGTAATTGCTGTTATAACTGAGGAGGTGCCGATTGCATTTTTGGGTTCCAACAAAAAAAGATAATGCAAAACGGGGAAGAAAATTATTCCGCCGCCTAAACCAGTGAATGCTGCTAATATTCCAACGAACAATCCTATTATAGGTAAAGAGTAATCATTAATAGGCTCTTTTCTTTTGGATTCTCTTTTTGACTGACTATCTAGAAACATTTTTATTGCAATAATAAACAACACTCCGGCAAATATGCCTTTAAGAATTATCGGGCTAACTGATGTAACAAGAGTTGCAGAAATAAAAGCTGCTGGAGCGCTCCCCAATGCAAATAATAAAGCTTTACCCTTATCTACATTTCCCCAATGGAAATGAAATATGCTTGAAAACGAAGCAGCTATTGCCCCGGCAAATAACGATATGCTGATTACAAAATATGGTATAAACGATTGATCTATTCCTGTGTATGGTAAAAGAAAATAAAGTGCAGGAATAAATATCACTCCCCCTCCAATCCCTAGCATTCCTATAAGGATTCCGGCAGAAAATCCAACCGAAAGAAAAATCAGGATCAGAAATAATTCACTCAATGTACGTTAAGTAATTTTTCATAAACAGCAGGGTCATTAATAACATCCAAAGCAGTTTGAACTTGTAAATCAGTTTTTAACCGTTGCTTGATTCTTCCTTCCATTCCAAGATATCTTAATGCAAGTTCTTCTTTAATTTCTCCTAAAATTTCATCCCCGTATAAATCAAAGTCGTACTTTTTCATATTTGTGATCTTTGTTTTCAACTGAGAAAGTTCAACTGTTAAATCAGGATATTTATCAGGAATATCTTTAAGCAGTATTGAAAGGTGATTTTCAGCATCAGATTGATATTTGAAACTTTGATCGGCAATAAAATCTTTAAATTCATTCAGCAAATTAACGTCATCCATATTATTGAAATCCTTATCCGGATTTTGAAACATATATCGATTGGCAAATTTGAAAAATAACCCGCGGGCTAACAACTCTTTTGTTATATTACCATCAATCGTAAAGTCAACAGTAGTATCAGGAGATATTCCGCCTTTTGAAAAAACGATTCTTTTATTGTCTGTTAGAAACTCACCTGAAACGATTGAATCTTCGTCTGCAATAACATCATTGTGATCAGAGTAATCAATTCTTTGAATACATCTTCCACTCGGTGTGTAATATTTTGCGGTGGTGATTTTTAATGATGTGTTATAACTAAGGGGTGTTATTGTTTGAACTAAACCTTTGCCGAAAGATTGTGTGCCTAAAATAACTCCCCTGTCATGATCCTGAATTGCACCAGCAACAATTTCCGAAGCTGAGGCGCTTCCGCCGTTAATTAAAATTATTATCTTAGCTTTTGATAATATGGGTTCTTGTGTTGAGTAATATTCCTTTATGCTCGATGGCGATCTTCCTTTTGTAGAAACAATTAAATAATCTTTATCTAAAAATTTATCACATATATCAACAGCTATATCAAGTAGTCCACCGGGGTTACCTCGTAAATCGAGTATTAATGAATTTACTTCCTTTTCTGTTTTTAGATCTTTTATCGCCCGTTTTATTTCATCGCTTGCAGAGCGGCTGAAATTGTTTAGCTTAAGATAAACATTGTTGCTCTTTTCAGGATAAAAACCAGCATAGGTTAGATTCTTAACAATCACTTCTTCTCTTACTATATCAAAATGGATAGTGTCTTTTAATTCGTTACGAACAATTTTTAATAGTACCGTTGAGCCGGGTTCTCCTTTAACAAGTGATGAAATATCATCAACATTATTGGGTGCAATTTCTACACCCGCTGCTTCAATAATAATATCGCCAACTCTTATTCCCTGCCGTTGTGCAGAGTATCCATCCATAACCTCAACAACCGTTACATTATCTCCTCTTACTCCTATCGAAATACCAATGCCTCCATATTTACCGTTTGTTATCAGATCAATATCTTCTTTCTTTTTTTCATCGACAAAAATTGTGTAAGGATCGAGTGATGAAAGCATTCCTTCGATTCCAGCTCTCATAAATTTTTCAGGTTCAATTTCATCTACATAGTTAAATGAAATCTCTTTATACACTTTGCTGAACAACTCGATGTTCTTATTTATTTCAAAATATATATCTGAGAAACCTGCAAAGAGGAAGACAACAGCAACAACTATAATTATGTTACTTAATTTTCTAAATTTCATAATATTACCTCTGTTCAATTTTTTCAATTTCATTAATTATTTTTTCATGAATATTTGCGATATTATCTGTTCCATTTAAAATTCTGAATCTGTTTTCACGCTTAGCTAATTCAAGATAACCATTACGAACTTTTAAATAAAAATCCTTGTCTGAGTTTTCAATCCTGTCTAAATGTTCGTTTAATTTTTCTCGTCTCCTTTGTTCCGCAACTTCAACCGGAATATCAATAAAAAAAGTAATGTCAGGAATTGTATTTCCGATAGCAAATTTGTGAATACTTAAAATTACTTCTATTGAAATTCCCCTTCCATATCCCTGGTATGCAGTAGAAGAATCATGAAACCTATCCGAAATTACATAAATTCCTTCGTCAAGGTAAGGTTTAATTTTTTCCCTTACCAATTGGGTACGACTTGCAGAAAAAAGAAGGAATTCGGTTTCCATAAACATTTTGGAATTTTCTTTATCTAAAAGTATCGACCTAATTTTTTCAGAGATTTCTGTTCCGCCCGGTTCTCTTATTACCCGAACTTTTTTTTTCTTCTCTACCAAGTAACTTTTTAATAATTCAATCTGAGTGGATTTACCACAGAAATCTATTCCTTCAAAAGTTATAAACATAAGTAAAATATTTCCCTATCCGAATTTCAGCATAGTGATAAATTTTGATTAACTCTATGGTCAATCATCTGAATTTTTTAATAATGTAACGAAGACGTTCAGGTTTAATATACTTTAGTGTAGTATTAACCGGATGTTCAATATGTGGAATAACATTTCCAAGAGTATCTAGAACAACATCCCTGTAAAATACAAATACTCTGAACTGATCTTTTTCAAGTTTGCCAAGGATGTCAATTCCGCCTCTAACATTGCAGGAAATTTTATTCGGTAGAAGTATAACATCTCTGTCCGGTGGAACATCTAAAACTTCAACATCAATATCATCAAATTGTTTATCTACTATTCTTTGTATATCAAAATTAACAGAAACAAACTTCGTTCCAAATGAAGAACCGGGTAGATAGACAAAACCAATATTCTTTATTGTAAATCTATCAAGTGAAGAAAGTCTGATCGCTTTAGTTTTTATTTCAGTTAGTGAATTAACCACTGACTGTGGACCATCAATTACAACTGAGTCTGGCTCAAGAACAATTTGTTTTGCTAATCCATATCCAGCTTTAAAATCTAAACTGAGATCGGCAACAATCGGTAATTTTTTATTTACTCTTCTTTCAATCGAAAATGATAATGAATTCGGAACAATATCAATGATATCAAGTTCGGAAAGCATCCACCTGTTATCTGTTAGATGATCCATTAATCTAATTTGCTTGAATCCGCTGTCTTCGTTAACAGAAATATTATAGGTAACATCTTTACCAATATTCACAGAGAATAGTTTCCAACCGATACCTCTTAGTTTTATAGTGATATTCTCAGGTATTTTATTTCCGATTGTATAACCATTTGGAAAATCTACTACCCTGAGAGGCACATTTACGTTAGCATAATATTCCTCGGAAAGGGAAATAGTTCCCCAAATAATAACCGAAAAAGCGATTGAAATAATTATTAATGGAATTTTCTTCTTCACACTTCAAATATAAAGGAAATTATAAACAAAAAAACTCCACACATGTGCGGAGTAATAAAAACATACTTTATGTAATAATAATTACTTAATTGTTTGAAAATAATCTAACAGTTGTCCCCTGTTCGCCCGCGAAATTTCTCTACCTTTTATAGGAAAATTTTCTGTACTCCTTGCTAAACGTCTTAGTTGATGAACGTTTAATTTTTCAAGTTCTCTCATATTAATTTCATTGGAAGAGGTTCGTTTCTTTGTTTTCTCTTCATCAAACTTCTTGCCTAATGCTTCACGTTTAAGCCGTTCGATTGTATCACTTGAAGTTTTAGGAGCTTCTACTTTTTTTGGTTTTTCGTCAGGTGTGATATCAGGTTTTACTTTAGGAACAGCTTTTAATTCTTCTTTTACTTCTTTTTCTATAATTATCTTTTCAGCAAGTTTAGATGGATTAGATTTGATTATTTTTTCTGCAGTAAGAGTTTTTTTACGCTCTCCAATCGGCAGAATAGTTCCGATTTGATCATCAGGTCTGGGAATAATATGAACTGAAACCAATTCACCAACTCGTTGTGCTGCCGCTGCTCCTGCATCAACCGAAGCTTTTACTGCTGCTACATCTCCAACAACAATAATTGTTATCAAACCGGCTAGTGCTCTTTCTTTTCCAACTAGCCGAACATTGGATGCTTTAAGCATTGCATCGGCTGCCTCAATTGCAGCTACCAATCCTTTGGTTTCTACTAAACCTAATGCCTGCTGCATAAATTACTTTCTTTTTGGCAGAATTGATTCTACTTCTGAATGAGGGCGTGGAATAACATGGACTGAAACAAGTTCTCCGACTCTTTGTGCCGCCGCCGCTCCTGCATCAGTTGCTGCTTTTACCGCTCCAACATCTCCCCTCACCATTACAGTAACATAACCACCGCCGATAACTTCTTTACCTAATAAATCCACCTTTGCTGCTTTTACCATTGCGTCAGCAGCTTCAATCGCACCTATTAACCCTTTGGTTTCGACCATTCCAAGTGCATCAAGTGTCATAGAAATGCTCCCATTTGTAAGTTTATGATATAGAAAAATAGTTTATTGTACAAAGAATGTCAATTATTATCATTTAATAATATTTACCTTACCAATTTAATAAGTTTTGAATAATAATTTACTTATAATATTTGATAATTCAATGAATAAAAAAATGAGGAGTATCTATAAACCATCAAGATATTCCTGTAAAATTACCGCAGCGGAATTGCGATCGATCAATCCTTTATCTCTTCTTTTTTTTTTCTTCGTTACTGATTCAATAATTCTCTCTTGAGCAATAGCTGATGTATATTCTTCATCCCAGGTAATAACTTCCAATTTAAATCTTTTTTCAACTTCATTTTTAAAATTAGATATTTTAGTTGCTAATGATTTGTTTTTTTCTTCGTTAGGCAAGCCGAGAATAACTTTTACAACTTTTTTCTCGTTGATGATCTTTGAAATATTCTTCCAAAAATTTTTATCGTTTATTAGTGTTTTAAAAGAGTATGCAAAAGTAAATAAGGGATCACTCAATGCAATACCAATCCTTTTCATGCCATAATCTACACTTAATATGCGTTGCTCTTTCATTACAAACTTTCAAATCTTTCTACATTGTAAACACCTTTAACTTTCTTTAACCTTTGAATCAGTTTATTAAGATATTCAAGATTGTTAACATAAAGAGTTATCGTTCCCTCAAAATTGGAATCATTGGTGTTGATATTAATCGATTTAATATTAGTGTTGCTGTAAGTTACGATAATGTTTGCGATATCATTTAGGATACCCGGTCTGTCTTCACCTTTTACAATTATACCTGCTACAAAATACGACTGGTCGGCATAATGCCACTGAACAGGAATTAGTTTACTTGAATCTCCAGCAGAAAGATTTAATAAATTGTTACATGTTTTGCGATGAATCTTAATCCCTTCGCCTACAGTTATATAACCAATTATGGGATCACCCGGAATTGGGTTGCAGCACTTAGCATAGGAATAAAGCATTTCAGTTTTCTTCCCCTCTACTAAAATGCCACCCGCATCTTTTCTCGTAATCTGTGCAAATTCATCAAATTCCAATGGGGATTCTGCAACAGTGGTATCCTCTTCTTCTTTAGGTAATAGTACATCATCTAAATTAAATTTACCCTGTGAAATCGCAATGAAGAACTGCCTGTGATTTTCATATTTCAAACCGGATGAAATTTTAGAAATTTCATCCGAAGAAAAAGAAAGTTTAAGTTTTTTTATTTTTTTATTCCAGATTTCCTTCCCTGCATCAACAATCTTTTGTTCTTCTGAATTTATCCATCGCCTAATATTTGATTTGGCTTTGTGGGTCATAACAAATTTTAACCAGTTTTTATTTGGCTGCTGGTTTTTAGAAGTAATTATTTCAACCTGGTCTCCACTACTAAGTTTGGTATCGAGTGGCACTATTCTTCCATTTATCTTAGCTCCTATACAATGGTAACCAACTTTACTATGGATATCGAAAGCAAAATCGACGGTTGTGGAATCAATCGGCAGCCTTCTCAAATCTCCTTTGGGAGTAAAGGCATAAATTTCATCCTGGTAGAGATTAAGTTTAAAGCTTTCCAACAAATCTTCCCTTGCATCAATTCTGCTGGCATTTTCAAAAATATCTCTTATCCAGTTCGCCCAATCTTCAAGGTCCTTATCCGTGGCAGATTTATCTTCTTTATATCTCCAGTGTGCAGCCACACCTTTTTCAGCAATTTCATGCATTTGTTCAGTTCTGATCTGCACTTCTACGAGTCTTCCATCAGGCCCCACAACCGTTGTGTGAATTGATTGATAATTATTTGTCTTGGGTATTGAGATGTAGTCTTTAAATCTATCTGGAACGGGAAGATAAATTTGATTTACAATACCAAGAGTTGTATAGCAATCATTCTTATTTTCCGTATCAAGAATAATTCTTACAGCAAAAAGATCAAATATTTCTTCAAAAGGTTTATTCCTTTTTATCATTTTTCTGTAAATGCTGTAAAGATGCTTTGCTCTGCCACTCAGATCGTATTTGATATTGTATTCACCAAGTTGTTTAGTTATTGGCTCAGCAAATTTTTTAATGTATGATTCTCTCTCTTTTCTTTTGCTTTTTATTTTTCGTACTAAGTCTTCGTATGCTTCTTTATTCAAATATTTAAATGAAAGATCTTCAAGCTCCCATTTTACACGACCGAGACCGAAACGGTGAGCAAAGGGAGCATATATTTCCAAGGTTTCGAGAGCAATTCGTCTTTGCTTATCGGGATTCACAAATTCCAGTGTTCTCATGTTGTGCAATCTATCAGCAAACTTTACTAAGATAACCCTTACATCACGGACCATCGAAAGGAGTAATTTTCTGTAATTTTCGGCTTTTGCAAAATCCTGCCCCGTAAAAATGCTGCTTATTTTGGTTACACCGTCAACAATCTCTGCAATTTCTTTGCTGAATTCGGCGGCAAGAACTTCGAGGTTAAAATCGGTATCTTCAATTACATCGTGGAGCAAGGAACTTACAATTGATGTATCATCGAGAGGAAATTCTTTAGCCACAATAAGTGCTACTTCATAAGGATGAGTAAAATACGGCTCTCCTGAAGCTCGCAAATCGTGCTTATGTGCTTCGATCATAAAAGTAAATGCTTTTGTAATCAGTTCATCATCTACCTTTTGCAGAGATTCTCTGCTTACCTTTAAAAGCTCCGAAAGCATTCGCTGATGTCTGGGATTATCCAAACTCATTACCTTATTAATTAATTCACTTTTTAATTAAGTAACAATTTAACTTTTTTATTTGAGAT
This sequence comes from Bacteroidota bacterium, assembly GCA_022564295.1. Lineage (GTDB taxonomy): Bacteria > Bacteroidota > Ignavibacteria > Ignavibacteriales > Ignavibacteriaceae > BMS3ABIN03. Next base: position 124,131 of record JADFLR010000008.1, on the reverse strand, counting down.
GGTAAAGTCAGGCAGAGATGGGTTATAAATTACGAACTATTGAATAAGAGTATTTTTAAATTCTTTTACTCTTTCCAGACGTTCTTCGAGCATTGAAAGTTCATAATCATTCAGGTCATTCATTGATAGAATTTCATCACATAAAATTAAAGCTTTTTCCTTCGCCCCTGTTTTAACATACTGTTGTGCGATTATGTGTTTTAATACAATTTCGTTAATACGGTTCTGATCTTTCTCCTGCCTGAATGATTCGAGTAAATCATAATAGAGCTGTATTGAAGAATCAGTATTTACATCCTCGTAAGCTCTGGCTAATCCCCATTTAAAATATCTGGAATCTGGGAATTCATTTACGGCTTTCTGTCCTATTTCTATTGCAGTGTTAAAATCTTTCTGATCGATATAAATCCAAATGAGTGAATTGACAGCAAGATGAGAGTTGTAAGAAGCAGATTGAATTGCTGTTCGGAGTTTTTCGATTCCAATTTTAGTTTCGTCTTCATAAAAAGGCATCCAATCTAAAAATTCTGTTTTTCTGCTCATCCAGTATTCATAAGTTCCGATTGCAGTATATGCTTCATAAAAATTATTTTCAATATTTATGCATTTACCGAAAGCCGAAATTGAATTCATTCCTATTGAAAGAGCGGACAGCCAGTTATCCCGTATCGCATCATAATACGCAATGAAACCTTCAGTCAAAGCGTAATAATAATTGAACCACAAATTATCTTCATCAGTTGAAAGAAGTTCTTCTGCCTGTTCTCTCGCTTCTTGCAGATTTGATTCAATATAATCAGAATCATATTCCTTTTTGTAATCGTACGCTTCCGTAATTTTACTTGCTGCAAGATAAATTTTGCCTAACGGCACTTCGGGATATTCTAATGCAAGCTGCTTAAAATTTTTGTTCGCTTCAGTGTATTCCTGATTAACAATATTCCTTATACCGGATTTAAGCAGAGAATCAACTCGCTGAATAGGAAAATCCTGTGCAAAAGTAAAGTTAAATAAAATGAAATATATTATTAAAGATAAAAAGCTACAGTGTGCCAAATGTTCTGTCTCCTGCGTCACCCAATCCGGGTAAAATATATCCTTTATCATTAAGTTCTCTATCAAGAGCCGCACCGAATATTTTTACATCCGGATGGTCTTCATTAATTTTATTTATTCCTTCAGGAGCAGCTACAATACAGGCAAAAATAATATTATCTGCACCCCGTTTTTTTAAGAAAGAAATTGCTGCCGAGCCACTTCCGCCCGTTGCTAACATTGGATCAACCAATATTATTTCGTGCCGAATCAAATTAGCAGGTGTTTTGTAATAATACTCAACCGGTTTAAGTGTTTCTTCATCACGCTCCAAACCAATGTGACCTACTTTCGCATCAGGTATAACCTGCAAAAATCCGTTTACCATTCCCAATCCTGCCCGCAGCACCGGGACAATAACGACTTCCTGCGCAAGTTTGAAACCCTTTGTTTTTTCTAACGGAGTTTGTACCTCAATTTCTGTTAGTTTAAGATCAACAAAAAGCTTTACGGCAATAATATTTGAAAGCCGGGAAATTGCAGATCTGAAGGTTTCACAGTTTGTGTTAACATCACGAAGAATGGTAATATTTCTTTTTACAAGTGGATGATCTATTAAATTAAAATTCATAAATGCTTTATTCATGTTCTACACTCTCTTTATTTTTCTAATAGCTTTTCTTCCAAGAACCGATAACAAATTAATAAAGGGCGAAAGCGGCGAAGTATAATTATAATTTACTTTTTCAAGAAAATCTATTTTTTGTTTAGAATAAATTGCCGATGCAATTAAATCAGCATAACCGGAAACTTCTTTTCCTCCAAAAAATGACCCTCCAAGAATCCTGTTGCTTTCGAAATCATAAATTATTTTCCCAAATACATTCCTGCTCTCGGGCATAACTTTAACAAGATTCGGAACTTCCGCACTAACACTATCAGTCTTAAATCTGCTGATATCAGCTTCGATGCTGCTCAATCCAACTGAAGCAAAATAGTTAGCGAAAATTTTTACACTCACATTTTTAATTATTGGTTCAACATTAACATTGCCGCCCGCTGCATTTTCTCCGGCAATATGCCCATATGCATGAGCATAAGTTGCAAAAGGTAAGTAATCCGGTTTGCCTGTAATTGCATTCAATATTTCAATGTTATCACCAGCTGCAAATATGTTTCTATCGGCTGTTCTTAGTTTCTTGTCAACTTTCATTCCACCGAATTTGCCCAACTCCAATTTTGCTTTTTCAGCTAATGTATTATTTGGCGAGATGCCCACGGTTAAAAGTATTAGATCGGTTTGTAAGTGCTCGTCATCATATTTTACAAAAATAACTACATCTTCTTTAATAAACGGTTCGATGTTTTTGATGCCGCCAATAAATTGCACGGAGTTGTTTTCTAATTCATTTAAAACTTTCTTACTTATTTCTGCTTCAGATTTTGGTAACGGTAATTTTTCTCTTTCAAGTAATATTACTTTTAGATCCTTTTTATCTAATGCTTCAGATGCTTCAATACCAATATATCCTGAACCAATAATTGTAACCGTTTGAACTGAATTTAACTCAATATATTTTTGAACTTCAATTAAATCATCAATAGTTTTGAGCTGAAAAACATTTTTTAACTCTTTGTAAAAACCGGGAATTCTTCTTGCAAGAGAACCGGTTGAAAGAATAAGTGAATCATAAGGATGAATAATTTTTTTATCAGTTTGAATATCTTTCACAGTTATGTTTTTCCCACGTCTATCAATACTTTCAACAAGATGATTGATAAAAACTCCCACTCCTTTTTTATTTAAAAAAGTTCCCGCTGAATAGTAAACGATATCTTCATAACTATTGATTTCACCCGATAAAACGTAAGGAATTTCGCAAGTGCCCGTTGATATGAAACTTGCTGCTTCAAAGAGAGTTACCTTTGCGTTGGGATTAACTCTTTTTGCTTTTGCTGCAGCAGCTGGTCCTGCGGCGTTTCCGCCCACTACAATTATTCTTTTACCTGATATCATTTTTCTTTAAAACTCAATGTCATTGGAACACCCTTAAAACCATATTGCTTTCTTATCAAATTTTCCAGAAATCGTTTGTAATTATCGGCAACATGTTTTGGATAGTTGCAGAAGAAAGCAAAGATAGGATAGTAATCGCCCATTTGCGTTATGTATTTTATTTTAACTTCCCTCCCCGATCGAGTTGCCGGCGGAGGATTTGCATTTATTAGAGGAAGAAGGTCATCATTCAATTTGTTAGTTTGAATTTTAAACTTTCTGGTCACTGCAATGTTTTTACAAATCTCAAGAAGTTTATAAATACGTTGTTTTGTTAATGCAGATATAAAAATAACTTCGGCATAATTTACTGCGCCAAGTTTTTCGAACATATTTCGTTCATACCCGGCTGCTGTTTTTGAATCTTTTTCAATGAGGTCCCACTTATTAATTGCAATTACCAAACCTTTTTTCCAGCGTACAACTTCATCAATTATTTTTTGATCTTGCTTTTCCAATCCGGGTTGAGCATCAATCATCACAACCGCAACATCGCACTCGCCAATTGCTTTTAAAGTACGAATGTTGGAATAAAACTCTATACTTTCCTGAACTCTTTTCTTTTTACGGAGACCCGCCGTATCAATCAAAATTATTTCTTCGCCGTAGTACTTTAATATTGAGTTTATACTATCGCGGGTAGTTCCTGGTATATCCGTAACAATGCTTCTCTCTTCACCGAGCAAGGCGTTTGTTAAAGATGATTTGCCTACATTCGGTCTTCCAACAATTGCTATCTTCAATCGTGTATCAGTTTCTTCGGAATAAGTTTCATCAAAGCTGGAGGTTACATCATCAAGCAGATCACCAATATTTCTTCCGCCTAAGGCAGAAACATCATAAATTTTTTCAACACCTAAACCATAAAATTCTGTTGCAGCTATTTCATAGCTTGCAGAATCAACTTTATTAACAAGTAAATAAAAATCTCTGCCGGAGGTTCTTAGCATATTAGCAATATCAATATCCATAGGATTTAGCCCCGTGCGTACATCAACCATAAACAAAATTGCATCAGCTTCTTCAATTGCAATTTCAACTTGTTCCTTTATTGCTTTTTCAAAAACATTTTCCGATGCAGGGACATAACCACCCGTATCAATAAGAGTATATTTTTTACCGGCCCATTCCGCTTCGGCATAATTTCTATCGCGGGTTACACCGCTAATGTCATCAACTATGGCTCCGCGCTTCCCAACTAACCTGTTATATAAAGTTGATTTACCAACATTAGGACGACCGATTATTACCACTAAGGGAATTTTCATAAAATAAAAATAAAGATTCTTTAAGAAGAAATGAATAAACGATGATGCCGATTAATAAACTTCCGGAATCGTAATTTTGTGAAGATTAAAAATTATAACTGATATTTAAAGTCGGAACAAACTCAATTTTATCGGTAAACTGAATATTTTGGACCCTCATCGTTATTGCCAGGTTTTTATTATAAGTTGCTGCAGACCAAACAGCATCAATAGCGCTTAAAAGATGATTGATATAAAGTCCTATCACAGCTTTTGAAGCAACGTTATAAGCATCATTTGCATTACCTCGCATCGCCGAGTAGTCTTTCATAATTTGCGGAACATAACGAAACACGTCCACAGCAGGATCAAACTCGTCCCACCCAGTACTGTATTGAGGGTACTTTCCGATTAATTCGTAATACTGCTGTTCACCGTACTTAGGTAAATGATGAGAGAAAACGCTTTCACAAAAGTTTATCTCATTCCAATTATCTATCTGTTCCCACGGGAGAAGATTTGGATCTTCCGTAATATTAATATTACATCCTTCAGGAAGCCCTAATTCATCTTTGTGTGCATTAAAATATTCAGCGTACTTAACTACACTCCAGTGCTCATCTGCAAACGCTTCAAATTCAGCAGTTAGATCGTCCCCTTGGTTATTATTAACAACTGCAACAGTAATTAAAGCTGCCTCTACTGCAAAAAAGATTGCTGCCTTAAGATATTCACCAACATATAACTCACCCGAGCCGGGCAGAACGAGTGACATAACTCCTGCCAATGCAGGAGACTTTTTATTGGGCAAATCATCTAAAGCAAACACAGCAGATAATTCATTATAATCATTCAATACAATTTTTGAATCTGCTAAAAGATTACCGGTGAGTTTGTAATTTTCTAACTCGATATTTTGCGCAAAGTTAACTGCGAAAAACAAGAGAGATAGTAAATGATATTTAAAAATCGATTTTTTCATCCCGGATATTCCTTTGCATTTTCAAAATTTTAAATTGTTATCAATATTCACAATATCAAAGCCAAAAAGAATCCCGCCATAAAATCTGAACTCTTTACCGTATGTAATAATTTGATTATTTACAATTCTCTGAAACTGATCCAAACCGTAAGAAGCATTAAAGAATAAGTCTGTTGGGAATAGATAATACGAATTCATATGGATTCTAAGTTCAGCGCCAATACCTTTTTTAGTACCTTCAAATTTCAATGCTTCTCCTGTCCATGCATTTCCCACATCAAAATTTATTGATAAGAATATTTTATCTATATAAAGATGACCAAACTTCGCGTCAATATCGCGCGCCAACGGAAACCTGTATGCTAAATGGATCCAAGCTAAATCATTACCTTCTATAGCATAGAATGGATACGCTTTCATACCAATCAAACCGCCTAAAAAGAAATTAAAGAAAGCCGGCACTTCAGGTCCTAAAATAGTACCCGCTCTCAACTGTGCTGTTAAAGTATGATCTGACCAGAGTGGGAAATAAAATCTTGTATTTAGTTCTAACCTATGAAAATTGAAGTGCCCGAATTTTGGTTTAAGCAATCCGTCTTCAATAATAAACTCGCCACTCTCGTTAAACTCATTCCACTCATAATCATATGTAAACTCAAATGAAAAACCTATGGGGTTTATTTCTCTATCTCTTGTTGGTGTTATGGATGACCAATTATACTTCACTCTAAAATCTCTTCCGATGAAATATGTATCATCGGTTGTTGGGTAAAGAATCGGTTCTCCGGGTGTTGGTATAATAAAGCTGCCTAACGTTGCAGTATATCTGCTGAAAATAAACCGCAGCTCAATATTTTGAAACCTATTGATAATTCTGTGTCTGGCAACAAAATCAAACTCAAAAAGGTTATAAGTAACATCGGTAGGAATTGTTAAATCATACTTAACTTCACCATCTACCGTATCAGCTCCGAAGAAAATATCAACATCTGCTACACGACTTACGCTATATAATTCCACAGCTAACTCCGGATATACTCCAATTAAGCTTAGAAGAGGTAGTTTGTTCCTATAATCAAAAATGAAAAAGAGATCTCTTTCAAGCCGGGCATTTATATCAGCACCGGCAAAAAACGAAAATCGGTTTAACATATCAGTAGAGGTGACGTATAAGCCGGGCTTTATTTTTTGGAAAAAATTATTTGCGAGATTATAATCATCAATTCTGATATACGGAAAAACAGTAAGACTTGAAAACGCACCCGAATATTTTTCTACATCAAAGTTGTTAACGTTATAATCATTATAGTTTCGCAGCGAATCTATATTAAAATTTTGAATATCACCGTTAGGTTTATTCTTACCAAGAGGCGGATCAACTTTCCACACATAAGAATTATCATCAATTACTTTTTCCTGATTCTCATTATTGATACGGAAAATTTTGTATCCTGTTGATGTATAACCTGCGTAAACTATATCACCGTTTTCATTTACATTGGGCATGAACGCACCGCCAACTACATTTGTTAATTGATCCTTCGTTCCGGACGTAAGATCGAGCATGTAAATGTTAAAGATTCCTGTTTCATCCGAAGCATAAATAAGATTACCCTTTGCATCGAATACCGGATGTCGTTCATCTTTATCAGTTGCTATAACAAATTCAACTGCACCACCGTTAACATCTACTATTGCGATGTCTCTTGTATTAGCATATGAATAATCAAAAATTATAAACAAATCATCATTTGAAAATTTTGGATTGTAAACCTGTTCACCGTTCTCGTAGAATGTTATCTGCTTAAAGTTTTTTCCATCGATATCAATTATACCAAGGTTTGTTGTTCCATCTTTTTGAAAAAGGAAAACTATCTTTTTCCCATCGTGTGAAACTGAAGGTTGGTTGGCTCTTAAATTTGAAGTTAATCGTTTTTCTTTTTTCTTATCAAAATCATATATGAAAATATCATGCACGTTATACCAGTACGGATTCTTTTCTGTTAATCTTGAATAAACTAATTTATTTTCGCCTTTAATCCAATCATATGTAGAACGAATAGCTGGAATTAAAGGTTTACTTTCTTTTGTTGCAATATCATATTCATAGATACTGGAAAGACCAAAGTAATCTGCTGATTTATTTGAAACGTATAATATTTTCTTCCCATCCGGTGAAAAAGACGGATAGAAATTTCCAAAGCCAACATCGGCAATGGTTTCGCCAATAACAAGATTTGAAAGAACATCTTCAGTACGTTTTTTATAATCCTCGGTTATATATTTTTTCCACTCCTCATAAATTTCGTTTCCATCTTTACCAAGCACTTTCTCAAAAGCTGCATCAATTGTGAACGTTCCTATATTACTTAACGCAAAATTTATTTCTCTCAGCTTATCTTCACCATATTTTTGTGCAATGTAACTTGTTAGAGCAAAACCGGAATTATAAACTGATTCATTGCCAAGACTTGTTTTGCCAAACACTCCCATCTGATTCCAGGTTAACATATTTCCATCCAAAGCATAAGAGCGAAGGATCATATCGCGATGTGAATCCCAATTATCGTAATTAAACTCGGTGCGCATATACTGAGCGGTACCTTCCGCAAACCACGCAGGGACGTTTATGGATGAGAGCGGATATGATACAACTACATTCGGATAGCCGTATAAAATATCAGGTCTTCTTTCATCATCATAATTAAGCCATTGTAAAAAAGCAATGGGCACTGTGCGCGAAGTTTTTATCGCTGCCTGTATTTGTACCATGTGAGTAAACTCGTGCGATATTACATTGCGCAGCCAGTTGTGTGTACCCCGCAGGTCATAATCCAATGCGCTCGTCCAAATTTCAATTTTATTATCGAAAAAATACGTAGCGCCGTTTGAATAATCATCAATATCTTTAATTACATAATGAACAAGATCCGGTTCGTATTGGTAAAGTGATGTGATTGGGCCCCATACCTCATTGGCAATTTTGGCAACAACCTCGGCAGTACGTTTTGCTTCTGCATGAAAATGCACTTCAATATTTTTCCCCTTAATCGTAAACCAATCCAATTCAGGATGAAATTCTGTAAACTGTGCATAAAGATTGGAGGAAATAAAGACTAAGAAGAATGCAATATTTTTCAAGATTAAGTTTAGGTTTTGGTTTAAGATCGTGTACAAGTTTGAGTTCAATCATAAGATCAAGTTTAAGATTAAAAATATTTACTTTAACTTGAACTTACACCTGAACTTTAAAAATCATTATTTAACTACTGCAATTTTAATTATTGCAAATTCTGAATTACCTGAAGCACTTACAGCTTCAATTCTTGTAAGATAAACTCCACTCTGAATATCTCCAACATTCCAAACAGTTTCGTTATCCATTCCTCCAGTAGCATCATCATTTAATTCCGCAACAAAATCACCTGCAAGATCAAATATTTTAATATTGATTTTTGAATCTTCAGAAACATAGTAACGTATGTTAGTGGTTCCTTCATAAACAGGGTTTGGATAATTGTAAGCTCTGTCTGTCGGGAAGAACTCATTTATCCTGTTTCTATTTTCTGCCGCTGGAATAAAGGATGTGTTTTGAGGGTTACCAAATTCTTCAGACCAATAAAGTTTACCTTCAATTGAACTGATTGACCATGCAGATAAAACGTTCTGATCATTTATTACCGCTAAATTTGTTTTACCATTTGCATTGTATAAAACAGGAGTTACAGGAACACCAGAACCAGTTGAAATCGGAAACCCAGTAACAACTTTACCCGTTCCTCCATCAATTGCAAAAATTCTTCCATCCTTAGTAATGCTTATAATTTCTGATTTGCTGTCTCCTTCAAAATCAGCAATAACAGGTGTTCCAATAAATCCAATTCCTTCCGGATCAGTAAACGGAAAATTGTCTGCCATAGCACCGGTTAAATTATAAGCTTCGATGTTGTTTCCGTTATTTAGAACAATATAGTTTGTACCGTCTTGTTTTAAATCGGTAAGAGAAATTGTACCTATTTCATCATTTGCTCGAACTGAAAATTCAGATTGAATTTTTCCAGCAATAATTATGTATATCTTTTTTGCATCTGTCAATACAACTGCCAGATTTTCTTCATCAGAATTCTTGGTTATTACTAAATCTAATGGTAATTCATCTTCAAAAAGTATCTCACCCTCGGTGCTATAATAAAGATGTGTTTGAGGAAATATCTCTAATGTCATCCGCCCAATTGCAGCGACAAACTCACCATTTGATGCAAGCTTTTCAATCGCATGGTCAACACTTAATTCAATAATATCTTTTAGTTCTGGTGGTTGATTTTCATTGGGGAGTGTGCTAAATGATCCTAATGAATAAGAAATTATATTTCCATTTCGGGTTCCAAAAATTAATTCATATATTCCAGTATCAGTAGAATTTATTATAATCGGTGAGGATACAAGTTCCCCGATATTAACTTTGCCCTCGAATGTCTGGGGTGGAAAGTCGAGAGAAGTCAGATAGAAATTTAAAGAAGAATCCATTACTCCATAAGTATGTCTTGCTCCTGTTTCACCTCCAGCTAAAAAACTAACCTTTGATGAAGCGAAATCCGGTAGAGAAACAAAAACTGAATCATTTATTATAATTCTAAGATAATCATTATCAACCAAGTTGAAACTTTTCAATTCTGGATATCTATTTGATAGTCCCTGAACAGGAGGTGTAATATTTAACTTAGAGGAAAATATTGGCTTTACAATAGAATCTCCAAACTCAAGCTTAAAACTCATCCGGTTGCTAATTTCAGAAAAATCTTTTATTGTAATTAAACTGTTTGCATTTATGTTTGTTCTTGTATTAGGGCGGGTTTCTTTGTTAAATAAGTTTTGATAAAGTTCGGCTGGATTTAATGAATACCAGAAGTCCCTATCTGTACCTTCACCAATTACAATATCACCAAAAATTGTTTGGAACTCTTCACCAATATCCTGCACACCATCAGCTTCTTCGACATCAACACCTCTTCGTTTTTTATCTGTGTTGACTTTGTTTTCAGCAATTTTTTCGTTTATAATATTTTCATCAATGTGCCAGATCAGAATGCCGTTTCCGGGAACTGCCCAATCAAACTCGTCAACATCTATAATAACGCCCGCTAAAGAATCAACATCAAAACTTTGATAGCCGGTTGTATCTTTTGTAAATGTTCTTGTTATCGTAATACCATTAACAATGTAAGTTACTGTTGAACCATCATCGTTAGCATCACGGTTTCTGTTTTCGATTAAATAATACTCGGATGAATTTAGCGGAACTTTAAGAATTACCGTATCACCAATTTCTGCTGCAAGTTTTGTTACGAGTGAAACATCGGCATTATCTAATTCAACAGTTACAGGTTCAGCCCATCCTAAAAATATTTTTGACCAGGGACACGGTTCCGGCGGGTAAGTTCCGCCGAACGCAAATATTCCCTGCCCATCCATTAAACCAAATCTTCCTATTGCACTTAAACCGGTTTCTGTATCGAACAAATCGGGTAAACCTAAATGGCTGCCAACGCTTGCACAAAGCAATCCGTTAATTGTAATTTCAAAAAGAAAAGTTCCTGAAATTGTTTCCAGTTCCCTGCTTTCAGTTTCGGGCATTATCATGCTGTTTGTAATTTTGAACGAGCCACCTGAAACAGGAATGCCATCAAAGCTTTCACCGAAAATATCTTTGAATGCCATTTCACTTAAATAAACTGAAGGCAGGTCTCTTTCATTTCCAATACTTCCGGGTAAAGAAATATCTCTACCCACACCAGCATGAAAAATTGTAAAAAGATCGTAAGCACTGAAATCAAACCCGGGGTATAACTGATCGGCGAGTGTCCAGGCTTCAACAGCAAAATTTCCAAGTGGAGTGAAGTCATCCGAACCCGGCAGTGGAGAATAATTCCTCATTGTTTGTTTAACTGAAAATGTATCGGGTAAAACTTCAAACTCAATATATAGTATATTGTTGGAAACCTTTTGAAAATAGTTACGTACAAATAAAAGATGATCCTTAAAATATTGTGCATCGTGAGGTAAAGGATCTAAAATTGTGCTACCGTAATCTACTGAATAGATTGAACCAAACTTTCCGTTACCAAATGTTGCACCATCCCTGTCCTCCTGAAAGTTGACCATTATGGCAAGAATTTTTAAAGTATCAATAACCTCAGCATTAACATTTGCCGCTGGCTGAACTTTAAAATTAACTTTAAAAGATTGGGCAGATAAACTGCCCAAGCTTATTAATAGAATAAAAACCGGAAGAGATATTTTCATCATTTAAATTAGATACCTCGAGGGAATCCCCTTACCTGATCCGGTATTGAACCCCATCCAATGATTATAGTAAATCTTAACGTATCATCCAATGGATGATTACTTTCTACTGAACTTAGATAACTGAAATCGAAACCATAAATATCGTACCTTAACCCAGCACCGAAAGTATAGAATTTCCTGTTACCAAAAGATGGATCTTCATAGAAAAATCCTGTTCTAAGAGCAAACAGAAAATCACCCGGAGTACCATACCAGTATTCTAATCCCATAGATGTAACAACATCTCTTAACTCTTCGCTGAATGATTGATCACCCCATGCAGTGAAGATTGCCTGATACCATTCATCTGATTCGGAAACTGTAGAAGTATCATTACCATTAATCACAGTTTTGGTTGTTTTACTCACAAGCAATTTGCTAAAATCCAGAGTATAAATAAGAGAATTAAATTCATCACTTATTAATTGAAAAGCAAAACCGAGACGAAAATTTGTAGGGATAGGATCGGACTGAGCTTGATCTATATAAGTAATTTTAGGACCAAGATTACTTAGGTTTGCACCAATACTAAACCTGTTCCCAAATTCTGCACCGAATATATTTAACGTGGATACTCTCCACATCCCTGCAATATCAAAACTTACTGAAGTTGCAACACCGGTACCTTCCTCTTCACCAACTGCTTCATCGGAAAGACGGCTATGAATTACCCTGAAGTTAAAACCAAGTCCCCAATCCGTTCCGAGTTTAGTTGCATAACCTAAAGTTAAAGCTGCATCAAAAGAGCGGAATGTTCCGATTGGTGTCGGATCGACTGGACCTGTTCTAACAAACTCTCCAAAGTTCATGTATGTAATACTACCTGTAATACTTCCACCGATACCTTCCACATAAGTTCTATATGTTAGATAATCGTAAAACAGATCGAGATTAAATGCCGGGAGCCAGTTACTATGCGTAATGCTTAATTCTGTTCCGGTTAAAAATGCGATTCCTGCCGGGTTCCAGAAAATAGCCGCAGAGTTATCGGCTAATCCCGTACCAGATTCACCAATACCACCTGCGCGTGAATCGGGAGCTAACAATAAGAATGGTACAGCAGCTTCACCTTGAGCATAATTTATTTTCGGGAGCGCCAAAAACATGATGCTGATCATAAATAGACTAATTAATGTTTTCATCTTTTTTTTCCTCCGATGAAATTTTGGTTCATGGCATTTCATATTATCACCAATTTAATTAAGAAATATAAAAAAATACAACTAAAATAATTTCATAAATAATAATTAATTATCTGATTACAGCCATTTTACCAATCACGCTCTGGCTGAAATCTCCATCCTGTGTTTTTACAATTATTTTGTATAAATAAGTTCCGTTAGCAAGAATATCACCATCTTCATCTCTGCCATCCCAGTTTATCTTTACAAATTTTTGTTCAACATTTTCAACATCAAGATGTTTTATCATTCTTCCGGCAATCGTATAAACTTTAACGTTTACATCAATTGTTCTATTAAGATTATGCTGAAACGTAAACGTAGTATTATTACTAAATGGATTGGGATAGTTATAAACATCCCTTACAACAAGCTGGTCATCACTTACCACCGTAAAAAATGATTCTTCGCTGGAGAAATTATTAAACACATCCCACGCTTTTACCAACAAACTATAGTCTCCCTCATCCATTCTAACAAATTTATAATTAATCTCGCCTGCTGTACCACCTGCATCCAAATCGCCTTTAAAAAAGTTTGTAAAGTCAATCGGTGCTGCTTCATTATCGTTCAATATACCTTCTAACTTGTGGCCTACTCCTGTTCCGGTAGTATTCAATCCTGTATCATCAGTAAGTTTAACTATTAAGGTAGGCTCGGGACCAACCAAATAAGCATTATAAAAAGTTGCATCATCAAAAAATATTTCTATTTCAGGTCCATTGCCATCATTTACTGCAGTTGTATCTGTTCCGCCAACAATTATATTCTTTGTAAAAGCAAGTCCGTCTTCATCTTCATCGAAAAAGTAAAAAATAACTTTACCATTTTTATTTTCGTAAGAGATATCTTTTGGAACAACAAAACTTGTAGTGAATTCACCATTGTTTACAGAAACACTTCCTCTGAAAATAACACCGCCCTGAATAACCATGGGATAATTATCTATCTGCTCTAATAATTTTATTCTTTCGGAATCAAAAATTGTTAGTATTCCCTCGCCATTAAAATCTTCCCATTTTTCATTTTCAGGTGTGAGAATTGTTCCTGCTATTTCAGTCTTACTAAGTGCTCTAATTTGAACATCGGCAACAAGCGGCTGACCATTTATCGTATCAATTTTACCTGCATACTGTGGTACCTGCAATCTTAAAGCAGGGTCTCCAAACAAATGATATTTTTTATCGTTGGTCCCATTATAAATTTGTCTTGTATTAAAATAACTTACGCCTAAAGTTCTGATAAGATTTAATGTATCTCTGGGAGAAGCAAGTACATCGGCTAAAAACTGGTAATTTAGTTGGTGATTAAGACCTGAAAAAACCAATCTTGCAGAATTAAAACTTCCTATTGAACCAGAATTTTTTAGAAAGAGCAATTCCTCCGCACCGCTTTCAAAATTCGGAATATCGTAATAAGCAAAATCGCAGGTTGCTGCTATTAGGAAAAAGTATTCGGAATTATGCAACTGGGGTATCGAAACACTTTTTTCGAAAACAACTTCGTGCGCCCAAATTTCAGGGTTTCCGTGCCCGATGTAATTTACAATTAATGTTCCGTTATTCATTGTATTAATTATATCTTCATTTACATCTGGTTTCCGTCTTCCTGCACCTGTAATTACAAGCGGGTAATCGGCAAGATATATCTTTTTGATATCAAAAGATTTGGGAAGCACATTGTTTGCAATCCATTCAGATGGTCTTGTATGCTCCGGACCTTCATAGGAAGTTGAGGTAAAACCATCATCTGCAACAAGAGTGATGAGATTTTTCCATAATCCTCGTTTACTGTTTTGCTCGTAATCGATAACTTTTGTTATATAATTATTTGCTTCTGTTTCATCACTAGCTGTAATTCTTCCCGGTGCTATATCAATGTTTGCATCAGTTCCATCAACATTAACAAAAAAATCGTCACTAGTATATGAGCTTAATAGTCGCAGTGATTCCTTTGTCTGCCAGGTAGGAATAAAATTATCGTCGAATCCTGCAATATTTTTATAGTCATACGTTCCTTTGCCGAACAATAAAACATATTGGGGAGTAATTTCCCAATTATCGTAAGCATATTTTATAAAATCGCGGACAGCACTGACATCAAGAACACCGCAAGAGAACTCGTTGTATATCTGTTCAACATCAACAACAATTGTAGAAATCGGTATTAAAGCTTCATCTTCTCTATAGGTTTTTAATCTGTTCGCTGAATTTATTAATAATTTTGGTGCGATGATTATATATTTTGCTCCCTCCTGTATCCCTCTAAGATTTGAATTTTCGACCGATACCGGATTAATTGGAGTATAATATTTTTGGCTTCCAACAGAAAAATATTTCGAAACTTTTCCTTCAGTTTCTGAAATCTGGAATTTACTATCACCGCCGCTTAGTAAAGTAAAGTTTGTAATTATCTTAACATTCGCATTATCGGTTACATCAAAAACTTCTATATTTGTAGAAGTAAAATCGTGTAAATAATATTCAATAATAGCTGTAGTATCCTTTGAAAAAAACATCACTCTGTCGTTAAATGCTTTCAAATCTTTTGTATAGGAAATTTCAAAGTAATCCAAATATCCAACAGTAGTAACGGAAGTGGGAACAATATTAAAATTCAGAACACTTCTGTTATCAGGCAATGAAGATGTGAACACAGCATTTTTTTCATACACAACACCAACAACATATGAACTTCCTCCATACCCACTCAAAACCTGATTTAAGATGACCGAATTGTTCTCCATAATTTTTAGCGTTAAGCTACCGGATGAGCCATTTGTGAACCGGAAATGATAATTAATTGGTTTTGATGATAATCTGCCATTAAGTGTGTTTAAGTATGTACGCGATAAGATTGCCTGAGAAAAATCATCACCATAATAATCTCTTCCTGTTCTTGCGATATTAATTTTGTCCTCTTCAAGATCTGCAAAAGCAAATGTGTTGTTTTGATTAAATTCAGAAGTTGTATTCAAACCGGGATTATCCTGCATACGCTTACCGTTAACACCAGCATACGTTAGCCAATAATAATTATGGTTAGAATATGTGTGGTTGTAACGCTTTATTTCCCGCGCAGATGTATCATAATCCCAAAAACTGCTTCCTCTTCCATAAAATAATATGTAATCACCCTGATCGAAATTACCATCATCTTCTCCAATTACTTTAATAGCGTTTTCAACCAAATCAATAGGTCTTGGATCATTTACATTTTCAGAAAGAATCTTTCCTCCATTGTTATAAATTTTAATTGTTCGCGGATCAACTGAAGCCGGATCAATTCCCATTGCTGAGATCAAATTAAAATCTATCTTATAAATTCCTTCTTCTTCCGTTTCAAATTTAACCCACTCACCAACAGCTAAAACACTGTTTGTAACAGTTACTTTATTAAGAGGTATCTTTTGTTTCTGCCAATAACGCGCAACATCATAATTTATAAATGCAGAACTCAGAAGTTCATCGTATGGCAGCTGCGAAAATGTTCCGCCTTTAGCATAGTTTACACGGAATACAATTCGCTTAAATAATTTTATTTTTCTTTGTGCGGGATCGAACCTTACGGGGAAAATTTTTATTGATTGATTTTTTATTCCTCTTGTAATTCCAAAGTCACCGAACGTAACTAATTCCAGATAATCCACGTAATCAAAATATCCCTCACCGATTTTAAATTCATATTTATAAAGTGTTTCATCTTCAACTAATTCCGGTTTAGGAATAATTAAGCCATCCAACTCTATGTACTGCGTAGTTAAAACTTCTATTGTGTTTCCAAACTCCGAAGGTACACCAATGTTCATTCTTCTTTCAGGAATAGACGGAATACCCCAAATTTCGGGTTCGGGAATGTAACCAAGACTAAGAACAATATTTCTAAATTCCTGATTATCAATCCTTCTTACGGAGGTATCGGAATATACGGGCGAGTACTCAATTACAATTGAGTTTTGATCGGATGAAAGAATGCGGTAATCATCCTGTGGATATACAGTAATCGTGAGAATAAAGAGTACTATAGAGATTTTGCTCTTCATCGCCCTGAACTTCAAAAAGTGAAACAATTCAGAATCTTTTATTTATTTCAAGAAAATTTTCAGTAAAATATTTGTAGCAAAAAGTTTCTAACAATACTCCTATAATTTTATGGTAAAATTATGCAATAAATGGATATTTAGTCAAGTCAATTATGTGAAATTATTTTAATTTACTTCACTTATTATTTGACCGGCTTTTAAATAATAAAACGGTAAAATTGTTTTTTCAAATATTATTCGTTTATTTGTATCAATAAGAACAAGTTTTCGTTTATTGATCCCTAACAAATTCAATGCCTTATAATTTTTGCTGATTTGCTTAGATATATCACTTAAAACAGGGAAATTTAACTTCAATTTGTTACAAAATGAAAAATGTGAATCTTTGGCTGCGGTGTTAATTCCAACAACATTTATGTTATTTTTTTCAAATTCATTCAAATATTTCTCATAATTTGATAATTGCAATGTACACACCGGTGAGTCATCTCTTGGGTAAAAAACAAGAAGAATTCTTTTATCAAGATATTTATAAAGCTCAAATTCATCTCCATGCTGATCTTTTAATGAAAAATTCTTCGCAATATCGCCAACCACTATAATCCCAACGCCTCTTTATTTTTTCTCATTGCAATAATGCAAAATTCGATGTGTTCCTCTAGGGGAACGTCTAACTCCTCTGCTCCATTTCGTATATCTTCTCTGCTGACGGCACGTGCAAATGCTTTATCCTTTAGTTTTTTCTTTACGGATTTTACTTCAACTTCATCTACAGTTTTTGATGGTCTTACATAAGTAACTGCTGTAATAAATCCAGCTAATTCATCACAAGCAAATAAAACTTTTTGGAGGAGGGTTTCCCTTGCAATGCCGGTATAATCTGCATGAGATAATATTGCTTTTCTGAACTCCTCATCAAATCCTTTTTCTTTTAGAATTTCAGAACCTTTATACGGATGTTCTTCTGCAGTGGGATACATTTCATAATCAAAATCGTGAAGCAGTGCAACGTTTCCCCAATACTCTTCATCTTCATTAAATTTTTGTGCATAGGCACGTACGCAGGTTTCAACAGATAAAGCATGTTTAATTAATGCTTCGCTTTTTGTGTACTCAGTTAAAATGTTCCAACAAGCTTCTCTATTTCTTGTAATGTCACTCATTTACTACTCCTGTAAATTGTTATTTATTATTCGATTGAAAACCCGGACACATGTCTGCTAAAAAACATTCATCGCATTTTGGTCTTCTTGCAATACAAATATTTCTGCCGTGAGTAGCTAACAGATGGGATATTTTTACCCAATCTTTTTTAGGTAATAATTCTTTCAATCGTTTTTCAATAGCTTCAGGATTTGCAGTTTCTACAAAACCGAGCAAATTCGATAGCCTTATTACGTGCGTATCAACAGCAATTGCAGGAATACCGAAAGCATTACCTGCAACAACCGACGCAGTTTTTCTTCCCACGCCGGGAAGTTTAGTTATCTCATCAAAATCAGATGGAATTTTGCCATTATATTTTTCAATTAAAATTGAACAACACTTTTTTATGCTTCTTGTTTTCTGCCTGTAAAATCCGGTGGAGTAAATATCTTTTTCCAATTCCGAATTTGAAACCTTAAGGTAATCTTTCGGTTTTTTATATTTTTTAAATAAAGTTTTGGTAATAATATTTACACGCTTATCTGTACATTGTGCAGAAAGTATTGTAGATATTAATAATTCAAATGGTGATTGGTACTCCAATGCAGATTCAACTTTAGGATAAGCTTTCTTTAATTTTTTTAATACCTGTTCGGCTCTTTGACTTTCTTTTCTATCACTCATCCCTGTTAAATCTTTTGTCTTTAATCATTAATCTTTCAACCGGTTTGTTTTCAATTATATGTTTTTGAATTATTTCATCAACATCATTTTCAGTAACTCCACCATACCATATTTGCTCAGGATAAACTAATACAGTAATACCATACTCACAAGCATCTAAGCATCCGGCTGCATTAGCTCTTACCTGAGTATTTAATCCTAGTTCTTTCAATCGTTTTTTAAAAATCTGGCGGAGCTCCCTGCTTCCTTTTTCTGAACAGCATCCGCGGGGATGATCTTTTGGTCTTACGTTTTCACATACAAAAATATGTTTTTCAAATCGTTTCATTAAGGAGACAAAAGTAAGAATGAAAGTGATAAAAAAAAGCGAACTATTGTTCACTTCAAAATGTAGCGCGTACGGGATTCGAACCCGTGATCTCCGCCTTGAGAGGGCGGCGTCCTAAGCCACTAGACGAACGCGCCTATGTATATTAATGTTGTCCCGCCAGGGTTCGAACCTGGACTCTTCGCATCCAGAGTGCGACGTGTTGCCAATTACACCACGGGACAATTTTTAATTGTGAAATATAAATATGTGATGATGTAAAATCAATTAATATATTTTATCCTCTGAGAGAATTATCTTAAAAAATAGATCTTAAGTAATCAAAATTGTAATCAAGAAATTCTAAACATAATTTAGATCAAAGTATTGCATCTGAGTTAGTATCAGATATCTCATAAAAAACCCCAAATTTAAATCAATAAAGCAATCTGTATTAAAGTGATAATCTTATTGGTCAAAAAGATTTCGATTTCGAAACAAATGCTATAAATGAGATGCGTTAGAACAAAATATTGCTGGCATATTATTTGTTTTGCTTAACATTGAAACTGCTTATATACATAAAATGAAAATATATTATCAAATAAATAGTAGCTTAACTTGATCAAAACAATAGAAATACCGATTTATGTTAACGACGTTGAAGACGTAGAAAAAAGTGAAATGCTGGGTACAAGGCCAATGGAAACTGAAGCATTCGCTACAATTTTTGTGGATAAGATCGTATTTTTGTTTGAGCAACTATCACATACGGGATGTTCAATATATACAGTCAGCGGACAGACTATATTTACCCCATTATCTTATAAAGACATACTAATTTTGATTAAGGAAGATTAGAACAATCCATTTAATTTGCACTATGCAAATCATTTCTTCAGTACTTTTAACATAATCCATCTAATAGTTTTCAATTAAATTTATCCATTCTCATTAAATCATTAAATAAGCCGAACACAGACTAGTAATTTCAATTTTATATTTAAGTATTAATTGGCTAATGCTTATTAATTAATTACATTTAGGTGTGAATTTTCATCTCGAATCGAGAAGAACTATTACATCTATGTTAGTGAATTATGACAATATGGCGTAGAATATGGATACGCGCTTTACGTTAACAATCCATACCCTTTGTTTTGTACCTGTGCACTTTTCATTTTCGTTGAGAATTTCCGTTGAGTTTAGCGATCAACTTTCAGGTTGAATATCTTCATCAAAACTCTTGATAGCTTCTTCCCTTGTTTTATATTTATCAAATAATTTTAGAGTATTTGTGTGAGTAAATATATATTCTCCTGCAATGGCTGGTTTTACTACTTTCAACTTATAGCCGATGTCATTCAGCATCCTCGATGCCACTATGATCGCCCCAAAGAAAGTCGAGTCAATATAGACACATTTGCTGAGATCAATTACTAATTTAGTGTGACCGGAATTAATCTCCTCTTTTAATATCTTTCTAAATATAATTGCTTCATTTATAGTTGAACGATTTAGGTTAACCGCTATAACAAACACACCATCGAGATAGATTTTTTCGAAATCCTCCAAGAGAGCTCCTAAATATTATTATGGTTCTTATCTTAAAGTTAAATTGTCAACCGCTTAATAGCAAGCATCTATTACTTATAAGTGAATTTACATCTATGCTAAAAATCTCCTTCAATTCATTCTTGATCCTTCTTCTTTTATCGTAACACTCAAAACAAAAACACTCCTGTTCATTCAGGAAGCTTAGTTCAAAGAGTATTGCATTCTTGGAATAGTTCAAAGTGGTATTATCCATTATTTACATCCTCTGAGCTTTATACGAACTCTGTAATGCACTATCTAAATTAAAGACTGATAGAATATATATCTTTTAATATGCAGGTGAAATAATTATTTTAAATCTAAATGGTTATAATTTCTTTATGTATGTAACTCATTGGAAATTAATTACTTATTGAGATAAGACAAATTGTCTCCGGAATTTGCCATTAAAAATGATTTTTTAGTATAAGGATTCAAAAGATGAGTATAAAAAATGAATTTAATTGAAAGAGCTTGAGTCCTTAAAGTAAGGAACTCATCTTTCTTGAATCCGCCTCTTGGGCTTTTTCGTTTTGTTCTTTAAATTGATTAAAATGAAGTGAATTACTGACCAATTCACTTATCACCATGTTGAATAAAAGGAATTCTTTTGGGAATTCCCCACTTCTATTCTGATTCAGAATCAGAAGTGTTGCCAATCACACCACGTGACATTTATTGATCGCTAAACAAAAATATGCGATGATGCAAAATCAATTAGTAAAATTTATCTGATCGATATCAGAGTGGAGAACTACAAATCTCCAATTCAAAATTCTGTTTCATTTTTTAACAATATTACTTAATATTAAATGGAGAATTAATATAATTTTAAATGAAATTAAGCCATCTATATTACATTTTTATTTTCTTTTGTTCTACGGGATATTCGCAGAACTTTCAATACGAACGATCATTCGGTACGTTTAATAACGCGACTTCCTTTTATATTAATTCAGCAGGTGTGGTTTATATTACCGATGATGTAACAGATGAAGTATATCAGATTGATACTCTTGGTAATCTATTAAACTTAATTGGCGGTTACGGTTGGGAGATAAACGCATTTGATGATCCGGTGGATGTTTTTGCCGATGCGCTAAAAGTATTTGTTACGGATAAAAATAATCACAGAATACAAAGGTTTGATAAAAACCTAAATTTCATATTCCAGTTTCAAACAGTCGAAAGCGATATTGAAGCGGAAAGATTTGGTTATCCGTTAAGTGCCGTTCCATCTAATTTAGGTGATGTGTTTATATTGGATTCCGATAACAACAGGATACTAAAATTTGATCTTTTTGGAAATTTCATAATGGATATTGGTGGATATGATTACGGCAGCTACTATCTTCAGGATCCTATACAATTAGCAATATCAATGCAGAATAATATTTATGTGTTAGATGGAAAAGATATTTATATATACGATAATTATGGAACAGCAATTGGCGATATTGAAATCCCTGGAGAAATGCGAAGTATAAGGATCATCTTTCAATGGCTTACAATCAACTCTTATAAGAAAATATATATTTCAAATTTAAATTCTAAAGAACATAAATTAATGGAAGTGATACTTAACGGCTACGATGATGAATTTAAAATTGTTTCTTCATTGGTTTTTAATGCAAAGTTATATGTACTTACTCCAAAATATATTTTAATCTTTTCTCCTCAATAGATTGCAGTTTGAATCCATCTATGATATATAACCGGATTGAAGACAGATTGCACACAGATAACAAAAAGTTTAAAGCAATAAAATACTTATTCTTTTTTTTGCTGTTATTTTGGAGTGCGGGATTTTTATTCCCGGTGTTAAGTCCATCATTCACCGGCAAACCATTTGTTAATCAATTGCTCAATTACAATTACTCAATAGTTTGTCATCAGTCAGAATCATCTCAAATAAATTTTGGCAATGCATATTTGCTGGTTTGCGCAAGGTGTGCTGGAATATACCTTGGTGCGTTATTTATAATAATAATTATGTTATTTAATTTTCTCAAACTAAAACTAAGTTTAATGCCATTACTAATATTTTCTGCACCTTTAGTTATTGATGCATTTGCTGTCAGATTTAATATCTATGCTTATTCAAAAACAATTGCTTTTATAACTGGTTTATTGTGCGGAGCAATTGTATTAATATACATTTTAGAAACCATCGAAAATTCATTTAACTTGTTGTATAAAAGGAAATATGGATTACAATAAATATCTACCATCAATTATTACAGGTTTTGGGGCAGCGGTTTTATCAACTATACCGGGAATAAAAAATTTAAATTGTTGCTTAATTATTCCGGCAGCAGCTTTCCTTTCGTTATATCTCTATAATAAATCAACAGGAAATGACTCTCCTATAAAATTAAATAAAGCACTTAGTTATGGTTTGATAACAGGGTTAATTGCAGCATTGTTTTCAAGTTTGTTCGACATACTGATAACTTTTATCACTCACTCAAATGATTTGGTTGTGGGATTAGAACAAACCGAAGAAATGATGCATGAACTTAATTTTGGGGCACTGATGGATGCATCAATGGAAATAATGCGTACTATGGTTAAAGAAATTGAAGCAACAGGATTCTCAGCACTTTATACTGTTATGATTACTATCAGTAACTTTTTTATTTTTTCTGTTTTCGGCATGCTCGGCGGATTATTGGGTATGGCTGTTCTGAATAAAAAAAACCGTCCTAAATTTTAATATAATAAAAGATGATAACTGCAATCATTTTTTTCGCACATTTTATTTTCACACTTATTATTTTTACAAAAAAATGGCAGGAGGAAGGATTTCCTTCTGCATGGATGAATGTTGGATTGATTGTTATTTTATTTGCAGTTGGATGGACATTGACCAGCATAATTGCGAAAATTTTGATGGAACAGGAAGGGTTGGGAATTTATTTTGACCGTGATACTTTTTCCCTAACACTTCTCACAATTATGGAAGTGTTCTTTTACCGTTTTTATTATAGAGATACTGTTACTGAAGACGGTAAGGAAACACGATAACAGCCGTCTGTTCTATTTGTTTTTGCGATGGGTCTAAAGCTTCAAATCTCCATTGCCGTAAAGAATTTATCGCAGCATTTTCAAGTCTTGTATCGGCTTTAATCTTAGGAAAGATTGTCCCGATTGTACCATCTGGTAAAATTGTAAACTGAAGTTTAATATCAATTTCTTTTTTTACACCCTCTGGATATTTTGGAAGAGTGAAACTATATATCTTTCTAATTCCTTTACCACCCCATTCAATATCAAAGCCAAAACTTCCATCACCTTCAGCCAAATTACCTTGTCCTGTTGATGTAACACTTGAAAGATCAGGATCATTATTCTCCGTGCTGCTTTCCTCGGATACTTCTTTATCTTTTTCGGCAGGTTTAATTACATTTTCTTCAGAGGTATTTACGGCAAGGGGTAAATCAACTTCTTTCACTTCTTTGCTTTTATCTTCGGTTAGGTTTTCAACCTCCGGTTTAGATACTTCTTCTACCATGTCAATCTGGCTGCCTTGAGAACCGGATGACCCGGTTTCACTCGATACACCAAAAGAAAGTTCTATATATTCCGAAGGTTCATAATCAAATGAAAGATTAAGTAACATAAACAATGACAGCAAAACAGCATGAAACAGGACTGAAACCGTAAACGAAGCACTTGAAATTTTCTTATCGGACATAGCAAATCCTCTTATTGTTCTTTTTCAGTTTCAATTGTAAACTTACCGATGCCAACAGATTTTGCAGCATCTATGACTTTTATTACTATATCAATTTGAACAGTTTTATCGGCACGAATCACAAGATTATTTTGATCGTTTATTTGTAAGCTCTCATTTATTTTCAAAGCAAGCTGGTCTATTCCTATTTGCTCAGATCCAATATAGACTGCATTTTCCGAAGTGATAGTAACAACAAGCTGGGTTGGTTCAGCTTGATCATTTGTTCGCGAACCCGGCAGTTTTACTTTTACTCCTGTATGAATAACAAACTGACTCGTTAACAAAAAGAAAATAACCAATAATAAAACAATATCTGTTAAAGATGAGTAACTAAAAACTGCCAATGGTTTATTTGAAATTTCAAATTTCATTTCTATCCTTCCTAAATTTCTAATTCAAGTTCGTCTTCTGCTATATCTTTATTTTCCGATATATCCTGTATCGTATCAACGACATCATTTGCAACTGTTTCCATATCGCCGACAAGTCTTTTAACTGAACTGAGAAAGTAATTGTAAAATGCCAAAGCAAAGATGCCGACAATTAAACCAAATGCAGTAGTAATTAACGCTTCCCAAATTCCTCCTGCAAGGTCACTTGGGTTTGCAGAACCTGCAAGGTCTTCAATAGTCATAAATGCAGTTATCATACCGGTTACAGTTCCGAGGAATCCTAAAAGAGGAGCTATACCTGCAACAGTTGCCAATATTGATAACCCCTTTTCCAGTTTGTTTATTTCCTGGGTGCCTGCATTTTCAATTGCCTCTTTTACCCGGTCGTGTCCGTACTTATATTTCTTCAAACCTTTTCTTACGATATTTGCAATAGGAGATTTTTCCTCCATGCAAACCGAAACCGCACCGCTTATATCTTTCTTTTTAATTAAACCGCGTAACCTTACCATAAAAGCTGGAACATTTATTTTTGATTTTCTTAAAAATAAAAATCGGTCGAAAACTACGCTTAGTCCTATAACAGAACTAGCTAATATCAACCACATTACAACGCCGCCTTTTAAAAATATTTCAAAAAAATTCATCTTTATTTCCTGTTAATTATTTGATTTTCTAAATTGTTTTGCTTTTTCCAAAGTCTCAAAATTACCAATTCTAACCCTGTGCCAGGTAACTCCATCTATTATTGCTTCTTCAAGGAAAGCATTATAACCTTTGGCAATATGCTTTGCCGCTTCCTTTTCAGCAGAGTTTTCCTTTCGAAACGCAGCAACCTGCACAATGTATATGTCTTCATATTTGTAAATATTGTAAGCCGACTGTACAGGAGTTCCCGAAGGTTTTTTAACCGGGAAACTGACTTTCGGTTTTTCTACAGCTACTTCTTTTTTAATTGGAAGTTTGGTTTCCAATACTTTTTTGGGAGGTAATTTATCCCCAATTATTTTTTCAGGTTTTACATCCTTATAATCTGTTGAGCTAAAACCGATTACCCCCATATCCGTTTCTGGTTTTAAATAAGGATAAGTAACTGGTAGATCATAGGATCTTTCTATGTAGGTAGCATTCTCAATCCTTTCAATAGGAGGTAATGTTTCTTCAATAATTTCCGTTGTGCTTCTGTTCTTCATCAGTAAAAAAAATACACCTGCTACTATTATAAATATACCCGTAACAGTAAGAAATTTTTTTGCAGAAATTTTTTTTGATTCTCTTCTGTGTTTTCTTACCGCCTCTACCCTGTTAAGTTTAATATCCTTTTGGATATAACTTTTTTTCTCTTCAATAACAGCAGTTTTTTCTAACGACTTTTTTGTTTCTTCTGAACGGAATTGTTCGGCTTTGCTTGTAATCTTTTTAAATTCGTTATCATAATCAATCTCTTCGTCTTCTGTATTAATATTATCATCCAGAAATTCTTCAAAACCTCTAACTTCCTCCAATGAAGCTTCCACGTTAAGAGAAGATGTAATAGAACGAACTCTTTCAAACTTCCCAATTTTTTCTTCCTTATGGGATACCTGAAAGTCATCCATTTCAATTTCAAGATTCTCAATTTCTCTTTTCTTAATAATTTTATCGGCAGGTTCTTTTTTATCCTTTAACTTCTTATCATCAAAAACTTTTTTCTTAACGGAAGTTTCTTTCAGTTCAGTTTTATCTAATTCTATTTTACTTTTTATAGCTAAAGGAGGAGGAGTACCCCAAAATCTTTTACCAAAATCCCAACCTGTAATTTCATCTTTAACTTTTGTTACTTTTTTATCTTTATCTACTTCAGAAATTGATTCTTCCTTTATCTGCTTTGTAAGATCTTTACCAAAATCCCATGCCCGACTTTTTAATTTTTCGGAACTATGGATAGTGCTATCAGATATCTTCTCCGAATTCTTTCTTTTTGATTCTTCATCTAATTCAAGTTCAAATTGGTCTTCATCAATAATTTTCATATCTACAAGCAAAAATTCGCTGTCTGCTTGAATTCTTTCTTCCTTCTGAAGATTTACCATCAAACTTTCTACTTTGCGATTTAATATTTTATCTACATCAACTTCATGTAAATCTGCGGCGAAAGTGTTTTTACTATCTAAATCTGGCAGCACAGGTTTATCTGCACTAAGACTAAAGTGTTCATCAAGGTTATTTAGATCTGTATCTTCCGGTTCGGGAACACTGAACACCAGATTATCAGGGGATTTAATATTGAACTGCATGGAAGAGGTAAAGATTATCAGGTCAAGATATTCAATCTTCGAACCATTAGCGGCTTTGCTATCTTTTTTAATTTTACCTTTTCTCAGATGAAAATATCCAACATTGCTGAACTGTGCAGATTCCCCCGCGTGTAATTCATCTGCAATTTTCCGCAAGAACAAATCGAATAATTCTTTAGACGACGATTCGGAAATCGCTGCTTTTTTCGAAATTATTTTTACTAATTCAGCTTTCTTCATCTTTCAAAGATATAATTCAGTAATCTGTATCTACTTAAAAATCAACCACTTACAAAACTAATTAAAAAAAGTGATTATTATCAATCGAACAACAAATTGAACCCTAGCATAACATCGAACGGCTTTTCCATATACCCTTGCCATAAAAAGATATCCCGGTTTAACAGGTTACACATTTCAAGTTTTAGAATAAACGTTTCCTGAAGTTTATATGTTAGTTTAAAACCTAAATTAAAAAACGAATTTAACATAGTTGTGTTTGGTATATCGGTAAATCTATCGGAATAATAATCAACCAAAACTTCGCCGAGCATCCCTCTTTTAAATTCATAACCGTAAGTTATATTTCCCTTAAGATTTGGTTGATACGGAATTTTATTACCGTTGTTATCTCTAACTCTAAAATAATCGAAGCTGCTATATAGAACACCATAAGGACCAAAATGAAAAGACATATTTAGATAAGCGTTGTAATTTTCCGCATCTGTCGTTGCAATATCAAACTGCCCGGAGTTGTTTGATTCAATAAAGTAAGGAAGATTACCCGATTTGAAGTATCGCAAACCAGCATCTATCTGATAATATCTTTCATATTCATATTTAACTGCCACATCAAAGTAATTTGATTTTCTATAGAAGAGATTATCAAACATTATTGGATTGAAATAATCATTTTTCCGTAATAGCAATCCTGAAGTTACAAACTCAGCATTAGGTGAAAACTCACCCAGGAGTATCATGTTTTTTGATATTCTTAAACCAAATGAAGCAAAAATTTTATTGAAATTTTGACCACCGGAATTTGTAAAAGTATATCCAACTTCTGCCTTAACAGAATTGAATAACTCGAACGAAACAGTTGGTCTGAAAAAGAAATAATTTAAACCGGCATTGTTTATTGAATCAGTGGTAAAAAATTGTTTTTGATAATTTGTTTTTATTCCTAATCCGATATCTGAAAGCTGAAGACGTACGAAGCCATTTAGATTGATAAGATTTTCATTAAAATTATCTTCAACAAGTGATGTAACATAATCATCAAATTGAAGATCGAAAATAAAAACTTTACCTGCGGTACTTTTAATTCCCAGATAATAATTACCTTCATTTTTTGTTCGCTTTTGTGAAGGATCGTCTGACGCAAATAATTTATACGCTAATGATTTATAATCACCGCCAAGCAAAAAACGTGTGCCCGGTAATGATTTATCAATTACACCAAGCGAATACTCAATTCCGGCTCCGCCATAGAAAGAATATCTGTCGCTGTTTTCGATATAATCTCGCTGATACATTCCACCAAGGTCGGCTTTAAGGATTCCATTATGAAATGGATAAGTATAATTAAAATTTGCATCGGGTAAAATATAAATTCCCGCGCCGGCACTTAAACCGCCGTTTGAAAATGCTGTTGAATCAAGAAGTGCAAGGTCTTCTTTTATAGGATCGGATAGCTGCCTTAAACCAAGTTCCTCAGGTGAATGAACAGGTTTTACAAATCTTTCAGTAACAGTTGAAATGAAATCCGGTTTTATCTTATCTGCTCTTTTAATTGATATTACATCCTCTCCCGTTATAACAAAATCAGGAAGCTCTACATTTGGATTTTTTGTTTTATCATCCTGTGAGAAAATTAAAACTGCGGGGAATAATATTAGCAATAAGATTTTTTTTATATGTATATAATTTCTAATTAAGGTCATATAGAACTCGCATTATAATCATTTCTTTTGCCGAAGGTATTCCCTCGGAAGTGTTTGTAAATGGTTTTTCTTGCTCGTTTCATTTTAATTCCCTTACTTTTTTTCTTGCTTCCTTTCCATAAGAATCGTTTTTATGTTTGCTTATCACTATACGATACATCTCCTTAGCTTTTCTATTATCATCAAGTTTAACATAACAATCTCCGAGCGCCATATAAGATTTAGTCAGCCATTCATCATACATAGAAAAAACCGTGCGAACTCTCACTAGTGCAGATATTGCATCTGTATATTTACTCTGTTCGTATAATGATAAACCGTAATGATATTGTCCCTTCGCACCAAGTTCATCGTTTCGCTTCTCCGCGAGTTCAAGAAAGTTATTATCCGAATTTTCATACCTGCCGGCAGCAAGATCGATCAATCCTGATTCAAATTTTGATTTATCTGCAAATATTGTCTCACGGTAATAGTACGAAACATCAGAAAACACTTCGTATGCTTGCTGTAAACTATCCGCATTGATGTAAGTTAATCCCTTCATATACAATATTTCAGGAATGCCTGGCGAACCTTTAATTTTTTCGATTGCCTGATTATAAATTGAAATTGCAGCTCCATAGTTTTCTAAAGAATTATAGATTGAACCCATTTCAAGAACCGATGATGCGGCAATCTCCGACTTCGAATATTTTTGGAATGCAGTGTTAAAATAAATTATTGCTTCTTCGTACTGTTCAAGATTATCGGCACTTTTACCTAACCAGAAATATGCTTCGGGTATAAATTTGCTGTTACTGAATTTCTCAATAAAATCTTTGTAACTTTCTTTAGCCGATTCATACTCACGATTGCTGTAATAAATTTCCGCCTTCTTAAAATATATCTGATCGGAAAATTTTAAAGATGGATTTTCGTTAACAAATCCGTCAATCAATGCAATGGCTTTTTCGGGCTTACCTTTTGCAACATAACTATATTGTATTCCGTTAACTGCATCAAACACATAATCGGAAGAAGGATAATTTGTAAGAACTTTTCGATAATTAACAATTGCTGAATCGTAACTGCCCATATTGAAAAACGCATCTCCGATTGAATAATAAATAACAGGCGCTAAAGATGTTTTTGTATATACACGCATTACTCTTCTGTATTTATCAATGGCAGTTTTAAAATCTCCCTGTTGAAAATGTATCCAGCCAATTGTATAAAGAGAAACATCAGCATAACTTGAATTCGGGAACTTCTTTTGAAGATTGGAAAACTCTTTAACGGCAGATTCGGTTTTACCCGATTTATAGAGTGCTTGTGCATATTGATAATATACATACGGATCATCAAGCGATAACTTTTGAGAGATGAACAAATCTTTATAAACCTTGTAAGACGCTGTATAATTTTTACTTCCAAAATAGCTGTCGGCAAGTCTTAACTTTGCATCCGTAACACGTTCATCATACGGATAAATCTTTACGTATTCAGCAAAACGGAATGCAGCGTTTTCATAATCTCCCAAATTAAAATAACAGTAAGCTGTGCCGTATAGGGTTAATCTTTTTATGTCTTCTTCCTGCGTGTTAATCCCTTTAAAGCGTTCGAGTGCCTGGTTATACTTCTGCATAGCAAAATAGTTTTCCGCAAGGTAGTAGTTTACCCTGTCTCTCTCAAAATCGGGTGAAGCAGCTAAAATCTTATTCAGATATTCCATTGCATCATCATTTTTTTCCATATAATAAAGTGCCGCACCTAATCCCAACATCGAACGAAGCTGTACATCTGAATTTTCTGCGCTAATATTCAATCCCTGCTCAAAATAATTCTTAGCAGAGGCATATTTTTTACTATCTAATTCAAGTTCACCTAAAAGAGTATATGCACGCGCTCGTACATCAGCTTCTTTTGATGATGCAGCGGTAAGTAGGTATCGCTTAGATGAATTAATATCTTTTGAACTGAAATAAAGTAACCCGAGCTGATATTCAACCCTGGGAACAATAAAACTTGATGAATGTTCAGATAGCAGATTGCGGTAAATTTTTATTGCTTCCTTGTTTTTACCCGAATACCTTTTTGCTTCGCCTTTCCAGTAGTATGATTCAACGGCAATGCTATCCGCACCAGCTGATAGATGATCGAAAACTCTAAAAGCATCGTTGTATTTATTTTGCTGAAATAACGACCACGCTAAACCATATTTTGCATCACGAATAAAATCAGTGCCCGGGAATTTTTCCATCAATTCCGAATAAACTTTTTCTGCTTCGTTATATTCCTGCACTCTGTAATACGAGTTTGCAAGTAAATAAAGACTTTCAGAATAAAAGTTGTCGGGAAGATCATCCAAAAGAGGATTATTCAATTCAAGTATAGAAGATTGGTAATCCTTCAAATAAAAATAGCATACACCAATTCTTATTTGCGCAGATACTAGTAAAGAACTGTTGCGATAATAAGAAAGCAGTTGATCGTAATATTTAACCGCATTTTCGTAATCACCTTTTTTCTCATACACAGTTGCAAGGGTGTAAATTGTATAATCTCTATAACTGTTGCTTTGCTTATCTTTAATCGCTCTATGAAGAAATTCAATCGCTTCATCGAGTTTATTTTCTTCTGAGTAAGATTCTCCAATCCAGTACATTGCCGAACCGGAATATTTTCCACCACGATATTCATTTAACAAAGATTCAAACCTTGCCCTGGCAACTGAGTATTTTTCAAATTCATAATAAATCAATCCAAGGTGATAAAATGCTTCCTCCCTGAAATTTGACCAGATAATATGATTAACAATGTATTCTAATTCTGCTGCGGCTAGTTCTTTTTGACCCAACTTAAGTAAAGCATCGGCAGCATAATATTTTGATGAAGCGTAAAGTTCATCATTAATACCATAATCATCTGCAACATCATTAAATAAAACATAAGCATCGGCATATCTTGCCTGATAATATTCTTCCAACGCTAATGTGAATTTTTCTGAAATGCTTTGAGACAATGCTGGAGAAATTAAGAATAGCACAGATAAGTAAATTGTTTTCCCGGTTATTTTGTGTATAAATTTCAATATAATTAAGCTTTATTAAGTGATAATTTTTAGCAAATTAAATTTATTTTATTTTGCAACATTACTTAGACTTGTTCCTCATTAAAAATGTTTAATATTGTTCACAAACACCCTTTTATTAGAATATTGTTTCTAAAGAAAAGTAATTTGCCAATTTTAAGAAACATTATAATTAATCTAATTAAATATAAATTTATAATCCCCATAAAATCAAGGGAAATAATGAATTAAAATGATTACTTAAAGATATTTATTAAAAGCGAAAAATCTTTCTATAAGGATTTTAGCAATAATTATAAATTTTAGGTTTGCCATTTATTCAATTTTAAGCTTATTTTGAATATTACTTTTACACAATCTATTAAAAGGAGCAAATAATGAAGAAAATTACAATTATTCTTTTTTCAGTTTTCTTTATACTTTCCATTAACACAAAAGTTCAAGCACAATTAGTAAGCATAGGTGTGGGCGGCGGCTTAACTCAGGTTTTAGGACCTGATTCTTATACAGATGATATTCTTAACGGCGGATTAGGTTTTTCTTCCGAATACAATTTTGGTATAATTGCCAAAGTTGGATTACCGGTGATCCCTTTAGCTCCAAGAGTTTTCATCCTTTATCACAAAATGAACAGCGCAGTTTCTTTTGCAACTTTATCAAAAGGTAATGATGTAAGTAATATTGCTGAATTCTCACAATCTATTTTGTCGTTTGGACTTGGTGTACAATACGGTTTCATTCCGGTTCCTGTAGGATTTGATCCTTATCTTTCTTTGGATGTTACTTTTAACAATTTTGGAGATTTTGAAGGAACTCTTCCCGCTGATCTTTTAGCTGTTAATGGTTCCAGAACTGGATTGCAACTTGGTATAGGTACAGAAGTAACAATTATTCCACTGATTAACCTTGATGTTTTTGCCGGATATAATTGGTTCAACCTTACAGGAAAAGAAGATGGCGAAGAAACTGTGAGCGCTTTTGTTCTGGATTTGTTTTTAATGTTTAATTTTTTATAAGAAAAACTTAGAGATTAAATTTAAAGGAAAAGTTTGCATTTCGATTCCGACCTTCCCTAAAAAGGGGTGGTCGGAATTGATTTTAATTACTACTCCTAAACAAAACTTTTTTGTTGTAAATAGGTCTTCAAAACTTTCATCCCGAACTTGCTTATTTTTTTATCATCCAGAAAATCTAAATTATTAATTACTCTTTCAATTTGCTGCTTTGATGAATTAGTTCTAAATGCACCGTTGATGTGGGAATAAAGCTGATCTTCAAATTTCAATGCAGTTAAAACAGAAACATTATTTAATTCTCTTTGTTTTAACGATAACCCTTTTCTTCCCATTACTTTTCCGTAGCCCTCCAGCAAAAGCCAATCAGATAATTCCGGAGAGAAACTTTTTATATTTGATATCAATTTATCAAACTTTCTTCCGTAGATCTTTTTACAATTTTTAGTCCCCCTTGCTCTGTATTTATTTAAGTCCCAGCTCTCGTGCAAAAGGTTTTCCAATTTCGGATAATATTCTTTTAATATTTTTAATGATATCATAGCGGATGGATAACCTGTAAAAAGATAATTTTGCAGAAGAGATTCATACAACGGTTTTTCTTTTATTCCATGCAGTTTCGATTTTTCAAGTAAAGCTTTAAGATGATTCTCTTTTCTTAAAGCCGCAGCCGCACAGATGAGAGGAATGAAATCATTTTTCCCCAATTTTTCGAGATGAGTATTATTAATTTTTTTTGATGACATAAATGTTGCAAAATAAGGACAAAAAAAACCCTCGTTATTACGAGGGTCAAATATAGTACAAGTAAGTTAAAAATTAATTTAAGAGACTCA
Source organism: Bacteroidota bacterium (assembly GCA_022564295.1). GTDB lineage: Bacteria > Bacteroidota > Ignavibacteria > Ignavibacteriales > Ignavibacteriaceae > BMS3ABIN03. The sequence goes on along the minus strand of JADFLR010000008.1, from coordinate 90,241 downwards.
GTTCATACTCTGCCGTCTTTTTATAAGTTGCATCGCCTTTTGCTTTATTGAACATTTCTTTTGCTTTATCGTTTTCGCCTTTCCCTTTGTATGAAACTCCCATATAAAAATATGGACCGCCTTTGCTAATCTTCGAACGATATTGTAATGCATCAAAGGAAGCAGTAATTGATTTATCCCACTCACCTATTTCTGAATAAATCTTAGCAAGTGAAAGATAAGCAGCATCATAATTATTATATTCTACAGCTTTGGATAGGTAATCAATACCTTTAGTGGCATTACCGTTTGTTAACGCCTGATTTCCTAACTTTGCATAAGCTAACGAAAGATTCTTCTTAACTTTTTTCTGGGTTTTTGCTTTATCAGTTAGCTTTAAAACTTTTTCAAAATTATTAATTGCTTCAGTATAATCTCCCATCTGAAAATAAACACCACCGAGAGCATTGTAACCACCGTAAAAGTCTTTATTCAAATTAAGACACTCTTCAAAAGAGATTTTTGCATCTTCTAAATTCCTGGTTTTTTTCTGTGCTACACCTCTCTGATAGAACATTCTGTAATCTTTTTCAATTGCAAGAGCGTTATTATAATTTTCAATGGCGCCGTTATAATTACCTTCTTTAAGAAGTTTATTTCCGGCATTGTATAACTTTCCTGCCTCAGGACTCATATCCTGAGGATATCCAGTGCTAATGAATAAATACAAAAACACACCCAACATCAGCATTACGATTTTTTTCATAAGTATCATCCTTTTTCTATTTATGAAATTTGAGATGTGCGGAAGACGGGACTTGAACCCGTACACCAATTAAGGCACTACCCCCTCAAGATAGCGTGTCTACCAAATTCCACCACTTCCGCAAAATTACAGATGGTAAAAATATTCAAGCAGTACTTTAAAATCAATACTTATTTTAAGTATTATTAGTTTTTAAATGCATTAATTGCTTAAAATTAATTCCGATTTCTATATTTTCTCCCCTTAAACATGGCTCGTTTTAGCTCATCCCTAAATCGGCGTTCAAAAATTATAAGCTTTGCAATTTGTTCTGTCGTTAAAATATCATCTAATGAATTGATGAACTCTGATTTTGTTTTCACAATTTCTGTGTGAATATTATTAGCTTCCACAATCAGAGATTTTAATTCTTTTTCAGTATAAACTTTTCCAGCTTTAAAAATTAGTTCCATCTGAGCAATAATTTCATCCGAGCGTTTGGTTAAATTATCTGCTTTCGTATGTAGTTCGTTCCGCCTTGAAAAAAATCTGAGCGTTGTTTCTTCATCCATATCAAGCACTTCAATTATTTTTATGTTTTCCAATTGAATCAGTTTATCGCGCATATGTTGCGGCGGTTTATCATGCATCTGCGAAAAGGATTCGATTGAAGAAACTAGAATAAGACATACCCCTAAAAATAAAAATTTCATTTAATTACCTCTTTAATAAATCCTTTTTGTAAAATTTCGTTGTAAGCTATTTCTAATTCATCTTCATTAGCAAGTGAATATAAATCATTTATCTGGTAATCGGATAAAATCTTCACACCTTCTTCAATTGATACATTTGCAATCACTCCTTCCAAACTTAAATCAGTTTCTTCCAATATCGGAAGTTTTTCTCCACCGGAAATAGGATTCCAAAAATCATCTGAAATATAATCTGCTAATTCATTCATCTCTTTTTCCGATAAATTATCGGTAATAGACTCAATTGAATAATTTGTTACGCCTTGATTAAAGAAATAATTCTGAAATAGTAAGTACGATGAAATAATCAGCAGAATTGCTGCAAAGGTAAAACCGATTTTCCTAACTGGGGAAACGTAAGATTCTTTATCTAACTTCTGTCTGAATCGCGAAACAATTTCGTTAAAATAATCCTGGTTAGTAAGCAGAAAATCTTTAGTTGAGAACCTTTCATTCACTTTTTTGTAGTTCTTAAAAGCATCTTTCAATTCTGCATTGATTTCCAATTCGTGTTCGAATTCTTTTCTTTCATCAACAGATAGCTGCTCATCAAAATATTTTATAATTAATTCATCATATTTATTCATTTTTTATCAGCTCCTTTAATTTATTGAAGGCATGAAAATAATTTGCCTTGAGAGCACCAATGCTTTTCCCGGTTATCCCCGAAATCTCTTCGTAAGAAAGTTCATCAAATTTTCTGAAGATAAAAACCTCTCTTTGTTTCGGTGAAATTCTCTGCAATAATCTTTCAACTTTTTCCAATCTTTCTTTAGTCTCTAAATCTGAAATTATATCTTCTTTTGCTGTAACCCTGGTTTCAATGATATTATCAATTGAGATAAAAGATCTTAGCTTGTTTCGTTTTATTAGGTTTAAACTTCTTGTTGATGTAATTTTATAAATCCATGTGTATATGGATGAATCAAAATTAAATGTTTTCAATTTTTTGTACATTACTAATAAAACCTGCTGAACAATATCATCGGCATCAAGATGATTGCCTGTCATCCGTCTTGCATGCCAATAGATTTTTTCCTGGTAACGTTTAGCCAAACGATTAAAGGCGCTTTCATTACCGGAAATAAATTCTTTAACAAGTTTCTGATCATTTTTAATTTCAGTCATTCGATATTCGAACATGCATCAATTGGACAATAAAAATTCATTTTAGGTTTAAATATACTTTTAAACCTTTGAAAAAGCAGGACTGTCTAAAGGTCATAATTCATTAAAAAAAACAAAGGAGAAAAAAATTGAAAAAACTTAATTTAGCCGGAATCGCGGTAATTCTTTTTATTGTATTAATTTCCACACAATTTAGCTATGGTCAAATGGAAAGACGTGGAATGCATCGGGATGATCATCACAAAATGATGATTGAAAATTTAAACTTATCTGACACACAAAAAGAGGCAGTTGAAGAACTTAGTTTCAGCCATAAAAGAGAAATGATAGATCTTAAAGCTGCTGTCGAAAAGGATAAGCTTGATATGCAAGAACTATTAAGCAAGGGGAATTACACTAGAGATGATTACCTGGGCAAAGTTAAAACGATTAACGATGCTAAAGAAAAAATAGCATTCGCAAAAGCTAACCACAGAATGGATGTTTATGACTTATTGACTGAAGAGCAAAGAAAGACTTTTGATGAAACGCAGGGTCGTATGGGAAATAAAATGAAAAAGATGAAACAGAGAAAAATGATGGATAAGTCATAAGTAAAGTAGTTGTTGATAGTTAACCGGCTATTATTTGTCGGCTTTTTTATAAATCACCTTGAATAGGACGAACAACAATTTCTTCCGTGACTAAATTATCCGATTGAAGAAAAGCAGAAACCATTAACCTCGCGATGCTTTCAGGGTTCATCATTCTCTCACTGTTTTCTTCTCTCATTTCTCTTGTCCATATCGGAGTTTCAGTAACACCGGGAATAACATTAATTACTCGAATATTATATTTTCTAACCTCTTCCCTTAAAACTCTTGCATAGCCGAGCAATCCCATTTTAGAAGCTGAATAAACAGAACTATTTGTAAACGTTTTTTCAGTTACAATCGAAAGAACATTAATTATCGTTCCGCCGCTAATCTTTATAAAATGAGGTAAGACAGCTTTGATTGTATAAATGGAACCAAGAAGATTTGTGTTGATCACCTCATCAATTTCTTTAACAGAATTTTCTTCCACAGATTTGAAGGAAGTTATTCCTGCATTATTAATTAAGCAATTAATATTATACTCAGCAGAAATTTTCTTAAATGTTTGATCAACATTCGCACGGGAAGCAACGTTACAAGGATAGATGCCAATTTGAGATTCACTGTCATTTTCAGTTAATCTATTAAGTTCACTTACTCTTCGTGCAGATGCAAAAACATTACAGCCAACCGAAACAAATTCTTTTACAGTAGCTTTCCCAATTCCGGAGTTTGCACCGGTTATCCATATTCCGGCTCTTTCTTTATCCATAATTAAAGATTTTTATGCGAGATTAAATCGAGGAATTCCATACGAGTACGTGCATCTTCTTTAAATACGCCATGCACTGCACTCGTGGTAGCAGATGAGTTTTGCTTTTCAACACCTCGCATCATCATACACATATGAAATGCTTCAGCAACAACGGCAACACCATTCGGCTGCAAATATTTTTCAATTGTATCAGCAATCTGCTGCGTCATTCTTTCCTGCACCTGAAGCCTTCTAGAAAACACTTCAACAATTCTTGGGATTTTGCTTAAACCAATAATTTTACCGTTCGGAATGTATGCAATGTGCACTTTACCGTAAAATGGAAGCAAGTGATGTTCGCACATGCTGTAAAAATCTATGTTTTTAACCAGAACCATCTCATCGTATCTTTCATTAAAGATAGCTTTGTTCATCACTTCACCTATATCCTGATTATATCCTCTTGTTAAAAACTCATACGCTTTTGCAACACGAATCGGAGTGCTTAACAGCCCTTCTCTTTCGGGGTCTTCGCCAATTTCAGTAAGTAAAGTTTTTACCAGGTCTTTAACTTTTTCCTGATTCACTTTTATTCTCCTTTGTATTCAAAATAATTATTTTCTGTTTCATAAAGTTTGATAGAAAATAATTTTCCTTTGGTTATTTTGTCTTCCAATTCATTCCATATAGCAATTACAATATTTTCCGAAGTAGGAATTTTACCTTTCATAAAATCAGTATCCAAGTTCAGGTTTTTATGATCAACTTTTGAAATTACATTCTTTCGCACTATTTCTTTTAAATCTTTTAGATCCATTACGAATCCAGTATCAGTATCAACTTCGCCTGTAACAATAACTTCCAAAGTATAATTATGCCCATGCCAATTCGGATGACTGCATTTGCCAAAAAGCTTTAGGTTTTCTTCATCGGATAATTCCGGTCTGAACAAGCGGTGTGCTGCCGCGAATGTTTCGCGGCGGGTTATGTAAACAACACCTGCCAATTACTTTAGCTCCTTTAAAGCTTCCGTCACTTCTTTGTTATGATCAGCAACTTTAACTTTTCTGAAAATTTTTCTCACCTTACCTGTTTTATCAATTATGAAAGTTGATCGTTCCACACCCATATATTTTCTGCCGTACATGCTTTTCTCTTTCCAAACTCCATATTTTTCAAGCACCTGCTTTTTCTCATCACTTAATAAATTGAAAGGCAATTTAAATTTCTCAGCAAACTTTTTATGTGATTCAATAGAATCAGGACTTATACCGAGAATTACAGCTTTTAACTTTTTGAAATCCGGGAAATCATCCCTGAAATTACAAGCTTCCTTTGTGCAGCCGGAAGTGTTATCCTTCGGATAAAAATAAAGAACAATATTATTTCCTTTGAAATCATTCAATGAAACTTTTTTGCCATCCTGATCTTTTAAACTAACAGCGGGCGCTTTCTTGCCTTCATCAATCATAACCAAATCTCCCGAATAAAAATTTAAATATAGAACAACGACCAACGATTTACTAATGGAGAAGGAAATAATTTATAATTCAAAAATCGTTAATCACTGTTCATTATTCTGCTAAAGTTTTTACTTAATTTCTTCCAAAGTCTTTTTTATCGCTTCATAACTTGGTTCTTTAGTAAAATCTTCTAGGACTTCTGAGTGCTTAATGACACCCTCTTTATCAATTACAAACGCAGACCGTTTTGAAACGCCTTTAAAATCAAATTTGCCAGGGGCAAAAACATCATAAAGTGAATCGTAATTTCGTGATACTTCCCTATTAAAATCACTTAATAGTGGAAAATTATAATTGTTCTTTTCCTGCCACATTTTAAGAGTAAACGGACTATCAATACTAACTCCAAGTACCTGTGCATTAAGAACTTCATAAGCTTTTAGTTCATCTCTGAATGTACACATTTCTTTTGTACAAACTCCAGTATTTGCCAGTGGAAAGAATAATAACACAACATTTTTTCCCTTAAAATCACCTAAAGATACTTTTTCGGTATCCTGATTGAAAAGTGTAAATTCTGGGGCTTTGTCTCCTACATTTATAGACATAATTGTCTCCTTATACTTTTTCAGTTGAATAAATTTTTATTGAAAACTTTTCGGGATTAGTATAAAAGCAGTTCAAAATTGATATGGAAATTTACAAACTAATAATGTGTTTACCAATTAGCTTAAAGTATCGGTGAAATTAATCACAAAATTATGCACTAGTTTCCTCTGCGCAAATTTACTTAGAGTTGACTAGCACTTGTTATTTCATAAATTCATTTCCTCAGAAGTCCTGCCAGTTTGAGGATAGTAAGAGGCAATACAAATAGACACCACTCACAGCAATCCCAATTTCTTTGTCCAATCATAAAAACCGGTTTCAAGGTGTTCGAATGATTCAATTGCAAATAATATCGGCTGAAGATGCCAAACATCATACTGCTGGCTGACAACTTGTTCGGGATCAAAATCAATAACCTCTACCTGATCGGAAAGCGCATTAATGATTTCCTTATGGGATGATGCAACGCCTGCACCATAAAAACGCATTCCTTCTGCACTTTTAATTAATCCAAACTCAACGGTAAACCAATGAAGAGCTTCGAGCTTAACTCTATCTTTACCTTTAGCATTAAGGGCTGCTTCGCCAAACATCTGGTAGAATGATGCAAAGTTTTTATTAGTAAGTAACGGCATATGCCCGAAAATATCGTGAAAAAGATCAGGAGCAGGTGTGTAATCTAATTCATCTTTACCGCGTATGTAATCGGTTGAGGGAAACATTTTTCTTTGCAGCAATCCGAAGAAATCCTGTTCGTGAATTAATCCTGGAATCCTTGCAATTCTCCAGCCGGTAAAATCATTAAAAACATGACTAAGTTCTTTTAGATATGGTATTCTATCAGCAGAAAGATTTAATCTTCTCGCACCTTCGAGGTATTCATCGCAAGCTGATCCCGGTAATAATTTAACTTGCCGGTTATATAAAAATTTCCACGTCTCCTGATCGGATTCCGGATAATCTGGATACGTAACATCATCATGTTCGGGAACAGGTCCTTCTAATCTTTGTGGAATACACCTTGGGTCTACTCCTTCTTCAGCCGCTTTTTCATATGCAGATAAATTTTTATTATCATCCTGATTATTCTTCATTTTGTTCCTGCTTTCTTTTATTGTGAAGAATCTTGCTTGAAGTTAATTATTATGGATTATAAATTCAACGAACAAAAGTATGGTTATGTTTTGTTACGGAATATAATCTGATCATCTCATCTTTACCTCTTAATTTTATATTTCCCCGGTCTTCATAGCGGTATTTACTTCCGGGTAATACCGTAAAAAGATCTTCTGAAATTAATAAACTGCTGTTTAATTTATTACATTCAGCCTGTATTCTGGATGTAGTGTTAAGAACATCTCCGCTAAAAACAATATCTTTTTTCACAACTCCTATTTCACCTGTTATTAATTCGCCAACATGAATCCCAGCTTTAAAATCCGGCACAAGATCATAATTCTCGATGTATCGTGCATTTACATTTTTAATTACATCCTTGATTTCAAAAAAACAATTTATACAGTTATTATTTTCGATTCCGTTTTCAAGTTTCCAGGAAACCGTTATTTCATCACCAACGTATTGGTATATTTCACCTTTATTAAAAATTATCGGGTCTGTCACATCGCTAAAAAAATCATTCAGCAATTCAAAATATTTTTTATGCTTCAGTTTTTCGGCAATTGCGGTTGCTGATTTTATATCGAGGAACATAAATATCCTGGTTTCTTCTTTCGGCTTATGATATTTACCTAACAGAAATTGTACCAGCACACCCTGTCCAAATTTATCGTTTACTGCTAAAACGAATTGGGTTATTAGGATTACTCCGCTCCAGGTTATAACCTGAGACCAGAAAAGATTACTGAACATATGATTTTGAACACCTGCAATAACTTCAGGATTAAAAATACTTTTATTGCTGAAAAAACTGTGATAGATAATAGAGCCGAAAAGTATCAACAATACCAATGCTGCCGAATAAAAAAATGTTTTCATCGAAAGAGCTTTACCCAACGAAAGTTTTCGGAATTTTTTTTGAAAATAAAAAACTTCTGTTGCACCAATCAAGATGCCCCCAACCGATGCTATAAATACAGATGTGACAAAATTCCTTAAAAAGTTAATCTCATTATTAGTTCCCAGGTCTTTTGCAAAATGTGCGACACTCATATAATCATTTATCGCAAATACTGCTCCTGCTATTCCCCATCCTATTGCAAGAAAAAGTATTTTTAACAAAGCGGACTTTATTTTAATAAGATTTCGATCCATATTTGTCAGTTTATTATATTCACTTCATTTTTCAATGTGATATAAAAGATTGTTTTAACATCGCTTTTTATCATCTTAGATATTTCATAAATCTCTTTTCCGGAAGCATTTCCATAATTAACAATTACCAGAGGCTGCAGTTTATGTGTACCTGTATCACCAAATCTCTTACCTTTCCATCCACATTTTTCTATTAACCATGCTGCAAAAATTTTTACATTATTTTCATCTACAAAGAAGTGCTTTAAATCCGGATATTCTTCTTTTAATACCTTAAATTTTTCTTTTGTAATTACAGGATTTTTAAAGAAACTTCCCGCATTGCCTATCTCAACCGGATCGGGTAATTTACTTTTGCGAATAGCAATCACAATCTCTCTAATATCCTTAATTGTTGGTTGTTTGATATTTTTCTTTTCAACTTCTTTTTTTACAGAATTGTACGAAAGGTTTACATTAGGATTTTTATTTAATTTTAGTTTCACTGAAGTGATGATAAATTTATTTTTTAATTCATTCTTAAAAATGCTGCTACGGTAGGAAAAACTACACTCTGATTTATTAAAATTTTTAGTTTCACAACTATCAATGTAGATCCCATTCAACTCGTAAAATATTTCTTCTAATTCCTGCCCGTAAGCACCTATGTTTTGAATTGGTGCCGCACCAACCGTTCCCGGAATGTAAGAAAGATTTTCTATTCCACCAAAATTATAATCTACGCAATATTTCACAAGTTCATCCCAAATAACTCCGGCGCCTGCTTCCACAATTACTTTTTTACTATCTTCATCTAATAATTTTATTCCGGGAATTGAATTTTTAATTACCAGTCCATCATAATCTTTTGTGAAGAGTATATTACTTCCGCCGCCTAATATTAATTTTTGATGATTAGAATATTCCCCTGAATTTAATGCTTGTTTAAGTTCTTCTTCCGAATAAATTTCTACAAAGTATTTTGATTTCACATCAACACCGAATGTGTTGAGATTTTTTAGTGAAATATTTTTTACTACCTTCATCAATAATTATAATTATATTAAATAATGAGGTTGAATTGAAAATTAAACAACCAAGACTAGCTTAATTTAATGGAGTCTCTATTTTCAACTAAGTTTAACTTTATACCGAATTTAATTTTACAAACAATAATTGTTCATTAATTTACAAAATAATTTCGCATTACATATTAATTCATTCTAACATAGAATAATCAAAATGAGTAAAACAGCATTAATAACAGGCGCATCAGCAGGAATTGGTTTAGAGTTTGCAATAATATTTGCAAAAGAAAAATATGATCTCGTTATTACCGCACGCAATGGAACAAAATTAAATGAGCTTGCAAACAAATTAAAAAATAATCATAATGTAAATGTTAAAGTACTGACTAAAGACTTATCAAAACAAAATGCCGGTGAAGAAATTTTTAATGAATTAAAAAATGAAAAAATTGTTACTGATATTCTAATTAACAATGCTGGTTTGGGAGTGTTTGATAATTATTGGAATATTGAATTGCAGGATGAACAAAATATGCTGCAGGTAAATATTATGGCACTCACAGAACTCACAAATCTTTTTGCGAAGGATATGGTGCACCGCGGCGGCGGAAAAATTTTGAATGTTGCATCAACCGCTGCTTTCCAGCCGGGACCAACCATGGCAGGTTATTATGCATCCAAAGCATTTGTACTTAGCTATTCTCAGTCAGTTGATTTTGAATTAAGGAAGAAAGGCGTTCAGGTTTCAACTCTTTGCCCGGGGCCTACTTTAACAGAGTTTCAGATTCGTGCTAATATGGAAGATGTAAATTTATTAAAAAAAGGATTTACAATGAGCGCTGAAGAAGTTGCACAGATAGGTTATAATGGTTTGATGAAAGGTAAACCCGTTATAATTGCTGGAGCAATGAACAAAATAATTGTGATGGGTTCTAAAATAAGTCCGAGTAAAGTTTCAATGAAAATTGTTAACTGGCTACAGTCTAAAAAGAAATTTTTAAATACCGATAATTTTTCTAATATTAAAAACATAAAATAAAATATTTTAGACTATAACAGAGTAATAAATTTTGGCTGAAGAATTTGATTTTACACAATCCGCAATCATCCCTTACAATATTAAGGATGGTGAATTACAAATATTACTGATCACTTCAATCAGAAAAAAGAAATGGATAGTTCCCAAAGGATTTATAGAGTTTAACCTTTCCGCTTTTGAATCTGCAAAGAAGGAAGCATTTGAAGAAGCAGGCGTTATCGGAACTAATGAAACAATTGAGTTGGGATCTTTCACAATCAAGAAATACGGCGGTAGAACAAATATTGTTGTTTATTCAATGGAAGTTGAGAAGATTAAAGATGACTACCCTGAAAAGAATTTACGAAAAAGAAAATGGTATACAGTTGAAGAAGCAGTTGATATTGTTAGCATTCCTGAAGTTGTTGAGATGATTGAAACATTGGCGGTAGAAATTAAAGCTAGTCAATCATAATTATCGTCTTCAATAATCAACTCCTCACAAACTTCTTTTATCACATCATAGTTATATCCGCGAGAATTTAGAAACGTAATAAGCTTCCTTTTAATTACATCTTTATCCACGTTTCTGTTTCTTAAAGTATCGTATTTTTTTGATGCAATTATCAAAGCATTATTTAGTTTGTCTTCCTCAGAAATTTTATTGACTAATACATCTGAAATTATTTCGGATTCAATCCCTCTTTTAATTAATTCACTTCTTAATTTTTGTTCGCTCCAAAGTTTTAGTTTTATTTTCTCTTCAACAAAGATTTCCGCAAACTTTGTATCGTCCAGATAGTTTTTCTGTTTCAGAACATCTAAGACTTGATTAATTAATTCTGTTTCATATCCCTTTTGTTTTAACTTTATGCGTAGTTCGCAAATAGAGTGCTGCCTTCTGCCCAAGTATCTGAACGCTCTTTGCTTGATGTGGAATAATCTGTTTTCTTTTATTAAAGAAGAAAAACGCTCATCAGAAATTTCATCATTTTTCTTCAGACCACTTTTATAAAATATATCTACTGAGAGGAATAATACTTCATCATTATCACAATGTACAGCCACATTTTTTGCACCCTTCTTAACAATTCTTGATACTATCATTAATCAACAATCTTATTTCACTACTTTTTTCTCTTTCGGTTTTTCATTCTTCTCATTTACAGATGATTGATCTTCTCCATTTTTCTTCATACCTAATTTTTCCCGTACTTCCTGCTCAAGTTTCTTTTGGACATCTTCCATCTCCCTTAATTTTTGGCGAAATCCTTCCCTTCCCTGGAAACGGTCTTCGCCGTATGTAAACCATGCTCCGCTCTTCTTAATTATTCCATGATTAACTCCAAGGTCAATCAGGTCGCCTGTTTTACTTATTCCTTCATCGTAAAGAATATCAAACTCAACCTGCTTAAATGGCGGTGCGACTTTGCTTTTTACAATTTTAACTTTTGTTCGATTACCAATTACCTGGTCACCATCTTTAATTGCTCCAATTCTTCTGATATCAATCCTTATCGAAGCATAAAACTTGAGTGCATTACCGCCGGTTGTAGTTTCAGGATTACCGAACATAACACCAATTTTACTTCTTAATTGATTAATGAAAACAACGGCAGTTTTCGATTTTGAGATTGCACCAGTTAATTTTCTTAATGCCTGCGACATCAATCTTGCCTGCATAGCCATTGGAGCATCTCCCATTTCACCCTCAATTTCAGCGCGCGGAACAAGAGCAGCAACAGAATCGATAACGATTATATCGAGTGCATTACTTCTCACTAAAGTATCTGTTATCTCTAATGCCTGCTCTCCAAAATCCGGCTGCGAAATTAAAAGGTTTGGTGTATCAACACCTAACTTTTTAGCATAGTTAACATCCAACGCATGCTCAGCATCAATAAAAGCAGCAAGTCCGCCAAGTTTTTGTGCTTCAGCAATTATATGTAAACAAAGTGTGGTTTTTCCACTTGATTCAGGACCGTATACTTCGGTAACTCTTCCTCTTGGTATTCCGCCGATTCCCAGAGCATGATCTAAAGAAAGTGCACCAGTTGGTATCGATTCAATATCGTGAACCACACCATCGCCAAGTTTCATAATAGAACCTTTGCCGTAGGTTTTCTCTATGCTTAAAATTGCATCATCAATTATTTTCATTTTTTGTTCTCTCTCAGTAGGCATAAACCCTCCGTTACTTTAAATTATATTTTTTAATATCTGTATAGCGAGCTCCTGTCGGAAAAAGTTCGCTTTTAATAAGTATTATTTCACTTGAGTTAAAAATCCAATTATCAAATGAATGTTCTTTAAAATTGAATATAAATTTTTTACCCGTATTTTTTTTTATTCTAAGCATTGTCAAATGCGGCTTAAATTTTCTTCTTTCAACGGGGATGGAAAATATACTTAATCTCTCATTAAGTTCCTCAACCATCCTATGAATACTTTCATCTATTTGCAATCCGACCCAAAGAATGCCTGGTGTGCCTTTTCGAAAAAAGAATCCAAACTTTGTAATATTAAAATTGAAGGAATTATATTCTTCAACAAAAGCGATTTCCTTTGCAATCGAACTTACTAATTCTTCTTCTACCTCACCAATAAATTTTAAGGTAAGATGAATTTTCTCTGGTTTTTCCCATTTCAATAACTCAGATGATTCACTTAACTCATAGCAAACATCGAGAAGCTTATATTTAACGTCGTCTGGAATTTTTAATGCAATAAAAAGTCTACTCATCCAACGAGATTCCAAGAAGCTGCTTTCGAACCATATTGAGTGCGGCTTGCATTGTTCTTTGCTTATTCAGCAATCGTTCATTCCCGAAAATAAACTTTTTTCCCGTACAAACTTTTTCATCACAGTAACCAATATAAACCAACCCTACCGGCTTATCAGTAGATGCGCCTGTGGGTCCCATTATTCCTGTAACGGCAATTCCTATATCCGAACCACTTGTTGATTTCACACCATCAGCCATTTGCATTGCAACTTCCATACTAACTGCTCCGTGCTCGGCAATTGTATCTTCATCAACTCTAAGTATTTCAACCTTTGAAGCATTGCTGTAACAAACAATACCTCTTTCAAAGTAAGCACTGCTTCCGCTTATGTTTGTGAGAGTACTGGCAATTAATCCACCCGTGCAGGATTCCGCTGTTGATATTTTCATATCTCGTTCTATCAGAAGTCTTCCAACAACTTCTTCTAATGTTTCTTCATCCGTACCGTATATGAACCTTCCTACTTTGGTTCTGATCTTTTGCTCGATCTCTACTAGCTTGTTTTTTGCCTTTTCTTCATCTTCTGCTTCAACTGTAATTCTTAATTTTACACCTACAATTGATGGCAGAAACGCAAGCTTAGCTCCATCTAATATTTTATCAAGGTCGCCTAATCTTTCGGATAAAGTTGATTCAGCTATTCCTGTTGTTTGAAGAATGCTTCGCTTAATTGCAATGCCGCTTTCTTTAAGCATTTCAGAAAGTTTTGGGAGAATAAAATTATTCATCATTGCTTTCATCTCGTAAGGAACACCCGGCATTACTATAAATAATTTATTATTTTTCTCAATCCACATTCCCGGTGCAGTTCCGTGGGTATTTTTAATTGGTTCCGAAATGATAGGCACTAATGCCTGAGCACGGTTTACTTCGGTAAGTTCTCTGTTTCTTTTGGAAAACAACATTTTTATGTTTTCTAACACTTCTTCGTTTTCTACTAATTCGGTATCGAAAAACTTAACAACACAAGTACGTGTAACATCGTCATGCGTAGGACCCAAACCACCCGTTACCATTACAAGATCGCTCTTTTCAATGCCAAGTTTAAATTCATCCATTATTGAGGATTCATCGTCTGCAACCGTAACAATTTTAATTATATTTATATTAATTTCAGAAAGTTTTTCTCCTATAAATACAGCATTTGTGTTAGTTGTTTGCCCAATTAAAAGTTCATCACCAATAGATATTATATAAGCATTCATTTTTTGTGTTCCGTAAAAAGAGATTAAAATTTACCAAAGAAATATACCACAAGATGCATAATGATAAGAGTATAAAATCCTGATACTACATCATCTATCATTATTCCTATGCCACCATTTAAATTTTCAAGTTTTCGCGCTGGATACGGCTTAAATATATCTGATGCCCGCCAAAGAAAAAATGTTATGATAATAATTCCAATTGTTTTTGGCAGTAATAAATACGATATCCATGTTCCAACAAACTCATCGATTGTACATTCTGATGGATCTTTACCATAAACATTTTCGAACTTGTTCCCCACATAAATGCCGTAAATAAAAAATATAATGATTGCAGGAACTATTACATATGGATTTTCAAATCCGGGTATTAGATAAATAATTAAAGCAGCTAAAGTGCCAAAAGTACCTGAAGCAAACGGAATATATCCTGTATAGAATCCTGAACCTAATAACTTTTCTATAAGACTTAATTTTATCATGAAAAGATTTTTCTTATAACTTCCTTATTCTTATTTATATAATATAAACCGGAATGAACTGTGATGATGGTAATCAACAATAAGATAAAATAGAGTAGATCCGGATTCAAAAGAGCTTGAAATACTCTACTAAACTGTAAGTTCAGTTCAGGAGTTACACTACCGATATAAAGTATTAATAAATAATAGAGGAAAAACATTTGCAAAAAAGTTTTCCACTTAGCGTAATTACTTGTTGTAAACATGAAGCCTTTTCTGTTCGTATAAATTCGAAGAAATGTAATTGTAAAATCTCTAATTAAAATAACTGCTACCATCCACCATTCAAGCAATCCTACCAAAACAAATCCGATAAATGCCGCAGATGTTAAAATCTTATCAGCTAACGGATCCATAAATTTTCCCCATTCGGTTATGTAGTTGAACTTACGTGCAAGCCATCCATCATACCAATCTGATAGAGCTGCAACAAAAAAAATAGCAAGCGATATTTGTTTCATAAGCAAATGAGGCGAAATGAAAAAATAAAGGAAGACTGGAGTAAGAACGATCCGTAAAATTGTTAACTGGTTTGGCAAAATCATTTGGTTTAAGTTTGAATTGAATCTGCTGCAAGATTCTTCAAAAAAGGATACTCGTAAATTCCAGTATTGTGTCCATCCTGCCAGATTATTTGAATTGCATAACTTCCCACGGCTTCAATACCGGAGACAGTAATTTGATTGCTTATTAATGATGGGATATAGCTCTTGCTTTGATTATCTCTTTTGGCAAGACATGTAGCACACGGACATAATTCCCTCATCTTTTGAAGATTTATTTTTGATTCCGTGTCATCACTCCATTTAATCCACAAATATTTGTTTTCTAATATTTTAATCTTTTCGGGATGCATTTATTCTATCTTTTCACCGGTTAATTTTTCATAAATATCTAAATATTTTTCACTCGTTTTTTTAATTATTTCATCAGGTAATTCAGGCGGAGGCGGCTGTTTATTAAAGTTGATCGATAAAAGGTAATCACGGACAAACTGTTTATCATAGCTTTCCTGCCCTCTTCCTTTTTCATATTTATCTACCGACCAAAAGCGCGAAGAATCAGGAGTAAGAAGTTCATCTACCAAAATAATATCGTTGTTATAGAAACCAAATTCCATTTTAGTATCGGCAACAATAATTCCTTTTTCAAGTGCAAACTCTGAAGCTTTTTTATAAATCTTTAATGTTTTTTCTTCAAGTATTTTAAAAGTGTTTTCGTCTGTAATCTTCATTGCCTGCTCTGCCGAAATATTTTCATCGTGCTCACCAATTTCAGCTTTGGTGGAAGGAGTAAAGATTGGATTAGGAAATTTTTCAGATTCCTGTAATCCTCCGGCGAGTTTAATTCCTGAAATTTCACCTGTAGCCATATAATCTTTCCAACCTGAACCGGTAATATAACCTCTTACAATGCATTCAATCGGTACAACCTTAGCTTTTTTAACAAGCATTGATCTTCCTCTAAGATCATCCACATAATCTTTACACTCACTGGGATATTCATCAACATTTGTTGTTATAAAATGATTTGGAATTACATCTTTTGTATAATTGAACCAAAACTCTGAAATTTTTGTGAGTACCATTCCTTTGTACGGAATACCCTGTCCCATTATCACATCAAAAGCAGAAATGCGATCGGTTGAAACTAACAAAAGATTATCTCCAACTTCGTAAATATCCCTTACCTTCCCTTTTGCAAAAAGTTTTAGCTTGTAAAAATTTGTATCAAGTATAACTTTTGTTCCCATCTTTTCCCTTTTGGGTGATAATAAATTAACTGCACAGTTATGATTAATTAGTGCTGCGAAATATAGTTACACAGGTTTGATTATTCAACTTTTGCAAAGATCATTATAAGGTTTGCTTTGATATTTCAGGATGATTACTTTACTCTCACATTTATGGTAATCTTTTTGTGAAATATCTCATCTAAAACAATTCTGAATTAATTAGAGGTCCTTATGTCTTCCAGTAAAATCCGTCTCAAAGAATTTCCAAGTACATTTTGGGTCGCAAACACATTAGAAATATTTGAACGAATGGCATGGTATGGTTTTTTTGCTGTTTCATCACTTTATATAACCGGGGCAATTGGTGAAGGCGGTTTGGGTTTTACAGATGAAGACAGAGGCGTATTACAAGGAGTGGTTACTTTTTTCCTGTATCTTTTTCCGGTTGTAACAGGTGCTCTTGCAGATCGATACGGATTTAAAAAGATGCTGATTACCGCTTTTATTGTACTGATACCTGCTTACTATCTGCTTGGTCAGTTAAAAACATTTCCCACATTCTTTTTAGCATTTATGCTTGTTGCCCTGGGTGCAGCCATGTTTAAACCCGTTATTATAGGAACGGTTTCGAAAACTACAAATGATAAAACTGCATCAATGGGATTCGGTATATTTTATATGATGGTTAACATTGGAGGATTCATAGGACCAATTGTAGCCGGGATTGTCCGTGCAATATCCTGGGAATATGTATTCTATGCTTCTGCAGGATGGATTGCAGTTAACCTCATTATTGTAAGTATCTTTTATAAAGAGCCAGAAATTTCAGGTGATACTAAGGATGTAAGATCCCTTAAAAAAGTGCTGACGGATATGGTTGAGGTACTTGGCAACGGAAGATTTTTTCTGTTTGTTTTTGGTTTGTTGATTATTCTTGTAATGGGTTCAAAGTTTACTTCAGATGGTTCGTTTACGTGGGGAGATATTACTTTAATTTCACTTTTATGGGTTGTAATTAATTTTTTATTCGATGTGATTCTGAGAAAAACCGGTGCAAAAGAAAACGGATCATGGTTCCTTTCTCCTATGAAACTTGGTGACTGGCGTTTTGGATTATTCCTTTTACTTATGTCCGGTTTTTGGACGAGCTTTAATCAAATATTTTATACTCTTCCCCTTTATATAAGAGACTTTGTAGATACCACCGATTTAATGAACTCCTTTACGGGATTCATGAGCACGATTGGTCTCGGGTCATCAATTGAAGGATTTAAAAATTCCATGGCAGTTGCCGGGCAAATAAATCCTGAATACATAATAAACATAAATGCCGGAGCAATAATATTTTTCCAGCTTATTGTTTCCTACTTAGTTACAAGGTTAAAACCCTTCACAACAATTTTTTGGGGTGTGATGATAACGGTCGTTAGCTTTTCAATATTAATTTTCGGTACTCTTGGTTGGGTTGTAATAGTTGGAATAATTGTCTTTTCATTCGGCGAAATGATGGCAAGTCCAAAATCAAAAGAATATACCGGAAAAATTGCACCGCCGGGAAAGGTTGCACTTTACATGGGTTATTTTTATTGGTGTGTTGCTCTCGGAAATTTATTCGGAGGTATTCTTTCCGGGCAACTTTACGCTGCTTTTGCTAGAGATATGCAACGCCCGGATATAATGTGGTTTATTTTTGGGGCAATCGCATTTCTTAGCGCAATGCTGATATTACTATATGACAGAATGGTGATAAAAAAGAAATAATAAATTCTATTCAACTTCACATTTGCTAAATATTGATTAAAACAAGAATGCCGGGATTTAATCTCCTGTTTCCGGTATTCCTTTTATATAAGTAGCAAGCTGATCAATCATAAAAGTGTTTTCTTCAAGCACCGCATTAACAACATCACCAATGGAAACAATTCCAAGCAATTTATCATTTTCCATAACAGGCAAATGCCTTATACGTTTTTGTATCATAACCGCTTTTGTATTATTAATTGTTTGGTCCGGATCAATGCAGATAACATTGTGAGACATAATTTCTTTTACCGGAATTTCTTTTGAAAATTTTCCTTTCAATACAACTTAACGTGCGTAATCTCTCTCACTCATTATTCCGACCAATTTTCCCTCATCAAGAACCAACACAGCACCTATATTCTTATCAGCCATAAGCTTTAGTGTATCGTAAACTGTCGTTTCCGGTGTAACAGAAAATATTTGATTTCCCTTTTTGCTAATTATCTGACGAATGGTTTCCATAATATCTCCTTTTTGATTCAATAATAGTAAATAATGTGATTCTATTCAACTATTATTTTATTTAATTTGATTTAATGTATGGTGAGTTACAGTAATTCTGCACTGTGTTAAAAATTGCAATTTAATACAAAAAAGTCGCGTTTACAAAACACGGCTTTAATTGTGGGCAGAGATCTGTCTTCGTTTCAATGCACCGGACAAGTTTGTTGTATTCAGTCCACCTAATAATAAAAGGGGATGATTTTCATCTTCCCGAAATGTGGTGGGCAGAGACGGAATTGAACCGCCGACACATGGATTTTCAGTCCATTGCTCTACCAACTGAGCTATCTGCCCAAAAAATTAAAAAACAAAAATAATTAAATTCATTTTAATCTCAAAAGATTACTCTACGGTTACACTTTTAGCTAAATTTCTTGGCTGGTCTACATTCAGTTCTTTTTTAACAGCTATGTGATAAGCTAACAATTGAAGCGGTATTGATGTAAGAATTGGTCTTAACATTTCAACTGTATCAGGTATTTTAATCGTGTCATCAACAAGGCGATCAATGTCATTATCGTTTTCACTTGCAATTGCTATCAATCTGCCGCCGCGTGCTCTTACTTCCTCAATATTGCTTACTACCTTATCATAAGCCGAATCTTTAGGTGCAATAAATACAACGGGCATATTTTCATCTATCAATGCAATTGGTCCATGCTTCATTTCAGCAGCAGGATATCCTTCGGCATGTATATATGAAATTTCTTTCAGCTTTAAAGCTCCTTCTAACGCAACAGGAAATTGGTATCCTCTTCCTAAATAAAGGAAATTATTTGCATCTTTAAATTTTTCAGCTAATTGCTCAATTCTATCATTTAATTTCAGAATATCTGTTATCTTATCCGGAAGGCTATTCAATGCTTCTACAATCTTCTTGCCTTCAGCCATACTCAAATTTTTCCTTCGTGCAATAAGCAAAGTAATTAAAGAGAGAACAACCAATTGCGCTGTAAATGCTTTTGTAGAAGCAACACCAATTTCAGGCCCAGCGTGAATATAAACACCAGCCATACTTTCTCGCGCAATAGTACTGCCAACAACATTGCAGATGCCTAAAACAAGTGCACCCCTGCTTTTTGCCTCTCGCATAGCAGCAAGTGTATCAGCTGTTTCACCGCTTTGCGATATAACAAGTACTGTATCATCTTTATTTATAATTGGATTACGATACCGGAATTCCGATGCATATTCAATCTCTGTGGGAATTTGAGCAAAGTTTTCAATCATATATTCGCCAACTAAAGCAGCGTGCCACGAAGTTCCGCAAGCAGTAATAATAATTCTTTTTGAATTTACAAGCCGGTCAACTACTTCGGAGATTCCACCTAACTTGGCTGTACCATCTTCCGGCAATAATCTTCCTCTCATCGAATTCCTGACAGATTCCGGCTGTTCCATAATTTCTTTCAACATAAAATGTGAATAGCCGCCTTTATCAATTTCCTCCAAAGTAGTGCTTATTTCATGAACTTCTTTTTCAATTTCAATATCGGAAATATTTTTAACAATAAAATTATCTTTACTGATTACGGCAAGTTCGCCGTCATCCAGATAAACTACCTGCTTAGTATGTGCAAGAATTGCAGAAACATCGGAAGCTATAAAATTTTCATTGTTCCCTAATCCTACAACAAGTGGAGAACCTTTACGAGCTGCAATTATCTTATCCGGTTCATCTTTATAAATAACAGCTATTCCGTACGTTCCAACTACCTCATTTAATGCCAATTGAACTGATTTGCAAAGATCAAAACCCAATGTTAAAAAACGATCGATAAGATGAACCAACACTTCGGAATCTGTATCGCTTTTAAAATGGTAACCCTGGTTTTCAAGCTCCTTCTTTATAACACGGTAGTTTTCTATAATACCATTATGTATCAGGAAGAGAGTGTTACTTAGGTTGCTGTGGGGATGAGCATTAATTTCATTCGGTATTCCGTGCGTTGCCCATCTTGTATGCCCAATACCCAAATTAGCGTATAGCTGTAAGTCTTTCATTTTATGTTCAAGTAAAGATACTTTACCCTTGTTTTTAACAATTTCCGAATTACCATTAGCAATGATTCCAATGCCAGCAGAATCATAACCACGATATTCAAGTCTTTTCAATCCGTTAATGAGTATGGGAACACAATTCTTCTCTCCAATGTAGCCAATTATTCCACACATATATATCCCTTAAAATTATTAATAATTATTAAATTAATACAAGTAATATAAAGTTTTTTGAGAGTTTATAAAAAATGAAGTTAGATTACCGCACACGAGCAAGTTTTTGAGTTACAGCTTTTGTTTTATCCTGAAACTTCGCAATGACTTTATAAAGATAAACACCATTGGCAATTTCGTCACCATCCTGATCTCTGCCATTCCAATAAATCTTATTAAATCCAATAGTAAGATCGGTTAGTGGCAAATTAATATCAAGTATTAATCTTCCTGTAATAGTATAAACCTTTATCTTTACTTCTTCCGGTATTTCAGTTCCTCTCAACGAAAAAGTAAAATTTGTCTCATTAGTAAAGGGATTTGGATAATTAAAAACATCTGTTAAATCAGATTCATTAAAAACAAAAAATGTTGTTCGCGATGATGTTGAATCAAAAAAGTTACCCGATGCATCTTTAGCTAATATCTCAAGTTTATGTTTACCATCTGGTAATTCAGGAGTCCAATGAATCTCCACCCTTGAATCCGGATATGGAGTATATTCATAGCTTAGGTCAGATTGAGCAAAATATAATGGATTATTATCATATACTATTGTGAAAAAGCTTGTATCGAGTGGAAGAGGACTATTATCATCCAAAATAATTTTAACATCTGGTTTAGCAGAAACAATATCACCATTAATAATTTCAGCTCCATCAAAAGTAACCGAGAATACTGGTTTTATGGAATCCCTTACAACGAAAAATTGATTTTCAATAAGATTATCAAAAGTGAAGTATTCCAATTGATCGGTAGTTCCAAATGCCCTTATGTCATTCTCAAATAGTAGATGATCGGATTCAATAATATATGAGATGTTTTCCGAGATAGAATCTGCAGGTATGCTTACAACTTTGGAGTAGATTACCGTGTCTTCTCCATTTAAATAGAATGAAACGTTTAGACTATCAATGCTTATTGAACCATAATTTTTTGCTTTAAAACTCATTGAAATCGGAAAACCCTGCAGAATCGAATCGGGAGAAAATTGCAAATCATCTCTTACAAACAATACATCAGGTAACTGCTGGTAATCGAAATTCACACTTCTCAATTCCATTGCTTTTGTAGCCCCCAGACTTGAATCTGATAATGAAAAATTAAGTCTGAGTTTGGGATACTCGTTTGCACTAACATCGGATAATGAATAGAGTGGAGGTACATCTACTTTTAGTGTATCCCAAAATTTTGATGTACTATTTAATCCAAACAAATTTGCCTGATATTCGCCTGTTTCCGTTGGTTTATATAAATCGTACGACATATTGTTCCACCATGCAACCGGTCCAACAGGTTTAGTAGTTATTGAACCGCTTGCATCTATATAATTACCAACAAACTCAGAAAATTTGGGTTCAAACCCTGAAGCACGATACACGGATGAATAAATCCGGTTGTTTTCCCAATCCGTGCACCAGCTAAAGTAACTCTGAAAAGGTAAATAGCTTAACCATTCCTCTTCAAAGAAGCCGTCATCTAATCTAATTCTTCTAATAAAGTTTGAGAAAAAACTTTCCGAAGGATAGACATATCCATCAAAAACAAAAAATCCTGTAAATCCTTGATAGCTTGTGCCTGATAGGACTAAATCAGGTTTGGCTAATGCCCAACCATTTGCAGGATCAAATGTCCTAAGAGTGTATTTTGAATTCCCTTGTTCATCAAATAAAGTAATATTATAAATATATTGACCATCTGAAGTTAAATACACCGGCCCATTAGATGTTGTGGAATTTTCCCATCGCAACATTCCTGGTGGGACTTCAACTGTATCAATTTCTTCCGTTGCGACATTAATCCTGGTAATTTGAAAAGAATTTCCGGTTGGAACATATATATTACCATCGCTATGAAATACCATTGAATTAAATATCCTATCATAAAACTCTGAAAATTGCCCATATAATTCCCCTCTAATTGTTCCATTATAACCGGTACCAACTTTATAAATTGGTGATGGACCATTGCCAATAAAAAAGCTTATGCTTCCGAAATACAAGTATGTTCCGTCTGTTGTAATAGATGTTAAATTAAGAGAGCCAGGTAACGGAGAAAGTAATTCAATATCTCCAACAAAAGTAGTATTTGAGGGTTTAGCTGGAAGCAATTCTGTATTTAAACTTAAACTTTTTGCAGAATCTGAATAATTTACATTATGAGTTTCAAATGTTTTAAGAATTTTCTCTTTAGCAAGATAACCATTAACAGCAATATCCGATATAGAAAAGCTCCTAATCGCGCTCCAGTTACCGTATTCTGTCCCATCGAAAATTCTTGCTCTCCAAAAATAAACACCCGTTGTAAGATTTGGTGATTGCCATTGAATTATAGCATCGGTGGAAGTTAATTCAGGAGAACTAATTAAAGGGTTTTCAAAATTCAACGTTGTGTCAATTTCTACAGAGTAAATTAAATTCATCTTTAGGTAATGACCTACATCTGATAAAAGAAATATTACAGAAGATTCATCTGTTGAAAAGCCATCAATTGGTTTAAGCACATTTGGTTCACTAAGATTAAAGACTAAGAAAAACTGCTCTGCGATATTATCCGAATGATCCATCTCATCAATAATCTCTGTCAAATTAACTTTTGCAGTTAATTTAAATAGATTACCCTTGACAGGAACCCAGGTAAAATAAACCGAATCATTCTCTCCAAAATTAGGACGAGTGATTGATCCAACCTGAAAACTTGTATCTGATGAACTAATAAACAATTCAACGGTGACAGAGTCGTTTGGAAAAGTCCTGCCGACGTTCCTAATGTTTATTTTTACTGTTATCGTGTCATCTACGAGCGGATTTTCAGGTGAAATTGTTATATCAGAAGACGATACTACAAAATCAGGGAGTAAAGGGAATGTTATACTCATTGCAGGATCACCCAAATAAACAAGTAAATTAATTTGTGTGCCGTAAATTCCTGAAGATGACACTTGATTTTTTGAATTCATTATTGCCTTACCAATAATTAAATTTTTATTAACAAATAATTCATTAAATAATTTATTGTTAATAGCCTTGCCAATACCCCAATAGGTCAATCCCGAACTTCCATAAAATCCTATGCTGCCCTTGTTTTGTACAAGGTTAAAATGTTCACCAAATACTTTTTGATTATCGAAGTGCGCCGTGTAGCACGTTACACTTAAAACCACAGGCAGTCTTCCGCCATTTTCTAATAAGTCAATATCATCATCCAGAAAAACAAGATCCCATTGCAATCCGCCACCATGCCCGTAATA
Source organism: Bacteroidota bacterium (assembly GCA_022564295.1). GTDB lineage: Bacteria > Bacteroidota > Ignavibacteria > Ignavibacteriales > Ignavibacteriaceae > BMS3ABIN03. Next base: position 65,915 of record JADFLR010000008.1, on the reverse strand, counting down.
ATTAACTAATGCAGCTCCCTCATTAATTTCATCCCGCATTCTGGGCCCCTCTCCCTGATGAGGTTCATGCACGGGTTTGGTGGGATATCTAAGCACAAAATCAGCAGTATAGCCAAATGGTAAGACGTATGTATTGGCTAATAATAAACTTGCATCATTAAATCCAAAACTATTTTCATCATTTTCGCTTAATCCTGAGGCAAGGAAAATAGTATTTTGTTTCCAGGGTTTTGTATTATCCTCAGGGTATCGAATAATTTTATCAACTAAAATATTAGCTTCCTCAGGAGTTTCACAGGACATTCTCCCAATAGCCAAATCTGGTGCCACATCTGTACCTGAAATTGCAACAATTAAATTATCACTAGCTGACCACCCGTACGAATAAGCAAAGAATTTTATAGAAGGAATAAAATTCCTATAAGCATTTTCTAATATCCCACGATAATCGTAACTCATATCGCCCAATAGAACCACATAAGAAGGAGCTGGACTCTGCCAATTTTGAAAGGTATATTTTACAAAATCTCTTAAAGCATTTGGTTCTAGTAAACCATATGAGAATTCATCATAGATCTGCGTCACATCTACAACAACCGTACGTGCATTTTCAATATCGGGATCAGGAAAATTAGCACTCCTGAAATCAGCCAGATCCTGAGCAGCACTCAAAAAATCAGGATGTGAAATGATTATATAATCAGCACCGTTAGATATATCTCTTAAATTTGATGGTTGATCGTTAACGATAGAATCTACCGAAAAATAATAATTATCTGCAACACAAAAATATTCGGTTCCAACATTTGCAGTATCAACAAAGAAAACAGAATTGAATTGATCATTGGTTATATTGGGATTGCTAATCATCTTATTCCTTTCGGGAATATAGATCTTCATATTGTTTCTCAACCATCCAAAAGTCCAGAATCTTATATTCCCGCCTTTGTTAGTTTTGAAAATAAAATTATCCGAATTTGTTTTGAGAGCTCTCCAGTATTCAAACTCATACCAGTTGATTCTTATTTCATCACTATGTACACGTGAACAAATTTGCCCGCGTACCCAAATGTTTAACCTATTACCAGTTGGAAATATGCTTATACTATCTGCAGATACATAAAACTCTTTTTGGAAAAGTTCAACTTCCTGACCATCCCAAATTACATTACCTAAAGGCTGATCGGTCAAATAAATTTCAGCTTTATGGTCAGTATTGCAAAATGAACTGTTGGTCATTCCATGCATTTTAACCCGAAGAGTGACATAATTTGAATCTTGTGCCCTGTTGGAAAATCCATCAAATCTATCTTCAAATCCGAAAACAGCGCGCCCATCCTGTGCCGTAGCTCTACCCCAAAACCAATGATCTATCTCCGCTGTAGTAGAATAACCCATTCTTTCAAAAATCGAATCCTTTTCAAAGTGAATTGTATGTTTGGTAGAAGCAATTGTTTGCTCAAAGTTCTGTGGAAAACCACCCACATCATTATATATGTTGCCGGTCGAATCACTTTCGTAAGAAAACCAGTAAACATTGCTAAGGTTATATAGGTTCACATAAGCATTAGGACTAGCAGGTGCAGGATAACCAACAAATTGTACGTAATCATTACCATTAAAAATTTGGTCGTTATTAGTGTCTATTATATCAATGGGGATAGGATTTCCATTATTAAATAATTCCAATTTTTCAATTGGTGTATTGTTACCAAGCGGTACACCCGCTGATATTAACTCACTATAATTAACCCTGTAAACTCCTTTTTCTTTCAGATAAATTTTAAAATAATTCTTATCAGGATCATACCACGAATCATTGCTGTTAGGCGGGGGATCAAATGCTGGCGCTGGCTTACTGATCCAGTTTTTCGCATTTTCTGTATTTATTACTGCGGTTTCTATATAACTGATAGTCATAGCATCCGAAATAGCGATTCTTATCGTTTCACGCTTAAAATTAAAATTTATTTTCACTACAAATTTTTTATTAAATACTAGCTCCCTTGTAACAGGATTAAATTGATAAGGTGAAGCAGCAATTGGTAAAATCTTTGCATATCTGAAATCATACGAAGAATTTAATTGAACAATTTCAATGGGGAAAAATTGGCTTTTTGAGTAGATCTCTTTATTAATCTTTTCAACATCCGGCTCTTCAAAAATAGGGTCAGTTTCAGGATATGGCATTATAAACTTATTACTATAAGATACTCTGTCATTTTTTAAAATCTGCATAGTTGGATTTATATCGTGAGGAATGCCAATGCTCAGGTTAACTAAAGGAAGCCATGGATCACCGGGGTTTCTAAAATAGTTCTCATCACCTCTAATTATCTGATATTTTCTCCCATCAACCAAAGTATCAGAAACCGTGTATAAATTTGAAAAATCAAACTCAATCGTTATATGATTCTGAGTTGATTCAATAATTTTAAAATTTTGTGCGGAAGAGAGAAACGTAAAGGTTAGTAATACAATAATTATCTGAAAAAGAGACCGGGAAATTGATTGCATTAAATTCCTTATAGGTTGAAAATTTGCTCGAAACTTAGCATAATGGTAAAAGCGAGGCAAGGGGAAAAAAAATATCTCAATTCAAACGTTGTTGCACATTATTTTTAAAAAAAATAATGTGGTTTATCCGTTCAGCAAAATTATTGATGCAAATCAATTGGAACGTTAGCTGAAACTGATTTTTTCCTTTCTATAAAAAATTTCAGATATGCAACTGCAAGAGGTATTGTAAAAGGATATGTTATCCAAATATATCTTCCCTCAGCATAAGCGGAAAATATCGCGAAGATCGAAACTAATATAGAAAAAACCATTCCTGTTAACAAAACATATTTGATTCTGCCAATATGTTTCTTGCACTCTGAACATGTTAAAAATAGAATTGCTCCTATTCCAGGAACTCCAAATACAATAATTGTAGTGATGTAACCTGCTACCCTCTTTAGATTGTACAAAAGTTTATCTGATTGTGGAATCCAAAGATAAGTACCTTTCCCCGGAACATAATTTCTTATCACAATACTTTCTAATAAATATATTACAATAATAATTAAAAATAATAAAATTTTCCTGGAGAGTGATAAATCTTCCTGCAATGACAAATATACACCTGCAACAGGAATTAGGATAACCATTGTTTCCTTAACCGTAAGACCTAGAATAAATACTAAAATAAAACTGATAAATTTTCCCTTGATAAGTAAATATAAAGCCATTGTAAGAAACAATATCAAGACAGGATCAACATAACCCAGCGTACTGTAATAAAAAACCGGGAAAGAGTAGACAAATAGAATTTCACCATAAAAAATATATCTCCGACTAAAATTAAATTCCTTTAATAATTTTTGAAGAACAAAAACCGTGAGTAGTAAAGCAATCAAGTTAACCAGATTTATTGATGTTATTGCTTTAAATGGTAGGAAAGAAGCCAGAAAAGGTACAAATGGACGATAAGTAAACGGTTCTAAAAGTTGAGATTGCATATTAGACTTTCCTCTGAAGTATTCTGTATAAGCAATATACTGGTTTACATCAAGTGTCTTTTTACTCTTTTCCCTCCCGATTAAGGCATTTACATTACAAAATTCGTCCCAATTGAACCTCGGTATAGAAATTATAATTAAGCTTACAAGAATAATTATGGTCTGCGATTTTTTCACTTAGAATTAAGAATCCTTCTTCACTCTTTGATTACCGATAATATTAAATATTTATTTTTTGAAATTTGATATGCTATCTACTCTGTAAATGATTAAGATAACTAATCAATTAAAATTGAATTTCGATCTAAAATGAGTGATAATCATACGATTGTGTTAAATATATTATAATGAAACAATTGAGACAAATAGGTAATCATTATTTTCAGAAATTGAAATAGACATTTCTCTAAAATAGTATTGGTATAGATTTAGGTATCATCTTAATAATATCTAAAAGATATTTAACACATATCAATTAGTTGCTTTATTCCTTTCCATAAAATGTTTTATATAAACAACTGCCAGAGGAATAGTAAATGGATAAGATGTCCATATATGTCGCCCATCAGCGTATGCTGCAAAAAGTGAAAAAAACGAAATTATCATCGACATAATCAATCCAGAGACTAATGCAGGTTGCCGAGATATCAATGAATTCTTACCAAGTGCAACATAAATATATAACAGTGCTCCAATTCCTGGTATTCCAAATGCAAGTAATATGCTTAAATAAGTTTTCGGTCTAACTAAATTATCAGTTAAAACTTTTAACGAGGGTAGCCAGATGTATGTTTCACTTTCGGGAGCAATATTTCGCAATAAAATCGTACATATAGAATAAACTAGAATTAGCAAAAGAAGAAGTGAGATATTTTTCTTCAATGAGAAATTACTTTGAAAAAATAAATAAATTGCAAAAACCGGAATAAGTATAACTATCGTCTCCTTAACTCCTACACCAAGGGCAAATACAACAAAAAACAATATTATTTTGTTACTTAACATCAGATAAACTGCCGTCATTATGAATCCTATTAGGACAGAATCTATGTAACCAGATGTACCATAGTAAAAGAGAGGAAAGGAATAAACGAATAGAATCGCACCCATAAAAACATAATTACTTTTTAATTGCAATAACTGAAGCATTTTAACCAGGGGAATTAGCGCAAGGAGTAAAACGATTAAGTTAACCAGGTTGATTGATGTTAAAGGGTCAAAAGGAAGGAATGATGCTAAAAATGGAGTCATAGGTCTATAAACAAATGGTCCTTCTAATTGAGAGTTATCATCTATTTCGCCTCTGAAAAATTCCGTATAGTCAATATATTGTTCAATATCAAATGGTTTTATACCTACAAATGGTTTTAATGGCCCTACTTCTCCCCAATTAAATCTTGGAATAATTATAACAACTAAACTGAGGACTAAGAATGCAAGATGTTTAAACTTCAGTTTATCCAAGTTTGTTTTTATTATTTAAAAAGTAAATCAAATATTCCCCTTATTACTTACAATCACTTTAAAGGTTGAGGTAGCAATTAATAAATCACTCCAGAAGTTAGCTTTTTTATAATAATCGACTTCCATATTTACTCTCTCTCCCGGGGATAACATTTGTCTGCCATTGACTTGAGAATAACCGGTGATACCAGGTTTAAAACTAAATACTTCTTTTTGTTCAGTATTAAATTTTTCAGTTATAGATATGATTTCAGGTCTCGGCCCAATTAAACTCATTTCACCTTTGAGTACATTTATAAATTGGGGAATCTCATCGATACTGGTTCTCCGAAGAATTCTGCCAACTCCAGTTACTCTTGGATCATTTATTTGAGTAATCTGTGGCCCTACTTCTAATGCATTGTTAACCATCCCCCTAAATTTTACCATTTTAAATGGTTTGCCGTTTAATCCCGTACGATCTTGCACAAAAAAAACCGGACCTTTAGAGTTCAGTTTAATAGCTATCGCCGTAATAATCATTACTGGCAGTAAAATTATTAACAGCACACTACTGATGATAATATCTGTACAACGTTTAATAAAACTGCCGTGCTTTCCCATTTTGGAAAATGAATTATTTTTTAAACTTATTTAATGTATCTACTAATACATTTATAACTTTATCAACATTTTCATCAGTCATTCCAGGGTAGATTGGTAATGACATTAGACGAGGGAATGCTGCTGACGCAACAGGATATTCAGCATCGGAAAGGTTAAATGTTTCATTGTAATAAAGATGCTGGTGAACAGGCATAAAATGAACTCCCACACCTACATTCTTTTCTCGTAATTCATTTATTATTTGTGCTCTGTTTTTTGTTAATCTATCCAAATAAAGACGGATTGGGAAGAGATGCCACGAAGAATCTCTATCAGGTTTGATTGTGTGCAATTGGATACTATCCAGATCTTTTAATGCTTCTGTATATTTTGCAGCAATTCTTTTTCTAGAATTCCACATTGAATCAACCTTTTTAAGCTGTGGTAAACCAAGTGATGCTTGAAGATCTGTGAAATTGTATTTATAACCCGGAGCTACTACTTCGTAATACCATGAACCTGATTCTGTATAACGTTTCCATGCATCCCGATTTATTCCGTGTAAACGCATAATTTTAACACGTTCAGCAATTTCTTCGTCATTCGTGCAAATCATTCCACCTTCGCCAGTGGATAATGTTTTGGTAGCGTAAAAACTAAAACATGTTACATCAGAAATTGTTCCGATTTTTTTACCTTTATATATGGCAGGTAAAGAATGAGCTGCATCTTCAAGAACTTTAAGATTATGTTTTTTTGCTATAGTATGTATTTCATCTAGGTCACACGGCTGCCCTGCATAATGCACAGGAATGATTGCTTTGGTTTTTGATGTAATAGCTTTTTCAATTGCTTCAAGAGATATGTTAAGTGTATCTTCATCAACATCAACAATTACTGGTTTAGCTTTGAAATAGCAAACAATCTCAGCAGTAGCTGGAAAGGTCATTGTGGGAAGAATTACTTCATCCCCTTCATTAATTCCAAATGCTTCCAGAGAAAGATGACCTGCTGCTGTCCACGAACTAACAGCAACGGATTTTTTCACTCCGATGTACTCATTAAAATTGTTTTCGAACCGGATCGTTTTAGGTCCCATGCTTAACCAGCCCGATCGAACAGTATCGACAATCTCGTCTACTTCTTCTTCAGAAATAAACGGTTTATGAAATAAAAGGAAATCGTTTTTCATATGCAAAATAATATAACAAAATATTACAAATTAACGCTTTAATTTGCAAGTTTTTTCTAATAAAGATTTAAAGATAAATTTATTGTATGGAAATTCCAATATACCATAATGATACATTAAAAAAAATATTATCTCCTCAAAGAAAGGAAATTGCTTAAATTAATTTCTCACACCTGCCTTAAATAGACCGGTTAAAAATCCAAAACCATATGATAGATGCATTACGGGGTAAACAAGTAATGAATTACTAACAATTTTAATATTACCTTTTGTACGTATTGAAAAATAAATATCCATAAAGATATATACAAATAACGGAAGTAAATAAAATATGCTTAAAAATGCTAAAGAGAGCGTTAAAATATAAATACTGAATAGTGATGGAATTAAATGCCGGAGCTTAATTTCCGATTTAATTTTTCTTAATACAGCAGGTTTGAATAAACCATACTGAAAATATTGCTTTATAACTTTAGATAAAGAACTCCGTGGGTAATAGAATGATTTTATTTCAGGATTTAAATAAATTCTTTTACCCAAACTTCGTGCACGATAATGAAATTCATCATCCTGATTTCTTTTTAATCTTTCATCAAAGTAACCTATCTCATCAAATAATCTTCTTCGCCAGGCACCTAAATAAACATGATCAGATTCACCTTTATATTTTGCCTTATGAATTTTACTGTCACCAACTCCAAATACAGTACTTGTAGATTGTGCAACTGCAATTTGAAAGTTGGTTTTCCCTACAGCATTCATAGGACCACCAACAATATCTGCACCGGTTTCATTAAATGTTTTAATTATCTGTTCTAAATAGTCCTGAGCATATTCAGTATGCGCATCCAAACGAATAATCGGATCACCGCTTGAGTTCTTAATACCAATATTTAAAGCAAACGGTACATATTTATTAGGATTTTCGAACATTTGAATATTAGAATATTTCGATATCCATTCTTCAACAATAGTCTTTGTACCATCATTGGAACCTCCATCAACAATAAGTAATTCTTTTTCGTCTGGCGGCGCATCTGTGAAAAACTTAAGGATTTTTTCAATGTTGTCTACTTCATTATATGTTGGGCAAATTATGCTTACCAAATAACTACCATTATATTTTTATTAAATTGAATTAATGCTATTAAAACAGGGTTAAATAAATTGAGAAATTACTTAACTACTTTTTGCCTTAATAAACGGATCAAATGTTTAAATACTTTTAATGTAACAGATTAGATCATTCCGTACAAATTCCTGCTGGAATCCTTTTTTTTCATAAAATTTCATTGCATGTGAGTTATTAAAGCGAACATATAATCCATACGTGTGAATGTCATTATCTAAAAGTTCATCTTCAAATTTATTCAGTAGAATACCCCCTATTCCTTTTCTATTAGCATTCTGATCGACACCAATTAAAAACAATCTTAACTTAGCTTTAGATTGCTGTTTTTTTGCAAAAATCCTGCTGAATATTTTAACAATTGCACTGAGTATAAACTTTGGATTTATTAGCATGCAACTAAAGATGTACCAAATGTTACTTTTCATAAAATTATCTACAGCTTTTTGGGTTTGATAACCTCCAATAACATATCCTAAAATCTTCTTATCTTCAACAGCAACATAGCAGTATTTATTCGCACTCAACAAGCTCTCGAAATACTTATTGAGCCTGCTTATATTAAAGTGTATGGAAAAATAAGAGCTATCAAAAACTCGTTTATGAAGTAGTGAAATACTTTCTATATCATTGTTGATTAAGGGTCTAATCTGCATTGTTTTTAATTACTCTTTCATAAATGTTAATCATTTGTTGAACATTATCTTCCCAATTATACAAATTAATAACTCTTGTCCGTCCAGCTTTTCCCATCTTTATCCTAAGCCGATAATCCAAAATGAGTCGTTCGATTGCTTTAACTGTTTTATTCATATTTCCCAACGGAACAACAATTCCTGTAACCCCATCTTCAACAACTTCGGGCAATCCTCCCACATTTGTAACAACAACCGGTGTCTCTGTTGCAGATGCTTCAAGAACTGAAACACCAAAACTTTCTGTTTTTGAAAGGAAAACTTCAATGTCCATAATATTGTGATAATCAACTACCTTACTAAATGGTACCTCTCCTGCAAAAGTAACTACATAGCCTAAATCCAGTTGATTTACTAAGCTCGTTAATTTTTGCCGGACTGATCCATCGCCAACTAATAATAACTTTAATGATAAATTTGGATGTGCATCTCTAACTATTCCAAATGCTTCAATTAAATCATCAATACCATATTTTTCTTCAAGTCTTTTTACAGTTCCAATTACAATATCCTCTGAAGAAAAAATTGATTTCGCACTTTTTTTCTTAAATAAAAGCAGATCGATTCCAAATGGAGTTATTTCAATTTCTTGATTAGTATATTTTTGGGTTTCCTCTTTCAGTATTTTACTTGTTGCTAAAAGAGTATCTGCTTTGTTTAGCGAATACTTTATCAGATAATTATGAATAAATGAAACTTTAGGATAAATATTAATATCCACTCCCCAGACAGATAGAATATATGGGTGAAATTTTGTTAATGCGCCCAGTAAACCATAGCTCCCTGCGTAATGTGCGTGAATAATATCAGGTTTAAATTTGTCAATTATTTGTTTGATTTTTAGAAAAGCAGAAATGTAGATAATTTTAAATACGTTTCCGCTAAGTTTTGATTTAATTATTGATGGTGTTTTAAAAGATTCAATTTTAATTGAGTCCGGATAAAAAGAATCATCAAATTTTGACAATCCAAACAAAAAAATATCAACCTCTTTGTCTGAAAGAGAATTTACCCATTTAATTGTGTGTGGATTTGATGGATCAGCAAGAAGGAGAATTTTCATATACTAAATTGAATCTGTTTATTTTTTGAATAATTCTAAAATTCTAAACTAAAGTTTAATAAAATCAATTTACCAAAGCAATTTATACTTATTATCTGATGACGAAATTAAACTTGGACACATTTATTAACAACGACTGCCTGGTACTACATTTACGATAGTCTGTCACATTTTCATTTAAGAAAAGAAATCCCGATTTTTCCATCAATAAATTCCTCGAATAAATAAACACAGATGAACCATACATCCCAAAATATAGATGTCCCCGAATCAACACTGCAAATCAGTATGAAAGAATATTCCAGTAATGTGCGAGAATCAGGTATAGATGCAGTTGAAGGAGATAACGATTACCTTTGGATAAAATTTGAAGGATTATCTGCTATTCGTTTTCCCGAGTTTAATACAAGTAAACCAACTAAGGAAGAAATCCGTCGAGTTTTTAGAGAACTTAAATGTTTGTTACTTAACTATACCCTTTTGCCAGAGAATAATTATGCGAACTCTACACTTTATAATTGCATAGATAATGATTACGGTCTGCAACATTTATCAAAGAATGCTAGAAGAGATATCCGAATCGCTCAAAGAAATCTTCAGTTTGGATTTGCACATTGGAATGAAATACTAGATTGCGGTCTGAAGGCATTTGCCGATACACGCAAACGTGTTGGACTTTCTGATTGTAGTGAAAAAAGTTTCAGAAGTCGATTTACCCGTTTTAGAAAAAACCCGGCACATAGAGCAGTTGCTGCCTGGCTTGATAAGGAAATAATTGCGTTTATGAGTTTAATTGTACTGGAAGATTTTGTTGTTATTCAGGGAAGTTTTTCTACTGATGATCAAAAAAAAATCTGTCCAAATAACGGTCTGGTAGATTTCGTTAATAATTATTTCTTAAAAGTAAACGGGTTTTCAATTGTATGTTATGGATTAAGTTCTGTTCAGGAAAATACGGGGAAAGAGGGATTACATTCTTATAAAGTCAGAGTTGGATTTGAAGCGATCCCAGTTCAACGCGTATTTGTTCTTCACCCACTAATTGTACCCTTTAAAGAGATTATACGATTGTTACTAAGATTGTTAAAATATTTGCTGCCTGAAAATCGAGCTATCAAAAAAGCATCGGGAATACTAGAATCTTATTAATGCGGTTGCAGGAATTAATGTTGATCCTTTTAAATTTTAATTAATTTATTTAAGTATCAGTGGTTTTAGTCGATCTGGTTCCATCGTTTGAAAGTTTTAAGTAATAAAAACTGAGTATTCCAAATATCATCCAAAATGGGAGATCTACTGATAACCATCCATATGTTATAATGCTAATCCCTTCGAATATTCCTCTAACAAACATTCCCGCACCAGCAGCAGTTATTCCAATTACCAATAGATAAACTTCTTTCTGATAAGACTTTGCCAAACGAATTGTTTTATAACCAATATTCAAATAAATAATCGGTAACATTATAGAAGAAATAAATCCAAGTACGCCTAGATCTGTAAACATGGCTAAATAAAAGTTATGTGAATTGTTCTTGCCCAAAGTTTGCGAGTAAAGCTCAATAAATAATTCACCTTCCCAGCTACTTAACATTACAGGGAAGTAATTAAACATTTCTTTTCCCCATCCACCTGGACCAACACCAAACCAAAAATTATCTTTGAGCATATTGAAGGATAAATTCCACAAATGGTTTCTTCTACTTAACCCTGAATCTATTCTAATTAAATCTGAGAAAAAATCTCGGAATGGTTCAATTAATATTATCAGTGCAACGAAGAAAAAGATCATAAAAATCATTCCCCAAAGTAATTTTCTATTTAAACAGAAAAAGATGATACTGAAACTTGTTACTGTTGCAAGAATTGCACCTCTGGAGTTGGAAATTAATATGCCTAACAATAGAAGCGTTATAATGAAAATTATGATTGCTTTTTTGTAGTTCTTAATCTCAGTAAAAAGGAACACAGTTATTAAGCAAGTTGATATAAATAGAAATGCAGCTATAGCATTAACATTGCTTAAAAATCCTCCCAGCCTAGATTGGAAAATCATAAAAATACTAGGATTATTAAGGATTGTATCCATTATAGTATAGAAACTTCCAAAAGTAACAATTACGGCTGCAACTATTAAGGAAAATACATAGAGCATTACCTTCTCATTTGAATCTATAAGACTATAGAAAAGATATACAAGCAATAAAAATGCAGTGAATCTTAGCATAAACTCAATTCCAATCATTTGATGATTAGAAAGTAGAATAGAAATTATTGCAGCTATGTAGAAGAGAGTAAAAAATTTAATTATTGATGAAGGAATTTTAGGGTAAGCCGAAAAATCAAACCCATATTTTTCAATAAATAGGTAACCCAAGCCAGAGAAAGCTACTATTTGTACGGCTAATCTTAATGTTGGATTTACCTCACCAACAAGAGTGAATATTGCTATAATCAAGCTAATCAGGAAGAACTTTTCTCCATAAACTTTGAGTAGAATGATGTAAGTTATTAAAACAATACCAATCCATTCATAATTAGTTAAAAGCGTTGCCACTCCTGCTAATAAGAATGAATATAAAATGATAGTCTTATAATTGCTTATAAATAGTTGAGATTCATATTTACTGTCGAGTAACTTAAGAATTATCATTATCAGTGAGATTTGTAGTTTTGATATTTTCCGTTAACAACTTTTCAATAAATTTACTTATTCTTAAATGTACAGTGTCAACTGATAATTGATTCATACATTCGAACGCCGGACAACCTTTTCTGCCACCATTGGCGAAGCATAGTTTTTCGTTTGATTTGGGTATACATTTTAAATCGCTTTGAATATAATCATGGTATTGCCCGAAGGGTAAATGAAAAAGAGGGTTAGTCGGTCCATAAATAGTAAATGTAGGGACCCCTCGTAATCCTGCTATGTAAAGAGGACCGGAATCATTACTAATAAATAAAAAACAATTATTTGTAGTTTCTATTAGTTCTTCAATGTTCTCTGTTTCAAATAGTGTTATATTAGTTTTTTTAATCTCGTTTCTAACATCAGAAGTTAATAAACTATTCTGAAAAATCATTCCGATACTAAATGATTTACTTAATTTTTCGCCTAACTCTAGAAACTTAGTTAACCCCCATTCCTTAGCGCTCCAACCTGCAGAAGGATGGATCAATATTTTTCCTTGTTTATTTATTTTAGTTGGAAATTCATATATATTATTCCGATTCTCAAGCTGAATTATTGTCCTTATAGCATCTAAATAGATATCGATAATATGTGGAACTTTACGAACTGTTATACACTTCTTGTAAATAGCCCGAAATTGAGGTCTGCAAAGACCATAAATTTCTTTCACTCCTAATAAATATAGCAATGAAGCGGATGCCATATCCCCGTTCAAATCAAGAATTATTTTGGGATCCAATTCTGACACTAAACTTCTAATTTTTTTTGTTGCATAACGTCCATTCAATTTGAATTGTTTTCGTTCTACAACCAACAATTCGGATTCATCAAATATTAAATTGTAAATTGGTTTTGTTTCTTTAAAACAGAGTATAATTATTTGCTTAGGATATGCATTTTTAATTTGCCTTAGAGCAGGAATTGTAAAGACACTATCGCCTAATCGATGTAAAGAAACTACTACTACATTATCTGAACTACTCTCTCTCTGTGAAATCGCTTTACGGATGGAAGATAAAATTAAATAAAAGAATCCATTTACAAGGGATCTCATTATTTTGTTTTCGTTTATTTTATCAGTCCATCTTGTTCCTAATATATTTAGAATGTTTGAGACTAACCATAAAGAATTGTTCAAAATTATATATTGAATAATTTAAGAGATTTTATTTTCTGATCTAATATTCTGATATATCCCACACAGTATATCAATAGCGTTATGAGCAATAATGTTAATGTTTAATTAATAGATTATTATAGATACAAATATCTTCAATAAGTTAAGTGCTACAGTTGATTATACTTCACTTAAAATAATGCATACCAGTAAATATGAAACAAAACCATTCAACAAATGAAATAGTAATTCGCCGAATAAAGTTAAACTAAAGCTGACCGGCAATTTCTTCTATATTAATACCAAACTAGTGATTAAGAAAAATGTAAAACTGATTGAAGCAGATAATGCTAAACCAATATGTTGATATTCAGGTACCAGAATAATAATCAAAATTACTTTTATCAAAATACCGTCCAACGTAATGATTAAGAAGGAATTTAGCAATTTTGCTCCATAAATAATTTTATTAAAGATAGAGTAAATGAATTAAAACTCATCCTTTTTTAGCATACCCAATAAAATTTTGTGTTAGAATTTTTTCAGTCCCGCCGGTTTCAATTAATCTAATGACATTAAAAAATAACTTCACTATCTTCCAAAGTAATAACCGTAAAGTTCCATTTACATCTTTTGCGTATGGTTCGGTTTCAAAAAATTTGATTTCATTAAATCCAACAAGTTTTAAAATTTGCATTGCAGAATTTGGTGTGAAAATAGTTGAGTGCGTTAGATCACCATAGATTATTCTGTTTGCATTTATACCTAATCCATTTGGTGTGTGAAAAACAAATGCTCCACCAATTCTTAAATTGTTGTAAATTCCTTCAAACAAAGGAATAAGCTCATCTTTATGGAAATGCTCTATCAAATCTATAGCAAAAATAATATCGAAAGTCTTTTCGGTAGATTTTATATAATCTAAAACATTAGCTAGTTCCACATTTAATTTTTTTTCGGAAGCATTCTCAACCTGTTCCGCAGACAAGTCGATGCCAAGAGTATTTCCAAATCCCTTATCCCGTAAAAAATCAAGAAGAATACCCGGACCACAACCTAGCTCAAGTATTGAGGCGGACTTATTATAACTTTTAAGTAACGGTAAGTATTGCAACTTATACATGGTGTGTTGATTGCGAATTACTTTATCATCAAAAGTGGACAGATGTGATTTAAATGATGAGAAATATTTTTCATAAAGCAATTGTCTAAAATCACTCATATTGTTCTGACATTTTTCAAAATCTGTATAAAGTTGACTTTCAATTGCATTGATCCGTGCTTCACAAATTTTAGGTTAAATAAAAGAATAATATATAACATAATAAATTTAATGCGTGCGTCGAAATTCTTAATTATTATAAAATTGATAAATATTATTTCAACTAACTAGTAACACAATATGCCGTTTACTGAGCTTACTGGAATAACTATACAGAAAGTTAAGAGATTTTTTTTACTGATTTAAAATTCTGATATATCCCACGTAGTAGATCAATAGCGTTATGACCAATAATGTTAATGTTTAAATAATATATTATCATAAATACAGATAACTCCAATAAGTTAAGTGCTAAACTTGATTGAACTTCACTAAAAATAATACTTACCAGTAAATATGTAACGAAACCATTCAACAAATGAAATAGTAATTCGCTTAATAAAATTAAACTAATGCTGACTTGCAATTTCTTCTGTATTAATACTAAACTAGAGATGAAGAAAAATGTGAAACTGATTGATGTAGATAATGCTAACCCATTCTGCTGATATTCAGTTACCAGTATAATATTCAAAATTACTTTTATCAAAATACCGCCCAACGTAATGATTAATAAAGAATTTATCAATTTCGCTCCATAAATAATTTTATTAAAGATAGAGTAAATTGAATAAAATATGAGGCTAAATGAGTATATCTTTAAAACAGAAAAAGTGATCTCTGTATCGCCAGAAGTAAACTTTCCCCTTTCAAACAAAATATTAATTATCGTATCACCAAATAGAAAAAATAACAAGGAAACTGGTACAAGAATTAGTAGATTTGCTCGCACTGCGCTGGAAATTTTAACACTTAAAGCTGCATATTCTCCTCTGGAAATATTTTCAGAAACTTTTGGGAAAATGACAGTTGCGAGTGCGATAGTAATTATTGAAATGGGAAGTAAAAAAATGTTGAATCCATAGTTTAGTGCAGAAATTCCTCCTTCATTTACGCTTCCAAAAAAATATCTATCTGCTATAACGTAAATTTGTCCAATTATTTCGATGAGCAGTACACTAAAAATCGTCAGATCGAAATACTTTCCTATATCCCCAATATTAGAAATAAAAAAGTTAAATGTAACATCACGTATTTTACTTTTAAATATCAAATACAATAACTGAAAAAACGTTCCAAGTACAAATCCAATGGGTATTGTATAAATTCCAAATTGATCTGTAAACAATAGTAAAATCGGAATCATAGTAACATTTAAGAACATCCTCGAAAGTGCAGGATGTTTAAATTGATATTTTGCCTGTTCAAATGCTGTTATAATGGATATTGCACTTGTTAGTGGAACTGTAATAAGTAGAATTCTAAATATACTTAATGCCTTTTCTAGTACAAGAGGATCACTAGTGTTTAAATAGTGTTGTACTATAACTTCAGAAAAAATGAATATGAGTACTGATAGTAAAATACCTGAAACAGTAAAAATAAAAAGGGCGAGTTTAAAAAAACTTTCTGGTGAAGAATTCCCAGTAGCTTTTATTCTATTAAATGTTGGAATAAAATAATTCAACCCCAAATAAAGAATCACTGTATTCAACATAATTGGAAAGACGGCCCCCACTAAATAAATATCAAAATCAATACCCAACCCAAAGAAATTCGCAAAAAGGACCTCTCGCAAAAATCCTAAACCCCTGCTGAGTACATTTATAACCATTATTAAAATAAATGCACCAGACGCTGTAGAAGTGAACCTATCAACCATAAATTATTAATTGCAGGTAGTTGTACAATTTCATTTTTTCTTTACGTACGTTTCAAGATAGTATTCACGCCTTATTAATAATGCAATTAAATTAATCATTGTTAAAAAGATGGCTGGAAGAAAATCTTTGGATGCAAATGTAGTCATTCTAAATACAGATTTAGTAGAAAAATTTCTCAGCAATTCAATTTTTAGATCTGATTTTTTTATTAAAGAACTCAGTGAATACTTATTAAATCCGCTTACGTGATAAGGAGATAAAAACGGTTTAATTTTCGGAGAATATTTTTTATGACCGGTAATTATATTCAGAAACTTCTTTATATCATTTTGAAGCGAATCCTCATTTGGAACACCTATATATGCAACTCCACCTTTCTTTAGTATTCTCTTGATCTCATGTATATGTTCTTTTGTATTAAGAACGTGTTCAAGAATAGAATCCATATAAATGCAATCAAAAAAATCGTCAGGAAATTTAGCTGAAAGCAAATCACTATTAACGAATGAAATTTTGGAATTATTTGATTCGGAAATCCTATTATCTGTTATATCCACTCCATAAGCAATCCAACCATTGCTAACAGCTTCCAATAACATATAACCTTCTCCACAACCAATATCGAGAAAATTTTTCACATCGTTCTCACAAAGTGTATTTAGTTTCTCAATTCTTTGCTTTCTATGCTTTGCACGTATCCGTTTATACCAATCTGTTTGTTCAGTAAAGTAGTTCTCATCATATAATAATTTCCATTCTACTGAACTTAACTCTATTTCCGGATAGACGTAATAGAACTTACACTCAATACATTGAACTACCTGATACTCTTTATTTATTATTTTTTTCGATTTCTCATCTAGTTTAGGGATACCGACACTATTATATTTTTCTGATTTACAAATTGGGCACATTTAAATAGTTATGATGAATTATGAATAATATGCACTTGTTTCAAAAAAAGTGTTTTTGAAAGAGTATTATGAATAGTTATTTGCATAACACTTCGTTAAAATATTTAATTGTCTTCTCAAGACCAGATTTTCGTTCAACCTTCGGTACCCAACCAAGTACTTTTTTTGCTTTTTCAACGCTAGGCTGGCGCACTTTGGGGTCATCTATTGGTAGCTTCTCAAAAACTATCTTACTTTTAGATTCTGTTACCCGAATCACTTCACTCGCAAATTCTTTAACGGTTATCTCATCCGGATTTCCAATATTTACAGGATCGGTTTCTTTACTCATTAACAATTTATATATACCATCAATTAAATCTGATACATAACAAAAACTTCGGGTTTGCGATCCATCACCAAAAACTGTTACGTCTTCTCCTTTTATTGCCTGACCGATAAATGTTGGTAAAGCTCTGCCATCATCAGGTCGCATCCTTGGACCATAAGTATTAAATATTCTCACTATTCTTGTATCTACTCCGTGATACCTATGATAAGCCATAGTAAGAGCTTCGGCAAATCTTTTTGCTTCATCGTAGACTCCACGCGGTCCAATTGGATTTACATTCCCCCAATAATCTTCACTTTGTGGATGAATGGTAGGATCACCATAAACCTCGGATGTAGATGCTAATAAGAATGTTGCTTTCTTTTCTTTAGCCAGACCAAGTGCTTTATGTGTTCCGAGAGATCCAACTTTTAATGTTTGTATCGGAAGTTTCAAATAATCTATAGGGCTGGCTGGAGAAGCGAAGTGCAATATATAATCTACTTTTCCGGGAATGAATATATAATTGGTAACATCGTGCTTTATAAATGAAAAATTATCGTTTCCCGAAAGATGACTAATATTATCAGTAGAACCGGTTGAAAGATTATCAACACAAATAACTTTAAAATTTTCTATTAAAAGTTTATCACAAAGATGCGAACCCAGGAAACCTGCTCCCCCGGTTACAACTGCAGTTGGTGAATACAAATTAACCCCCTTTAACTTCTTTTTGAAGAAGGATTACTTTTTTCTCTTTAACCACAACGAACAAACTGAAAATCAGAAAAATAAAAATACTGCCTACAACTGTTGAGAAAATTACCTTTGGTGATGATTTACGTAAAGGCGGAATTGCTTCATCTAATATTTCTACGGTTGGGATGTCCCGATTTTCTTGTATTTTTTCTTTATAGTACTGATTCTGAAGTAACAAATAAACTTCATTCTGAATTTTTACATCACGCAACAGACCTGATATTTCCTTTCCTAGTTCAGGAACATCGCTAAAAGCTAGCAAATAATCCTTACTACCAAATTGCATTTTATTGTATTGCTCTCTTAACTCTGCAAGTTTGTTCCGCAGTGCAATTAGTGTTTGATTATCTTCACGTAAATTTGTTCGCAAAAATCCAAGTTCAATTTCTGTTTGAATTATCTCCGTTTTTAATTTTGCTGCTGCATCAATAGCCGCAGATATTTGTTCCGGAAGCGAAATAGTTTTGTTCTCATTCTGAAATTTCATTAGCTGTAATTCGACGGAATCGAGAACTGATTTGGTTTTAATCAGTTGTGTTTCAATATATATCCGGGCACGTTTAGCTTTAGATGAAAGTTTTGCCTTATTGATAGAATCCAAAGCTTCGATATAAGTGTTGGAAAGTATTGCCGCAAATCTTTTTAGTGAATCCTTATCGGAAAATAGTAGTGGAAATAGATTTGACGATACTTCAACATCTAATTTAATAATTCCTTCTTTGGTGAGCTTAATGTTTAGTTGGTTGCTAAGATAGTTTGCTGCTACTATCTCGGTTTCTATACCATAATAATCTATTAAATTTAATTTCCTAACTACGTATAGAGCAGCTGTACGACTTTTAAGAATTTGCACAAACAATTCGGAGTTAAATGATTTAGATGATGTGTAAAAAAAGCCGGACATAACATTATCACCTAATAAACTGGAAAGAGCACTCGATTGATTTCCCTGCTCAGGGGGCAAAACACTAATTTCTGATTTATAAGTTAACGGGTAAATAAAAAAAAGAATAACAAATAAAAATATTGTAGAAATTATAGTCGTTTTAAGAAGGAAACTAATATTTCGTAGGATTATGTTTAATAAATCATGAAAATTCACTGCTTACCTCGTAGCAATAATAATTGCAGCAGTTGCGGCAACAATTGCAGCTACCTGCGCTAATACTTGTAATGTGGTGTTAAACACCTCCCAAAAATCTGAGGCAGGTGGTTCTTCGGGTACCCAAATTGCATCACCGGGGTTAAGTTTTTCTATTTGATCCGCATATATCCATTCACCGGTTTTTGCTTTTACTACTCTTACTTCACCTTCCTGTGCGTGCCAGCCGAATCCGCCTGCTAAAGTTATATAATCTTCAACTGTAAACGCAGGATTGAAAATAATATTACCTGGATTCACGAGTTGACCCAACATAGTAATATAATTTTTTTTCTCCGGTATCGTTATTACGTCACCCTTCTTTAGAATTACATTTTCATTCTGATCATTTTGATTAAATAATTTATCAAAATCTACTATAACCCTTCCGTTTCTTTCCCTTGACCTGGCTTTAAAATAATCATATTCATCCTCAGACATATCGGCAGGGTTCATCAGTTTTAGTCTTTCGAATTCAGGATCTTCGTTTTCCTTCTCAATGTTGCGTGTTAGTATTGCCTCCGTTAACGATACTTCTTCTAAAAAACCGCCCGCTTGTTCGATTATATCTTTTAATGTTGTTTTATCTTTAATGATTTTATAGAAACCGGGGTACTTTACAAAGCCATCTATTCTTACAAAATATTCTATGTAATATTCGGGGATTTCTCTTATTATTACATGATCTTTGTTCTTAATTAATAAATCATTATTTGTTATGTATTCGAGAGTGTAGAAAATACTTTTCTGGCGAGTGCCATAATCATAAAACCTGACAACCTCAATAGTATCCTTCTTTGCTTTACTTAAAAAACCTCCTGCTAATTGTATTAAATCATAAACTGATTCATTTTCAATATGCTCATAAATTCCGGGATACTTAACCAATCCTGTTATTGTTACTGTTTCGTCTGCACGATCTACTAAAATGACATCACCCTCACGAAGCAAAGGGTTGCTATCAAAATTTCCGAAGCGCAGGAAAGATAGCAGGTCATAAAACTTTACGGAATCCTCTTTCGAAATTATTTTAATATTTCTGATATTAGCTGTTTTATTTAAACCGGCAGATATTGAGAACAAATCCATTAATCTTGAGTTTGCTGTTAAAACAAAGTTTGAAGGTTTAACAACATCGCCAAGTAATGATACCCTGATTTGCCTGAAATCGACTAACGAAATAAAAATGTTTACATCTTTATAATATCGGTTAATTGAATTCTCAAGTTTTGTTCTTGCTTGTGCCATAGTAAGGTTATTTAAATCAACACTGCCGACCTGAGCTATGTATATCCAACCTTCTTGATTAATACTTAAGTTGTAAACAAATTCTCTCACTCCACTAATAGATATGAACAATTTGTCGCCTGGTCCAACATAGTATTCATGCGGATCAATACTACCCTCGCTCGCTCCGGTGGAATAAATACTAGTTGTTGCACGCAGCGAATCTAATTGGTGTTGAAAAGCTCTTTCGGAATAGCTGGGTAAATCCTGAGCAACAAGAGAACCTGCAGCAATTATCAAAGTGCAAAAAGTTATGTGTGTTAATTTAAAAACGTTAATTTTCAATAATATTTTATGGCTGGGATAGATTATTATGATAGTATTTTTGTTAAAATCAATTTATTAAAATTAATAAATAATACCCCTACATCAAATCTTTAATGTTATTTTTCTTAATGAGTAAACTGTAACTAAAAAACTTAAAACAGGACCTATTATCAGAAGAGTAGCTACATAAAAATATTTATTTGCAGTTATAAACTTATTAACTAAATAATATTGATCTACCTGTATTGAAATAAAATAATAAACAGCAATTGATATAATACTTGCAAGTAAACCTGTTATCAATCCATTAAGTATGATGGGCATTTTAATTGTAGAAAGTTTTGCACCTACTAATTTCATTGTTTCCAATTCTTTCATTCTGTTGTTGGTTATTAGTTTGATAGTACTGTAAACAAGGTAAACTGCAATTAAAATGAGTATAGCAGTTGTAATGAAAAGATAATTTTTCCCTGCTTCGAGATACGACAAAAGCCGGTAAACAAAGCTATCTTTGAAAACCACTTCATCAACCCATTTTAAGGAAGATAGATTATTTATTACCGAATTAAGCGAATCCTTAGAGATAACATCAGTGTTTAATTTGGCTACAAATGAAGCAGGCAGTGGATTGTAATCGAGTATTTCTCTGAAATCTTCACCGGTTTCTCGAATAAATGATTTCGCTGCTTCATCTTTGCTAACATATTTTACCGATTTAATATAATTTTTACGACTTAACTCTGATTTGTAATCTTTAATATTATTCTCATTAAACGGATCTTTAATAAAAAGACTAACATTAATATTACTTTTTATTGTTTTTTGAAATATTTCGGAAAGTTTCAATGCTGTAATTGATGCTTCAATTAAAATAACTGCAAGAGTTAATGAGATGAGAGTGAGAAAAAAAGAAGACTTTGCCCTGCTAATTGATTTAAATGCTTCTTTGAACCAGAAAATAATCATAAAACAAATCTCAAAAATGTAATCTCATTTTTCAGTAAAGTTCTTTTAAAAATTAGATTCATCCAACCATCTCGTAATTTGCCATTTTTTTGTTTCTGCATCTTTCCTTAAAGATAAATTTACTCTGCCGTCAACTCTTACAACATCAGTAGGATTGAATGTGATGTTAAGATTGAAACTACGGATAATATTCGCAGTCAGCGAGTCTTCGGTGCTGAGAACAATGTTGTTCCAAATTAAATCTAATCTTTCAGAGTTTTTAAATAATCCATCGGTTGTTCTTAAATCTTCATCACGCGCCCAGGATACATCAAATCCCTGGTCATAATCGCGGTAAGTAAATATAAAATCGGGTGCGATTAGCTGACCGTAGATGAGAGTATCTTTAAAGCTATAAGAAAATTGAAAATTTTGAAATACACCTTCAATTGTTGTCAGGTCTGAAATTCCGGGACGATCATCATCATAATTCTCATCATATGCAGGCGCAAACGGATTAGTACACCCAAAATTAATTAAAAGTGAAAAAACTATAAGTATGTAAGGTTTTATTTTAATAAACACTTCCTTTTAAATCACTCCAACTTGGATTATCTTTAATGGCATTATCTTTCCAAAAATAAACCAGCCAAACAGTTCTTATATTTATCATACTAAGTTCTAAACTACCCTGAAAAATCAGAGGATCACTGTTTCTTTGAGGAATACTGATGAAATATTCTGAATTATATTTTAAACTGTCGCCAAATATACTAAATGACTCAGGTGAAAGAGAAAGTGAAAGTGAAACGGGCAGTTCATCAGGTACTGAAGTTTTCATGTTGTTAAAATATTGTACCTCACTATCAGTATTCCAGGTTAGCCATAGATTTTGAAAACGCGATAATGCAGTGCTTGATGGAACATAAGTAAAAACTCTGTTTGATAAACCTGTTACAAATGTATTTTGATAATTCACTACATCTTTATCGGCAAGAGAATTTATAAGATTTTGAATTAAGGTTTCAGGAGATGTCGCGGGTTGATAATTCGATCTTGATTGATCAGGTGGTTCAGCATCTCTTGTTTCAAAAATATCGCAACTAACAGCTGATAACAGCATCATTATAAAAACCAAGTTTTTCATTTACATGCAATTATAATAATTCTTGGCGAAGATTCAAGTTCAAATGAATTTCCCTTAAAATCGCCAAAGGTTTTAATTGTCCTGAATCCTAATTTTTGCATCATGTTTATCAGCTCATCCTTACTGAACATCCTCACAGATTCGAAATATTTATTAATTTTTCCTTTGTTATCAATGGTTATTTCTTTAATAATTCTTTCTCCCTCAATAAAGCGATTTTGTGTGATAACACTGCCGTCAAACTCATCAACTGTGCTTGGCACCAGATTGTTTTCTACAAATCTTTTGTTGAAATAATCTAAAACAAAGTAACCGCTATTCTCCAACAAATTATATGCTTTGTTCAGAATAAAATAATTTTCTTCATCTTTTTCAAAATAACCGATGCTTGTAAAAAGATTTAAAATTAAATGGTATTTAATATTAGGATTGAAATGTCTTATATCGGAATGAACATACTCTATCTTTACATTTTCATTTTCAGCATTTTTTTTGCCAACTGATATTAAATTTTCACTCAGATCAACCGCTGTAACGTTGAATCCTTCCTTAGCAAAAATTACTGCGTGTCTTCCAGAACCAGCAGCCATATCGAGTACATTCTTTACTTTGGAAACATCAATATTGTCAATAACAAGTTGTACCAATTCGTTTGCTTCCTTTTGGTCGCGGTGCCTGTAAACTTTAAGATATTCTTCAGAGTTGAACCAGTTCTTATACCATTCCATAATCAAATAGATAATCGATTTATCATTGCTCTGCCTATTGTTGCTTCATCGGCAAATTCAAGATCTCCGCCAACTGGCAAACCCCTGGCAATACGTGTTACTTTCATATTAAGCGGCTTTATTAATTTTGCAAGATAAAGAGATGTTGTTTCACCTTCAGTATCAGGATTTAGCGCAAGAATAACTTCTTTTATATTTTCTTTTTCAAATCTTTTCAGCAATTCTTTTATTTTTAATGAATCGGGTGTTATTCCTGTTAGAGGTGAAAGAACTCCGCCAAGCACGTGATACAGACCGCTAAATTCGTGAGTTTTTTCTATTGCAATTACATCACTTGCTTCTTCAACCACACAAATAATTGATTTATCCCTCTTAGTGCTTTTACAAACTTCACAAAGTTCATCTTCAGATAGATTATTACAACGAGAACAGGATTTGAGTTTTGTTTTAAGTTCTTTAATCGATTTTAGAAGATTATCAACCCGATCATCATCCATTTTTAAAATGAAAAGCGCCAATCTTTGGGCAGTTTTCTTCCCAATACTTGGCAGTTTACTCAATTCCTCAATTGCTACTGCTAAAGGTTCTGCAATCTGCAATTTTATAATCCCGGGATGTTCATTCCAGGCGGAATCATCCCTTTTGTTACTTTAGCCATTTCTTCTTCAGCCAATTTGCCAGCCGAAGCAAGCGCTTTATTTACAGCAGCAACAACCAAATCTTCCAAAATTTCCTTATCATCTTTATCTATGACTTGCGGGTCAATTTCCACAGATATTATTTCTCTGTTACCATTTGCAGTTGCTTTAATCATTCCGCCGCCTGCTTCTTCGCTAACTGTTAAATTCCCGAGTTCACCTTGCACCTTTTGCATTTCCGCCTGCATTTTCTGCACTTGTTTTAACATTCCCTGCATTCCGCCTTTCATCGGCTATCCTCCATAAATTAAATAATTCTTTTTTCTGTTAAAATTAGCTCCAAATATAATACAATTGATTGACTTTATATACCGAATTTTCATACCTTATTAAGTTAATTTCTTTGAACTTTTATAAGTTTTTTTAACTAAAATTAAATGATACATCACAACATAAAGATTGACCTTCCTTTTGATGATCAGAATTATTTGATGGTTGAATACCCGGATTATTTTTATCCTGTACAAAATAAAAAAGCAAAGGTTAAAGATTTAGGTAAAAAGTTTGCCGCAATCAATTCCTTCTTTTACGATTATCTGAAAGAATATCATATTCCTTGTGCTTATTTAAAAAATCATAATGAACGTTCATTGGTTTATATAAATTTTGAGCAATTGCATTTTTCAATAAAAATTTTGAATACTGCCGATAAAAGAACTGCTAAAATATTCTCAATTAAGGAAGGCGTTAATCTGGAATTACCAATTTATGAATATCATTACGGAAGCTCTAAAGGATCATTAGTATCCGCAAGCCATTTAATAGCTTTTGATATTTGTACCTACGAAGACTTAAAATTAATAAACAGAATCTGTTCAAAAGTGAATGCTGTTCTAAAAGCATTTTTTGACAGAAGGGGCGAAATAGTTGCAGAAGTAACCTGCAGTTTTGGTAAAAGTAAAAATAAAATCTATCTAATAGATGATTTTTCACCTATAAGTTTGAAAATTTTTCCAAACGGAAATGTTGACAAATGGACGAATCCTTACTTACTGAAAACTTCGGGCAATATGCGTAAATACACTGATTTTCTTTTCAATATTACCAGTTCATAAAAAATGTTTACAAAATACGGTTACACTACAATTGGAATTACGGCAATAATTTCATTTTTGCTTTTAGTACTTGGAATTTTTATTAACAATAATATTGCAAAGTATGGTTTATTTGCTGTAGCAATTTTTCTCATCTCTTTCACTCTTTACTTTTTCAGGGACCCCGATAGAAAACCGCCGGTAAAAGATAGTATTGTTGTTTCTCCCGCAGATGGAAAAGTTCTGTTCGTAAAAGAAGTTATTGCCGAAGAATTTATAGGTGGTAAAGCAACTCAAATTTCAATTTTTATGTCGCCGTTAAATGTTCATGTAAACAGAATTCCGATAAGCGGCACGGTTGACTATCTTGAATATATAGAAGGAAGATATGTGGCTGCCTTTGAAGACAAAGCTTCGGAACTAAATGAAAGATCGATTACGGGAATTACAAACAAAAACGGGAAGATTCTGTTCACACAGGTTGCGGGATTTATTGCACGAAGAATTATTAATAACTTAGCGATCGGAGATAAGGTAAACATCGGCCAACGGTTTGGGATGATAAAATTTGGCAGCCGCGTTGATGTAGTTGCACCGTTAAACTGGATACCCAAAGTAAATAAAGATGAATTGGTTGCAGCAGGCGAAACCATATTATTTGAGTTAGCTGAATAATATGCGCCTGCGAATAACCCGGTCAGTTATACCAAACCTTTTTACCGCAACAAATATGTTTTGCGGTTTCCTTTCAATAATTACAGCAAGTAACGGTAATTATAATTACGCAGCGTGGTTAATTATTGTAGCTGCAATCTTCGACGCGTTGGATGGATTGGTTGCACGATTAACAAATTCAAGTTCCGAACTCGGAGTTGAACTTGATTCTTTATCCGATATTGTGAGCTTCGGTGCTGCTCCCTCTTTTCTTATCTACTCAACATATTTAAACCAGTTTGATAATGTTGGAATTATTCTAAGTTCGCTTCTTTTAATTGCAGGTGGATTCAGACTAGCAAGGTTTAACGTTCAGTTAGTTGGTTTTGAAAAATCGTTTTTTCTCGGTCTTCCAATTCCTACTGCTGCATTAACAATCACCTCATTTGTACTTGCTTTTTACAACGATGGTTTTGCCAAACCCTATTCCGATGCAGTTATACCGCTTGTTGTTATTTTATCTTATTTGATGGTAAGCAATATCAGGTATGAATCAATTCCAAAGTTTTCATTAAAAGGAATAAAGGATAAACCGTTTCATTTTATATTTTTACTAGTGGCAGTTATTCTTGTGTTTTTAATGTACACCGAAGGATTGTTTTACTCTTTTATTTTGATGATTCTTATCGGTATTTTTCGATACATTTATAATTCAATTAGAAAAAGAGCTGCATAGCTAATTTCATTTAAACTTTAATTGGAGAATTAATAGATTGTTTAGAGCAAAAGTGTTGATTAAAAGAAGACCATCGATTCTTGACCCGCAAGGTAAAGCAGTTGAAATTGGTGCAAAACATCTTGGATTAACAAATATTAAAAATACAAGAATCGGCAAATACATTGAGTTTGATGTGGACACAATAGATAAAACCGAAGCCGAAAAAGAAGTAAGCAATTACTGCGATAAACTTCTTGCCAATCCTATTATGGAAGATTACGAATTTACTCTGTCCGAATGGACTCCTTCGGAGAAAGAAGCGAAATGAGAAAACCGAAATTTGGAGTGGTGGTTTTCCCCGGTTCCAATTGCGATCACGATGCGTTTTACGCACTGCACAAAGTGCTTGAATTCGATGTGAATTTTTTATGGCATAAAGATACTGATTTGAAAGAAAGTGATGTTATAATTTTACCGGGAGGATTTTCATACGGAGATTATTTGAGAACAGGAGCTATTGCAAGGTTCTCACCAATTATGAATTCTGTTATTGATTTTGCAAATAAAGGTGGTTATGTTCTAGGTATCTGTAACGGTTTTCAGATTTTATTAGAAGCAGGGTTATTACCGGGCGCTTTGTTACAAAATATATCGCTAAAATTTATTTGTAAAGATGTTTATCTTTCGGTTGAGAATTACGAAAGTAACTTTACAAAAGGGATTAAAGACAAAATTGTTTTGAATTTACCTATTGCACATGGCGATGGAAATTTTTTCGCAGATGAGAATACACTGAAAGAATTGGAAGATAATAATCAAATCATTCTCAGATATTCTTCTAAAAGTGGAAATGTATCGAATGAATTTAATCCGAATGGTTCACTAAAAAATATAGCCGGTATAATTAATAAAAACGGTAATGTATTAGGTATGATGCCGCACCCGGAAAGAAGCTGCAATCGCATTCTTGCAAAGACGGATGGAAGTTTAATTTTTAATGCACTTGTAAACAATATTTATAATTAAAAGGTGACACAATGTTTGGTAATTTAGGCGCCGGGGAAATAATCTTGATCTTGCTTGTTGTCTTAATCCTTTTCGGGGCAAAGAAAATACCGGAACTTGCAAAAGGTTTGGGTAAAGGAATGAGCGAATTCAAAAAAGGATTGAAAGAAGTAGAAAACGAAATAAAGGATGCTGATAAAAAAGAAGACACAAAAACAGATAATAAAAGTTAATCTGCTTCCTAAAAAAATATTAAGTGGGATGTCCTAAAATTATTGTTTCTTTGTCATCTTTGTATCATTCCGGTTTGCGATTGGCTGGCAAAGATGACTTATCAGTAACTCTTATTTTAAGACATCTCAATTCTACCTTTATTCATTTGTAATGACAGAATTTCATTGAATAAATATCATTTAATTAAAATCATCTTCTTTGTTTTAATGAAACTTCCCGCTTCGATTCTATAGAAGTAAATTCCACTAATTAAATCTGTTCCATCAAACTCTACCTCATAACTACCGGCAGGTTTGTTTTCATTAACGAGTGTTGCAACTTCATTTCCTAAAACATCATAAACTTTAAGTTGTACTGATACAGTCCCGCTGTAGCGGGAAGTCCCAACAGAAGGAATTGTAAATTTTATTTTTGTAGTTGGGTTGAATGGGTTTGGGTAGTTTTGGGATAATATAAACTTCTTAGGTTGATTTAGTCCTTCATTAATCCCTAATGGATAGGGAGATTCAATAAATCCCATATCCGGTGCTAAACCATCATAAGTGTTTGTTGGAAAATTCAATATTGTATCTCCATTTAAGATATACAAAGCAGTACCTGCATCAATACAAGGTGAATTTTCAGAAAGAGTGAAATCCCCGTTCAAAGTATCACTGAACATTGGGTAAGAATCTATATTTCCTTCTCCTGCCCATCCACCCTCCACATCGGAATATACAACAACTGGTTGTACTTGATTAGATAACAATGATACTCCACCATTGTTCCAGATGATACAATTAATAATTATTGGTGTAGAGTTTATACTTCTTATTCCTCCGCCACTTATTTCCTCGTTCCACGCTATGGTGGTATTAATAATTTTGGGAGATGCTATTTCTGTTGTACTGCTTAAATTGATTGCCCAACCACTTCCAAATATACCACTGATCTCACTATTCTCAATGATAGCACACCGTAAGATTGTTGGACTCGAATTAAAACACTCAATTCCGACTCCACCATCAAAATGCGAAAAAAATGAGTTTTCTTTAATTATACAATTAGAAATTATAGGTGAAGAGTTTTGGCAGAATATTCCTCTGCGCCCGTGCTGTAAAGTAAATCCAATTAAAACACAAGTTGAATCTTCTCCATTTGCTATTGAAACTATGCTACCACTTTGATTGCCATCTATTATCGTTTGGGAGATATAAGTTCTATCGTCCGTAAATAAAAAGTTCGAACCTAAGACAATATTTTTACCACTAAAATCTATATTCTCATAATATACACCAGGAGCAACGAGCACAGTATCGTGATTGGATGCGGCATTGATTCCTGCTTGTATAGTTGGATACTCTGATGGAACGTGTAATATTGATTGAGAGTAAGAAGTTAATGTAATTATTAATATAAGAAGCAATACGTGTTTCACTTTATCAAAACCATCTTCTTAGTTTTAATATATGAACCAGCCTTTAGCTGATAAAAATAAATCCCACTTGTCAATCCTGTCCCATCAAATTTAATCTCATAACTTCCGACTGGTTTTTCTTCGTCAACGAGAGATGCAATTTCATTTCCTAATACATCATAAACCTTTAAGCTAACAAATTGCCTGCTGCTTACTGCATACTGAATACTGGTAATTGGGTTAAACGGGTTTGGATAATTTTGGTGTAAATAAAACGTAATTGGCTGATCAGCATTTTCATCTAGAATACTATTTGGTTCTTCCAATCCAAAATGGATTAATACTCTTTCAAGAAATTCAGAATGATGAATTAGATTGAAAAAATCAATAATAACTTGTATAGATTCATCTAAAGGAATATAAGTAGTTGTAAGCGAAATGCTGCTGTCACTAATACCAGTTAATATTGGAGAAATATTTCCCTGAGGCCCAGGAATACTACCGCTTACAAAGCTTGTATCTATAACAATATTCTCAGTAAATGTTGTATCCACTCCCATAACGCGGTCTACTATAGTAAGAAGTGGGAAATAAACAAAACCAGTAACACCTACATAATTCCAGTACGTAACTTGGTAAATATCCTGTACGAATATATAAATTGCTTTGTTTAGATTCATATATTCAATCAACCTGTTCCCTTCTTCTTCCGAAAGTACATAAGGATATCCAATAAAAAGAAACAGTGCATCAAAACCATTAATGTTTTCATCCAAAGAATCGGTAATATAAATTGAATCGGAGCTAAGTTGATGAAACGAGTTTTGAAAGTTGGTAGAAACCTGGTGGGGATCAAATATTAAAATTGTTTGGTTCTGTGCCCATACATTAATCCCACATAAGTGGAATATGATGATTAGAAAAAGATTTGTAAATACATATTTATTTAAAATCATAATTTTCCTCTTGAACATACATTTAAACGTATTAAATTAGAGGGATTAAAGCAATTAAAATATTTTTCCTCATTATAATTCCTATTATTATAACGAGATTGATAAATAGATATATTAAGGAGTATGTTTTTTAGGATTCACTCTAATTAATCTGATGCAGAGAAGAACCCCGTTTTCTGCTAAAAAGATTCTCCATCGTCACTTTCCTCAGAATAATTCATTAAGTTTTTCTTTACTAAAGTAGTTCTAAAAGATTACCAATCTCGTTTTCCCAATTCAGTTCTTTAGAAGCTATCTTGCAGTTTTGTTTGAATTTTTTATATAGCACTTCATCTGATGTTAATTTTTTAAGCGCAGCGATTAACTCATCTTTATTATCTGGATCAACAGCATAACCTACATTATATTTATGGACAATTTCTTTCATTTGTGGAAGGTTACTAACTACAACCGGTACCTCAGCCATAATATATTCAAATAACTTATTTGGCAATGCGTAGTAATAACTTCTGCTAATGTTTTCAATAAGTACAATTCCTACATCTACTGATGGTGTTAACTTTGGCAAATCCTCCTGATTAAATTTTCCTATAAAAAAGACCTGGTTAATTATCTTTCGTTCTACAGCCAAATTTTTATAATAATTTTCAAATTCTCCGCCGCCAATTAAAACAAAAACAAATTCTGACATGTCCGGCAGTATATCAAATATTTTTTCAATACCTCTTCCTTTTAATATCACTCCCTGGTAAAGCAGAATTTTTTTGTCTTTGTTTATTCCCAATTGATTTCTCAAATCGGTTTGCTGTGCAGGTTTATAATAGCGTGGAAAATTTCTTAATACAACCGTATTGTTAACACCGTACATTTCCTTGAGCACATCTGAATCCATACTTCCTGTTGTTATAATGTGATCTGCATGTTTTATAAAAAGTTTTTCAACAGCCTTCCAAAAAGATTGCACAAATTTTCTTTCCTTTAATCCAGCAAGGTATCCAAAGAGTTCTCTCGAATCATAAAAGATCTTCACTCTTTTTAGTTTACCGAAAATAACTACAAATGGTAAAGTGTAAATATCTTCTGCGAAAAATATTGATGCGCGTGATGAAAACAAGGCAAGTTTAATGTGCCAGATAAATTTCAAATAAAACGAAAGTGAAAGAAATCCCTTTTTAAGTTTGTGAATTGTGATATCCCCCTTAACGGGCTTAAAATTTTTTGTAAGCCAATCAAAACCCGTAAAGCTAACATCAAAACCATTTACTTTAAGAGTGTGGTAAAAATTATAACAGCGAGTATCATAATCTATATTGCCAAGAAAGGTGATTAAAACTTTTTTGTTTGATGACATATCTAAAACGTTTTTTATAGAGTTTTCTTTAATGTGTTTCGCATTACAGACTTAGCATCAAACTTTTCTTTAAAATCTATAAGACTCATACTAGGTGTCATCGGGTTATCCGCGTTCGTATCCTGTGATACACCAATATCTACATACTGATAACCATGTTCTGTTGACCATTTAACAACTTCGTACATAACATGGTGAATTGGTTTTAAATTTTCATATTCATATTTAAGCATATTATAAAAGCAAAGTGCAACCTGTTTGTTGCAGACAAAAACATTGGAACCGGCAATCGGTTCATCTTTATAATAAACCATAAAAAGTAAAATGTTTTCCGGAAAAAGTTTTTTCAATTTCAATAGATCTTCCAAAGTGTGAGTAGGTGTAATATCGTGGCGTGCTTTGTTGTCAACTAATATGGGATGAAATTCATCATAACGATTGTTCAACTCAATACGGATATCGGGATTCTTTAATGCTTTTCTGATGTTACGCCTTATTGTAGGTTGAAATCGTGAAATAATATCTCTATCGGGAAATAGTTTTATTGCGCTGGAAATATAGTGAAGATCGTAATTAAAGCCCTGCCACAGCATAGCAAAATCAAGATTTTCGTTTGGATGTTTTTCATAAACTCTTGGTGCTGATGTTAAAAGGAATTCTTTTATTCCAATTTTTTTGCCATACTCTAATAAAGCAGAAACTATTTCCATCGCATAAGCAAACTTAACATCTTTAGTAACTATTGAACCATAACTTGAACCGATTGGTGATTCATACAAACTGCCAATCCTTGAACCCGGAAGAAGAGCAACAATATTTCCTTTGTCAAAAAATATAAGATGGTTAAAAGTATATTTGCCTTCAGGATGATAATCAAAAAATTTTTGCATTTGGAATATTGTTCCGTTGTTCGATTCCAGAACAAAATTATCCCATTTATCCTTCCACTTTTCTGAGTATTCTATAATTTCCATTTATCCTATAGTTTCATTTGAGTTATATGTGAAACTTAAATTTACAAATTATTACTTTTGTTTATACGATATTTTTATTCCACCTTCTCGTAAAAAATAAAATCACCGTAGTTTTTTACTTTGCTGAATAAGTTCGTTTTCAAAATTGAAAAATCAGGAAAATTATATTTTTGCAGTTTTAATTCATCAATATGCTTTTGATTATAAAGAACCCAATCACCTTTTTTAAGTTCCTTCCAATTAAAATCACTTTCAAGTATTCTTTCGGATTTGGTTAAATCAAAATAACTGCGAATTAAATCCACACTGTATTTTGTAAAATGATCTGTAAATATTTTACGCTGCTTATTCTTTGCAATAAATAATTTCAGTTCCGTTTTATTTTCTTTATCAAAATAAACTTCATAATGCGTGCACATAATTACTCCGCCAATAAGATATGCAGAAACTAAAATATAACGAAGATGCCTTTTCATTTCATTTATGAATGAAGCTGTAATAATTATCATTGGCATAAGGAGCGGATAGATATACCAGCTTCTTTTTAGGTCTAACGGTTTATAATCTGTAAATGAAGTTGTAAAAGCAATGAGTAATATCAATGTCCCCAAAAACCAAAATGTAAGTAAAAGGTCCCCTTTTTTTCTAATGTTAATCATACTTTTTATTGTTGCGACAATTGGCAGAAACAGATAAAATCTTCTTAGAAAAATTGCTTTACTGTTAACAATAAAAATCTGATCGAAAAGATTGAGCCAATAATTTTTCACATCACTAATTTTTTGTGCTGTGTGTGGGAAGAAATCATAATAACTGTAATTATAATTTTGATGCAAAACTGTAAAGCGGTATAAAAAATCTTTATGAAGAATCAGGTAAACAATTCCTTCAACAACCACGTTTAGTAAAATGAAAAGTAATGCTATCACTATCTGAGTGTTTAAGTGCTTCTTTTTTACAATTATGTAAACCAATAAGATAATAAGCAGAATGGCTATGTAGTAAATGTTTTCTTTAATCTGCATTGAAAGAAAGAATAAAATACCTCCGAGAATTGCTAAAAGGTTTTTGTTAAACTTATAAGATTTGTAAAGGAAATAAATACCGAGGTTTATAAAAAATACATTTGGTAAATCCACAAAGCCAATTGTTGCGAATACTATATCAGTCGGGAAGAAAGCCATTAACAGTGCAGAAAGAAGAGAAATATTTACATCCCCCGTTAAAAGTTTTGCGAGATTATAAGTTAAAATCAAATTTGCGATTGATAGTAAAAAAGGGATTATAATCGTTGCAAATTCATTAATCCCAAAAACATTAAATGATAAAGCAGTGATTGAAAGAAAAGTTATCCGTAACGGAAAGATAGGATAACCGAGATAATCCTTAGCAAATTCTCCCCCTAACAAAGTATAACTTAAATAGGAATAATAAGCATCATCGGAAAAAATGTGACCAATTTGAAAATACAATCGAAGGATAATACCAATAATTATAATTAAAGTAAGAAAAAGTTCGCTTCTATATTTTGCAATTTTGTCAGTCAATATCTTTCTTCTTAACTCTCTCTGTTAATTGATATATATAGTTCGCAGCAAAAGGCAGCAAGATAATGATATAAGGATACTTGTATCTGACGTTTCCCACTGTAATGAGAATCATAACAATTCCAAGTATTACATATAAAATTATTATTGGTGCAATTTCGCTCTTAATTATATTCTTTTTGTAAATGATAATTCCAATAATGATTAAAGCCATTAAGATGTAATAATATATCAGGTGTAATCCCTCTATCGAATAAAATAATATTTTTTTAGTTATTGAGGTATTTGGTAAAATATTTTTAATGCTTTTATCATTCCATAGATATTTAACAATCTTAGCGAAGTCCCATTCACCTGTATCGAGTAAATATGAAACAGCAATATCATCCCAAATAAATGTGTGAATTAATTTCATTGGCATAAGCCCTAACCATCTTAACGGATGAGAAGCTATCCAGGCCAAAGATTTTTCTGTATAGAAATCATTTTTCTCCAGGTAAGTCATTGAATCACCGTTTGCTAAATAACCAGCATTACCGGGTTTAAATACTTCATCTTTATACCCGCCGGTTGCATTATCATTAGCACCCATAAGAATATTTATAGGACCGGTAGATGATGTAAAAATGAATCTTCCAAAGTGTAAGTGATTAAACAAACCGAATACCGAAATGAAAGTTATAACACCACTGATAATCCAAATGATAGGATATGATTTATTTAACTTTATTTTGTTATATATAAAAAACAAAATAAATGCGAGGAGTAGAGTAAATCCAACCGGTTTAACAGAAATTGAAGCACCTAAAAACAATCCGCTGATAAAATAATTCAGGTTTCCTTTTCTTATATAAAAAATAAAAGCTATTAAAACTAATACCCCGTATAATAACTCTGTAAGATTTGAAACAAGAAATCCCAAATTATTTAAATAGAAGATGTACAATAAAACTGTTATTGCACCTACATTCCTATTGAATATATTTACAGATAATTTATATATAAGAAAAAGTTGAAGTGAATTTAATAGTAAATTAAATATGCTTATGATAATAGTTGAGTTGGAAATTTGAAGTAATATTACAAGAATATTTACAAACAAAGGTGCGAAAATATAATAGCTAAATAAATGTTGCGATGCAGGATAGAATGAATTTGCATGAAGACAGTCTTGAGCTAACTTAAAATAATGCGCTGAATCACTGCGATATTCAACTTGAAGTAATAATACCAACAGTAATTGAATTGTGACATATAATATTATTACATTCTTTAAATTATTGGTTAAATAATTAATCAGTTTAATAAACATTAAAAATATTATTAGTAAAGGAAGTATTTATTTGCTGCAAAATAAGATTTCTGTAATTCTTATCACAGGAAATGAGGAAGAAAACATCAGAGATTGCCTGGAAGATATAAAATGGGCTGATGAAATAATTGTGGTAGATTCCGAAAGTACTGAAAGAACATTTGAGATTGCAAAAGCATATACAAATAATATTTCTATCAAAAATAGGGAAACTAAAAAACAGGAATAATTTTACTAGTAAGCTGGATTAATGCATTTTACGGCTTGATGAAAATTTAGTAAATTTCATATTAAATCATTTCTTTATTAGAATTCAATTATCTGTGGGAAAAGGATGAGACAGTATTTAGATCTCGTAAAATTAGTAATGGATAATGGCACACGAAAGCCTTCGCGTACCGGCGTGGATACAATTTCTTACTTCGGAGCTTTTTACAAAGTTGATCTTAATGAAGGCTTTCCGCTGCTTACAACAAAAAAGATGCATTGGAATTCTTTACTGCACGAAGTCCTTTGGTATCTTTCTGGTGAAAACCATATAAGGAATCTTAGAAAACACACTAAAATTTGGGATGCCTGGGCTGACGAAGATGGAAATCTTGAAACTGCTTACGGTTACTACTGGCGTCACTTTCCAAGTGCACAAAAAAATAAAAAAGGTGAATGGGAAGTAAGAGAAGTTGATCAGATACAATATGTTATTGATGAAATAAATAGGAATCCAAACAGCAGAAGATTAGTTGTAACTGCATGGGAACCGGGGAATGCAACTACAAGTAAGCTGCCTCCCTGCCATTACACGTTTGTATTTAATGTAAACGATGGCAAACTAAACTGCCATTTAACACAGCGCTCGGGAGATATTGCTTTGGGGATTCCGTTTAATCTTGCAGCATATTCTCTTTTAACTTTGGTAATCGCACAGCAGGTGGGATTAGAGTTAGGTGAGTTTGCGCATACAATAATTGATGCACACATCTACGTTGCCGCTGAGGGAAGTGAGATCGAAAGTTACGATCATCTTAATGGATTGAAAGAACAATTAAAGCGCGAACCTCTTCCTCTTCCACAACTAAAAATTGCGAAAAAACCTTTAAACGAACTGACGTTTGATGATTTCGAGCTTCTTAATTATCAGCATCACGATAAAATTAAGTTTGAGGTTGCTGTTTGAGGATAATTATAATTGTTGCCGTTGCTACCAACGGAGTTATTGGAAGAGCAAACGGAGAAATGCCCTGGCATATTAAAGAAGACTTTCAGCATTTCAAAAAAGCAACAATGGGTTCGCCGATTATTATGGGTAGAAAAAGTTTCGAATCACTTGGAAAACCATTAAAGGGAAGAGAAAACATAGTTGTTACCCGTAACGCTAATTTAAATTATGATTTTGATGATGTAATAATCTTACATTCTTTAAATGAAGCAATCGAGTATTGTAAATTATTAAATAAAGAAAAGATATTTATTACAGGCGGTGGAGAAATTTACAATCAATCAATTTCAATTGCAGATGAAATGATTATCTCACATATGAAATTTGAAGCAGAAGGTGAAGTTAAATTCCCTGAATTTGGTATGAATGAATGGTATATTGACTCAAAGGATGATAGAGAACAATTTGAGATTATAACTTATAAGAGGAAGAGTTGAGCGAAAACAAAATTCAAATATTACCTGAAAACATCGCCAGCAAAATTGCTGCCGGCGAAGTTATTCAGCGTCCAGATTCAGTTGTGAAAGAATTGTTAGAAAACGCAATTGATGCGGATGCAAAAAATATTGAAGTGATTGTAAAAAAAGCCGGCAAGAACTTAATACAGGTTTGTGATGACGGCGTAGGAATGAGCGAGCAGGATGTTCTTCTTTGCGTGCAGAAACATGCTACAAGTAAAATAAAAGCTTACGAAGACCTTGAAGTAATAAAAACACTTGGTTTCAGGGGCGAAGCTCTCAGTTCTATGATGGCAGTTGCACAAATCGAGATAAAAACTGAAACTAAGGATGATGAATTGGGCACGCTGTTAAATACCGATGAACAGGGAAATCTTATAAAAGAAAAGGGTTCATTTTCTAAAGGAACATGCCTTTCGGTAAAAAATCTTTTTTTCAATACGCCTGCGAGAAGAAAATTTTTAAAATCAGATGCTACCGAATTAAAACATATAATTGATACATTCAACAAAACCGCTTTAAGCCATCCGCAAATTACTTTCAAATTTTATAACAACGATGATCTCATTTTTGATTTTCAAGGCGGTTCGTTGGGAAACAGAATAAAACAGGTTTTTGCTGATAATATGCTCGATGCTCTAATCCCTGTCGATGAACAAACGGATTATCTAAGTATAACCGGGTTCATAGGTAAACCAAGTTTATTAAAAAAAAGCAAGGGCGAACAGTATTTATTTTTAAACGATAGATATATAATAAGCAGACAGATAAATCATGCAGTGTTTACAGCTTATGAAAATCTGCTTGAGAAGGGTGATTATCCGTTTTTCATTCTCTTTCTAAAAATCGATCCGGAAAAAACTGATGTAAATGTTCACCCTTCAAAACTGGAAGCTAAGTTTGATGATGAAAAAAGTATTTACAATTTTACTTTAGCTGTTGTTAAAAAAAGTCTCGGTACACACGATCTCGTTCCTTCTATGGTGTTTTCGGAAGAAGTGCTTGAAGAAGAGAAACTGATTGTTGACCGTTATCATCCAACAAAAGAAAACGATTTTAGCGACAGACCTTCACGGCGAAATTTCAAAACAAACACAACAAGATTTACTGATGAAGAGATTGACAGAATTTTTAGTTCAATAACCGATGATGTGATTACCAGATCTCCCGATGAACCTGTAACTCATCCTTTTGATAAAAAGGAAATGCAGGAAGTGATGCATACATTACCGAAGGAAACACGAACTGAAAAAGAAGAAGCATCATTTATTTTTCAACTTCACAACAAGTATATTCTTTCGCAAATAAAAACAGGATTAATGATAATTGATCAGCATGTTGCACATGAAAGAATTCTTTACGAAAAAGCACTTAACCGATTTGAAGCTGACATTCCGTTTTCACAGCAGCTTCTTTTTCCCCGCACCGTTCAGCTCGATCCGGGAAGATATGAATTGATACAGGAATTATACCCATATTTAAATAAACTCGGTTTTGAAATTAAACTTATGAGCAAAAATAAAATTGTAATTGAGGGTGTGCCTGATGATGTTAAAAATGGTTCGGAAGAGAAAGTTTTGTTGGAAATTATCGAAGAATATACCGTGAATGAACGTGAAAATAAACTTGAACAAAAAGATAATCTGGCAAAATCATATTCTTGCAGAACAGCAATAAAAGCCGGGGACAAATTAAGTGATACAGAAATGCGTTTACTGATTGATCAGCTTTTCGCCACATCAATGCCTTATGCCTGCCCTCACGGAAGACCGATTGTTGTGAAAATATCTTTAATTGAATTTGACAGAAGGTTTGGAAGAACGTAAATTATTTTTAAATGTTTATCAGAAATTAATAATCAATAGGTTTAATATGATTGACAACGAATATAAAAAACGTAAAAGTAACTATGAGGTAAAATTTAAGGCTGCTAATACTACCGGGATGAAATTTACTACTATTAGCGGAAGAAATATTAAAGGTTTATATGCACCCGATGATATTGAAAGCATAGATTATTTAAGTGAAATAGGTCTTCCCGGTGAATATCCATATACAAGAGGAATTCATGTTAATGCTTACCGTGGTAAACTGTGGACGATGAGACAGTTTGCTGGATTTGGGACTCCTAAGGATACAAATGAGAGGTTCCACTATTTGCTCGATCACGGGCAAACCGGTTTATCAGTTGCGTTTGATCTTCCGACTTTAATGGGATGGGATGCTGATGCTCCTGAAGGTGAAGGAGAAGTTGGTATTTGCGGAGTCGCAGTCTCTTCACTTAAAGACATGGAAATACTTTTCGATAAAATACCTTTGGATAAAGTTTCTACTTCAATGACTATCAATTCACCCGCTGCAATGATCTTTGCATTTTATCTTGCTGTTGCAGAAGAACAGGGCGTTGATCTTAAAAAACTAAGAGGCACTTTACAGAACGATATTCTTAAAGAATACATTGCACAAAAGGAATATATTTATCCGCCAAACCCTTCGATGCGGATAATAATAGATATGATTGAATACTGTACGAATGAAGTTCCTCAGTGGAATCCGGTTTCTGTAAGCGGTTATCATATAAGAGAAGCTGGCTCAACATCTGTGCAGGAACTGGCATTTACTCTCGCCGATGGATTTGCATACATTGAAGCCTGCATTGAACGCGGAATGGATATTGATTTGTTTGCACCAAGAATTTCATTTTTCTTTAATTCACATTTAGATTTTTTTGAAGAGATAGCAAAATATCGTGCAGCAAGAAAAATTTATGCGAAACGAATGAAAGAAAAATACGGAGCAAAAAATCCCCGCTCGTGGTGGCTGCGGTTTCACACACAAACTGCCGGTTGTACTTTAACGGCACAGCAGCCGGAAAATAATATTGTACGAACAGCTTTCCAGGCATTAGCTGGCGTGTTGGGCGGTACCCAATCACTTCATACAAACTCAATGGATGAAACTCTTGCCTTACCAAGTGAGAAAGCTGCAAAAATTGCTTTAAGAACTCAACAAATAATTGCTTATGAAACAGGTGTGATAAACACAGTTGATCCTTTAGGCGGAAGTTATTTTGTGGAATCACTGACAGACCAGATGGAAAAAGAAGCAAACGAAATTTTCAAACAGATTGATGTTTACGGCGGGGTTATTCCTGCAATTGAAGCAGGTTATTTCCAAAAAGAAATTGCAGATGCAGCTTACCGTTACCAACGGGAAGTTGAGAAAAAGGAAAAATTTATTGTTGGTGTAAATGAATTTGTTGAAGACGATGAACAGATTGAAATTCCTTTGTTAACAATTCCACCTGAAGTAGAGATTGAGCAGAAACAAAGATTAGCTGATATTCGACAAAGCAGGGATCAGCAGGCAGTTGATGAAAGTATTGCCGAAATTAAAGATGCTGCAATGGGTGATAAAAACTTAATGCCGGTATTTATTAAAGCTGCACATAACTATGTTTCACTCGGTGAAATGGTTGCTGAGTTAAAAGAAGTTTTCGGAACATATGAAGAAGTTGCTGTGTTTTAATGATTCTTAATTATTTAAAACTTTTAAGAGTTCCGCAATGGATTAAAAACTTTTTTGTTTTTGTTCCGCTGCTTTTTTCTCAGCACTTATTTGATGAAGATTACTTTGCTACTACGCTTTTAGCATTTGTTGTTTTTTGTCTCTCATCGAGCTTAATTTATGTTATAAACGATTTAATCGATATTGAGGCAGACAAAGCGCATCCAACAAAAAAGAACAGACCATTACCTTCCGGAGTGATATCAAAGCGAAGCGCTTTAATTGTTGCAGCTGTTCTAACTGCAGTTATTGGTATTCTTCTTCCTCAGTTTAATAAAGAGTTTTTTTATTTTGTAACTGCGTTTATTATTTTAAACATAATTTATTCATTTTGGTTTAAACATATTGTAATACTAGATGTATTCAGCATTGCGGCAGGTTTTTCTATTAGAGTTTTAGCAGGGGCAGTTGTAATCTCTGTTCCAATTTCCAGTTGGTTAATTCTCACAACAATGTTCATTTCGTTATTCCTTGGGGTAATGAAAAGACATTCGGAGTTGATATTGGTTGCGGAAAGTGAAAATGCACCAAGTCGTAAAGTTCTTTCACAGTACTCACTTAATTTTGCAGATCAGATGGCAACCGTTGCAGCAGCAGGTGTAATTATTTGTTATGCGCTTTACACGGTATCAGAAAGGACAGTCTCGGCTTTTGAAACAGAAAATTTAATTTACACAACTCCGTTTGTTGTCTATGGCATTTTCAGGTTCATGTACTTGGAATATATCAGCAATAAAGGAGACAATACAACTAAGATTGTTTTTACTGATCTCCAAATAATTTTAACCGTTATTATTTATACAATTACCACGGTGTTAATTATTTATAAAATTATCTGAAAGTTATGATCAAATCTTTAAGCAGTTCAATAATTCTGCTTGTAATACTTCTCATCACTTGCTGTGCTTCTTCGGAAAAAGCGAATGTTAAAGTATCATTAGAAGTTGTTAAGAGCGAAATTGATTCGTGGTTAAATCTTATGCCTGGAGTATCGCCGGGCAAGTTTCATTTGACTGGAGAAGTAACCATGCAAAATTTAAGTGATGAAGGGATTAATAATATTAGTTTAGATAACATAACTGTTTATTCATCAGAGGACGTTATTTATTCCTTCAAACCATATTTCATACATAAAATGGAAGGAGATAATTTTAATCTGAATACAGGGATGGATAAAGTATTTGCATTTGGGATGGAAGAAGGATTAAAAATAGATAAAAGATTAGATAAAAATAAAATCATAAATATAACTTTACATTTTGTCTATGATAAAGGCAGTTACTCTTATTCTGTTGATAGTGTTAAAGTGGAAGAGGCATACTGATGATTGTTGAAGAATTAATATTGCTTATTCTTTTACTTATTCTCAGTGGATTCTTTTCGGGAACCGAGATGGCTTATATTGTTTCGAGTAAATTAAAAATAGAGATTAAAGCCCGGAAGAAAAATCCTGCAGCTTTAAGTGCGCATTATTTTAAATCTCATCCACAAACATTTTTTTCTACAGTTCTAATCGGTAACAATGTGGTAAACGTTGCACTGTCTTCTTTGAGTGCAGTTTTTCTATCGGCAATATTTGGTTTAGGCGAGCTGAGTATTTTATTAATTTCTTCGTTCCTGCTGCTTTTATTCGGTGAGCTGTTACCCAAATACTTTGCAAGTGAAATTGCTGATAAAACATTACTTCTAACTGCTTTGCCATTAAGAATTTTTTATTTTATAATTTTCCCATTTGTAAAGGCTGCATCAACAGCATCTGAAAAGTTAACTCAATCCATATCTATTGAAGCTGACGCAATGAGTTATCTTTTTGATAAAGAAGAAATGAAGGAGCTTGTAAAGGAAAGCCAATTAGCTGGGGTGGTTGATAAAAAGGAAAGTGATATAATTGAAAAAGTGATTGAACTTGGTGAGCAAAGGGCTTATGAAACAATGACACCGCGAACAGATATTGTTGGTGTGGAAATAAATCAGACCATAAACGAAGCACTTACAATTTTTATTGATTCGGGGTTTTCCAAATTACCGGTTTATAAAGATAATCTGGATAATATTAAAGGGATCATTCTGGCGAAGGATATTTTCAATTCACCGCAAACTTTGAAGAGCATTATTCGCGAAGTGAGTTTTATGCCCGAGACAAAAAAAAGTTTCGATGTTATGAACGAATTCCTCGATAAAAAGATATCCATTGCTGTGGTTATTGATGAGTTCGGAGGAACTGCAGGAATCGTTACAATGGAAGATATTCTTGAAGAACTTTTTGGAGAAATTCAAGATGAGTTTGATGTAGATGAAGATATCTGTAGAAAAATTACGCCGCATTCTTATATCATAAGCGGAAAAGTTGAACTCGATCATATTAATGAAAAATATGAACTGAATATTGAAGAAGGCGATTATGAAACTATCGCCGGTTACATAATTTCAAAATTGGGAAGAATTCCTGCACAGGGAGAAACGGTTGAAATTAATAACTACACTATCCTGATTGCCCGCGCAGCATCACAGAAAATTGAGCTCGTGAAACTAATCAAAAATACAGATTAGTACTCCTATGCAATATCATCATATTATTTTATTTGATGGAGTTTGTAATTTCTGCAATTTTTGGGTGAACTTTATAATGAATAGAGATAAAAATGATATTTATAAATTTGCCGCAATGCAGTCTGAATCCGGACAAAAACTTTTACAGGAATTTAAATTAAACGTTTCCGACTTTGATACTTTTGTTTTAATTGTTAACGATAAGCATTTCACAAAATCTACCGCAGCATTAAAGATCAGTAAAAATTTGAAGAGTTTTGTTAAGCTGCTCTATCCTCTAATCATTTTACCAAGACCAATAAGAGACTTCTTTTATGATTTGATTGCAAAGAACAGGTATAAGTTTTTTGGGAGAAGAGATATTTGCAGGATTCCTACCGAAGAAGAGAGAGATAAGTTTCTTAATTAATATTTTCAACTTAACCTAACTGGAGTTTAGTATTAATGATATTACTGTCTGATTAACACCCGACTTCAGTCGGGTGAGATTATGTAAATTTCCTGTCTTTGCCACTTTATCCTTTTTCCCTTAAATTTGTAAGCTTTAAATTCTAATAATAAACAACCGGAGTGG
This sequence comes from Bacteroidota bacterium, assembly GCA_022564295.1. Taxonomy (GTDB): domain Bacteria; phylum Bacteroidota; class Ignavibacteria; order Ignavibacteriales; family Ignavibacteriaceae; genus BMS3ABIN03. The sequence goes on along the minus strand of JADFLR010000008.1, from coordinate 21,748 downwards.
ATTGCTTAAATTTTCAGTTATTGCAAAGGATAGTATCAGCAAAGCGAGAGCAGGATATTTTGAGACTGATCACGGCAAAGTTGAAACCCCAATGTTTATACCGGTTGGAACTCAGGGAACAGTTAAAGCTGTAAACCAAAGTTTCCTTGAGTTGGATATTAAAGCTCAAATTGTTCTTTCAAATACTTATCATCTGTACTTAAGACCGGGAACGGAAATTCTTGAAAAAGCCGGTGGGCTGCATAAATTTATGAATTGGGAAAAACCAATTCTTTCAGACAGCGGAGGTTACCAGGTTTTCAGTTTATCAGATTTACGAAAGCTGAAATCGGATGGTGTTGAATTCAAATCGCATCTTGATGGTTCAAAGCACTTATTTACACCGGAAAAAGTTATACAAATTCAACGCAGTATCGGCTCTGACATAATGATGGTTTTGGATGAGTGTACTCCATTTCCTTGTGAGTACGATTATGCTGTTAATTCCATAAAGCTCACAACCGATTGGGCAATCTTAAATAAAGAAGAATTTGAGAAATCAAAACCGTTGTATGGGCACAAGCAATATCTGTTCGGTATAATCCAGGGAAGTGTGTATAAAGATCTTCGCGAAAGATCGGCTAATGATTTGATAAAATTAGACTTCGATGGTTATGCAATCGGTGGATTAGCCGTCGGCGAACCAACAGAAGAACTTTATAATATGACAGATTTCACAACTGATTTTATGCCCGAAGAAAAACCAAGATACTTAATGGGTGTTGGCAGACCGGAAAACATTCTTGAATCAATTGAGCGTGGCATTGATATGTTTGATTGTGTTATTCCTACAAGAAATGCAAGACACGCAATTTTGTTTACATGGAACGGCGTATTCTCGTTAAGGAATGCAAAATATAAAGATGACTTTCTTAAAATTGATGAAGAATGCAACTGCTACACGTGTTCAAATTATTCAAGAGCATATTTAAGGCATTTATTTAATGCGGGTGAAATTCTTGCGTTAGAACTTGCAAGTATTCACAATCTTTATTTTTATTTAAGGTTAGTAATTGAAGCAAGAAAACAAATAGTAAACGGTTCATTTAAGGACTGGAAAAATAAAATAGTAAAAGAAATATCAATCAAAAATTAATTTAATAACGGAGAAAACATGGATCTATTAATTGCAATGGCTCCCCAGGGCGACGGAGGCGGAAGTATGGTTAGCACTATTATAATGTTCGGTGCTATATTTTTAATCTTTTATTTTATGATAATAAGACCGCAGCAAAAGAAATCAAAGGACAGAGCAAAACTTCTTTCAAATCTCGAAAAAGGAGACAAAGTGGTTACAAGCGGTGGAATACACGGAATTATTTCTGGTCTTGATGAAAAAACCTGTCTTCTGCAGGTAAGCGATAATCTTAAAATTAAAGTTGATAGATCGGCAATCGGTGCCGTTATTTCTAAAAAAGGTGAGTAAGATTATTTAACGATTATAGCCGCAGACTTTAGACTGCGCTTTTTTAATAGATGAAAGCCATTGGCTCTAACTAAAATAACTATAACATTTTGGTTAGAGTCATTTTTATTTTGTGATCCATTCGTTCGAGTTATGGCTAATTCCCTATCAAACATTTAATGCGGCTAAAGCCGTTTTAGTTTGGTGCTGTCTTTCAATCCGTCAGTTATAGCTGACGGCAATTGATAGTAGTGAAATAAAATTATCATCTAATAAAAAACTCAAACAATTCATCACTTCCCGTTCACTTTAGTGAACGTAATAATGAAGCAGCAGAGAATTTATTTGGCTTTAGCCACGTAAAAAGAAATGGTTTTAATTTATAACAGATAAACCTATTTTTGTAAATGAATTCAGGCATTCTCATCAACACATGAATAAATAAATAAAATCGAGTGTAATATGAATTTCTTTTATAAAATAATTTTTATCATTCTTACCACATCTGCAATTTTATTACCGCAAAAAAAGGTTTTTGTAGCTTTTATCGAAGATGAAATTGATCTGGGACTCGCACCGTATATCAGAAGGGTTGTTTCAGAGGCAGAAAAAGAAAACGCCGACGCAATAGTTTTTAAGATTAATACATTCGGTGGAAGGGTAGATGCAGCGACTCAAATAAAAGATGCGATTCTTTCGACCGACATATTGACAATAGCATTTATTAATAATCGTGCAATCTCTGCCGGATCTCTAATAGCTTTATCGTGTAAAAAAATAGCTATGGTAGAGGGAAGTTCAATCGGTGCTACTACTGTTGTTGATCAAGCGGGGAAAAAGCAAAGCGAAAAATATCAATCTTATATGCGTTCCGAAATGCGTGCTACTGCAGAAAGGAACGGGAGAAGAAAAGATATTGCCGAAGGAATGGTTGATGAAAGAGTTGTCATAGAAGGGTTGGTTGATTCCACACAATTGATCACTCTTACTTCCGAAGAGGCATACAATTATGGTATCGCCGATACATTAGTAAATGATATAGATGAATTGTTGTCAGCATTTAATTTAAAAGCTGCAAATAAAATTGAGATTAATCAAAACTGGGCAGAAGCGGTAGTAAGATTTTTAAATAATCCTATTATCACTTCCATATTAATAATGATTGGATTTTTTGGATTGCTTGCTGAAATAAAATCTCCCGGCTGGGGTGTTCCTGGTACAGCCGGATTGATTGCACTTACACTATTCTTTGGAACATCTTACATTTTACAGCTGGCTTCCGTTATTGAAATTTTGATGTTCATCATAGGTGTTGCTCTCATTTTACTTGAGATATTTGTTATCCCTGGATTTGGAATTGCCGGAATAAGCGGAATAATTCTGGTTTTTGCTTCCCTCTTTTTCTCGCTTGTAGGGGGCGATCCGTTTTTGGATTTCGAATTGGTTTCGAGGGCAATTATTCAACTATCATTATCTCTTGTTGTAGCGCTTGTTCTTATTTTTGTTCTTGCAAAATATCTTCCTAACACTACGGTCTTTCAAAGGTTTGTCCTTTCGGTATCTGAAAAATCAGGTGGTGGCTTTTCATCTCGTTCTATTGCAAAAAATTTAATCGGTGCTGAAGGAATTGCACTTACAACTTTACGACCGGCAGGCACCGCAGAAATAAAAGGCAAACGTGTGGATGTAATGACGGAATCAGAATACGTTGAAAAGGGTAGGAAGATAAAAGTCTTAGCCGTTGATGGAATAAGAGTTCTTGTTAAGGAAATATAAAAAAATTAAGCGAAGTGCATTTTAGCATTTTATCCTCAGTATAGTAAATATTCTTTTCTTATTGATTTGAACTTTTCCAATTCGATTTCCCAGCTGTTTATAATTGCAGAAGGATTTTTACTGGCAAGTAAATCTTTTCGTAACTTGTCTGTTCCTGCCAGTTTATCGAAATAGTTATCATTAAATTTGAAATTATTGGGATACAACATAAGCAAAGAATAAATTAAATATACTCCAAACTCTACAGCATTAAATTTTTCCTTATCTTTCAGCTTAAATTTTACTCCGTAACATTTTATTCCTTCGTATTTGGGATGAGCAGCTTTGCCTATAATATCAACAGGGGTGAAAGATGATGGTGAAAAATCAATCCCTGCAATTTGAAATGATTTTAGATTGTTTATCAATTCCTCAGAATTAATAAACGGTGCACCGATTGTTAAAAAAGGATCATCCTTTCCCCTCCCCTCGGAAACATTTGTTCCTTCTATAAAGCATGTTCCGGGATAGATCAGCGCTGTTTCGAAATTCGGAATATTTGGTGATGGTGGAATCCATTCTCTTTCTAAATCATCCCAAAAATAATTTCGCTTCCAACCTTTCATTTTTATAACAATTAGTTCGGGCTTACTGCTTGTGTTAATTAAATTTTCTTTAACAAATAATTCTGCAAGCTCACCAATAGTCATACCATGCAAAACCGGGATTGGCGCAATTCCAATAAATGATTTATAATTAGGATCTAGCAATGGTCCGCTAACACGTAAGCCAGTAATAGGGTTGGGACGATCGAGCACAATAACGGAAAGATTATTTTCGGCAGCAGATTGGAGTATATAATAAAGAGTGGAAATGTACGTATAAAACCGCGTTCCGATATCCTGAATATCAAATAAAATGATATCAATATTATTCAGCATTTCCTTTGTTGGCTTTTTTGTATTACCGTACAATGAAAAAATCGGGATTCCTGTTTTATCATCAGTTGAAGATGATATTTTACTTCCATCACTAATTTCTCCTCTAATTCCATGTTCCGGCGAGAAGAGTGCTGTGATATTAATTCCTAATGAAAGTAAAGTATCAACGAGATGAACATTGTTCGGTAGAACTGCTGAATGATTTGTAACAACTCCAACTAGTTTGCCATTAATCAGCTCAAGATTTTCATTTAGAAGAAGTTCATCGCCAAAAAAAACGTGATTGTTACTATCAGAGGGCTGGCAGCTTAGATTCGTAAATAAAATAAGGATAATAAATATGTAGTTAAAAAAATTCATTTATCTAAAAAGAAAAGAGGATATCTCAAAAGCTTGAATACGTCATGCTGAATTTATTCCAGGATCTCTTTTTGCCGTTTTAGATTCCGGATCAAGTCCGGAATGACATTTATGAGACAGCTTCTGATCTTTAGTAATATTCAATATTATTCAGAATAATTATTTAACAGTTCATCAGTTGAAAAGAAATGAGCAATTTCCTTTAGAGCATTCTCATCCGAATCAGAACCATGCACAGCATTAAACTGAATATCCTTTGCAAACAATTTTCTTATCGTTCCTTCAGCAGCATTTGCCGGATCGGTAGCACCAATTAATTTTCTGTAATCTTCAACTGCATTTTCTTTTTCCAAAGCAATCGGAATGCAAGGGGTCGAAATCATAAACTCAACCAACTCACCAAAAAATGGTCTCTCTGTATGAACAGCGTAAAACCCTTCCGCTGATGATTTAGTTAGATGCGTCATCTTCATTGCTTTTATTTTAAATCCGGCTTTAATTATTTTATCAATTATAGCTCCTGTATATCCGTTACCAACTGCATCAGGTTTAATTATTGCCAAAGTTTTATTACCCAATTTATTCTCCGAAATATTTTTTATGATTGTAGTTATTTTGATTAAATAGAAGAGGCTGTCTTAAAAGTAGCTAGACTTAGAGTTGCTTCGTGCCTTTGTGACTTTGTGATTTTGTGACTTTGCGGCATTAAATTTTTTGGTAATTAAACAGATCTAAAGATTTTGCCACGAAGACTCTAAGACACAAAGGTTCACCAAGAACTTTTGAGGCAACCTCCTTTAAAGTTTTCTCTAAAAGTTAATTATATAAATTATTTTTTCTTTGTTGTTACTTTCTTTTTTGAAGCTGTTTTTATTCCTGATTTCTTCTGTACTTTTTCCAATGATTTAAGCATAGTTATACCAATATCAGCAGGACTTTCAACAACCTTGATTCCAGCTTTTTTCATAACTGCCATCTTTTCGACGGCTGTACCTTTCCCACCGGCGATGATAGCACCAGCGTGTCCCATTCTTCTTCCCGGTGGTGCAGTTCGTCCTGCAATAAAACCAACAACAGGTTTACTAACATTCTTTTTGATGAATGCCGCTGCCTCTTCCTCGGCAGTTCCACCAATTTCACCTATCATTACTACACCTTCGGTATCGGGGTCTTCGCTAAACATTTTTATTATATCCGTAAACTTTGATCCTATTATCGGGTCGCCGCCGATTCCCACTGCAGTTGATTGTCCCAAACCAACATCAACTATTTGTTTAACAGCTTCGTATGTTAAAGTTCCACTTCGCGATACAATTCCAATGGTTCCTTTTTTGTGTATGAAGCCGGGCATAATTCCAACTTTAGCTTTTCCGGGTGAAATAGCTCCAGGGCAGTTAGGACCAACTAAAACAACTTCTTTATTTTTTATTGAGTTATAAACTTTAATCATGTCAGAAGTTGGAATTCCTTCTGTCACACATATGATTACTTTAATTCCTGCATTTGAAGCTTCCAATATTGCATCGGCAGCAAAAGCAGGAGGCACAAAAATGATTGATGTGTTCGCTTTTTGATTTATTACAGTTTCTTCCACAGTGTTATAAATTGGAATGCCTTCGAACTTAGTACCGCCTTTTCCGGGTGTTACCCCTGCAACCACTTTTGTTCCGTATTCAACCATCTGTATTGTATGAAAAGAACCCTCGCTGCCGGTAATGCCTTGAACAACGAGCCGTGTTTTTTTATCAACTAAAATACTCATGCTCTATTTTTCCTGATTTGTAAGAGTAGAAAAAAATTAAGTTTTTAAATTTAAGGAATTTGTCAGAAATATCAGCCAACTATTTTACACAAGTATGGATTAATGTTAATTCTTCCTGTTTCGACAACAGGTCTTACATTTATGGATCTTCTGCAAATTCTTGAATGTAATTTATACTAAAGCGTGCAATGAAAGATATGACACCAAATAAAGAGTCTTCCGGCTGGTGTGAAAAGGTAATTGAATCTGAGCGACAAAACTGCTATCCTCAGATTAACTGCACTATTGAATTGACTTGATATGATGTTTTTCATATATTAAAAATTGACGATTGGAAAATAACCTCTGCTCAATCATCTTTTTATTATTCTTCCATCGTCCTTATAACGAACGATCTGTATTAATTAAATGGTTGAATCTAAAACTGTGAAAGGCTTACTATATTCCATAAGTTTTATCTTAATGGTTGTAAATCAACTTCACAGCCAAATTGGAGGCGGGACCGAGTTGGTAGGTCGCTGGGCAGCGGGTTCACCGAATGCATTTACAGTTGAAAATAATATTGTTTTCACTGCTAACGGAGGAATACTACAAACTTTGGATATATCTGATCCATCAAATCCGGTATTGTTAGGTCAGGTTGCTACAAATGGTGTTATCAGTGATGTTGCTAAATCAGGCAATTATATTTATTTGGCTGAAGGAGATAGTGGCTTGAAAGTTATAGATGTAAGTAATCTCGGCAATCCTATTCAGGTTAGTGAGTTGCTTTTACCTGGTTCCGTTAATACATTAGTTATTGATAATCAAACTCTTTACGTAGCAGAAGGTGGATTCGATGGAGGTCAGTGGATAGGAGGGATGAGAACATTAGATGTTACGGATCCTTTCAATCCTCAGCCATTAGGTTTTTACGATTCTCCAGGTGAATCTAATTTCATCTCACTTGTTGGCGATTATATTTATATTAATAAAAATTTTGTTGAAATTCTTATCATAGACATTTCAGATTTGAATAATCCCTCATTGGTAAGTACAGTAGATGCTCGATTTGGGAACACATACTTGTCTAATAATCTTCTTTATGTAGCTTCCAAACGTAATTCTGGAGAAGGTTTGAAAATATTTGACGTGGTAATACCAACCTCTCCGTCTTTAGTTAGCAATACAATATTTAGCGGTGGTGCTGAGGATATTACAGTTTCTGGTAACTACGCGTTTGTAACTAACGGTGAGTACGTGGATGGTAATAATTGGAGAGATGGTCAAATTAGAATATTCGATATTTCAGATCCTGTTAATCTTACAGAAATTGGATTTTATGAATCGCCCGGTGATGTAGCACATATATCTTACGCTAATTATACGTTAATTATTAGTGAAGGAGTTAACTCAAACGTTTCAACTTCAGAGGAAGGAAGTGGGCTGCGAATTATTGATGTGACTAATCCTGCTTTACCAGAGCCAGTCGGGTTTTTTGAAACACCTGGTATATCGGTGGATGTTGTAGTTCGTAACAATTATGCGTTCGTGTTAACACTTTATGGTGGAATCAGTGTAGTAAATATTCAGGATATTTCTAATCCAACTCAAATTGGCTATTATAATAGTCCTGGTAAACCAAAAGATTTATCATTAAAAGATAACCTTGCTTATTTGGCAGATGGTAATGGAGGATTACGGATTGTTGATATTTCCGATTTAACAAATCCGGTTGAAGTTGGTAGTTACGAAACAGGTGATTCTTTTTCTAAAATAGATGTTAGCGGAGATTTTGCTTATGTTCTTTATGGCGCTGCTGGTATACATATTCTCGATATTTCAAATCCTTTAGATATCTATGAGGTAAGTTTTGCTGGAATTAGTCATACACCTGTATCAATTTTGGTTCAGGGAAATTATGCTTATGTAGGGGATTGGATCTCGAGCCATTGGGGAGGTCAAGGTCATATCTGGATTTTTAATATATCAGATCCTTTCAATCCAATACAAATTGGAGAATATGATGAGGGTTACACTATGTGGGAGGATACTTTTAACCCAACTGATTTAGCTTTAAAGGATAATTATTTATATGTTGCGGACAGAATCGGATATATGGTTGTTTTGGATGTTTCGGATCCAACTCATCCTGTTAGAGTTTCAAAAACTTCCGCCTTTGCAGAAAATATTGAAATTGAAGGCGATTTCGTATACTTATCATATTCCTACGGTGGTGTAAAAATATTTGATATATTGGATCCTCTTATTCCTCAAGAAATCAGTACTTATGATCCAACGTTCTCTGTTAGAGCCATTGATGTTAATCACGGTGTGATCTTAGTAAGTGCTCTCGATTATGGTATGATGATTCTTCACAATGAAATTACTACCTCAGTTAATGATGAAATAGAAACATTACCGAATGAATTTGTATTGAACCAAAATTATCCAAATCCTTTTAATCCTTCAACAACAATTAGTTATTCAATTCCTTCAAGTGAATACGTTACTCTAAAAATTTATGATATTCTTGGAAGTGAAATTGCTCTTTTAGTAAATAAAGAGCAAACTGCTGGTTTTTATAATGTTGAGTTTAATGCCAACAATTTCCCAAGCGGTATTTACATTTACACCCTGCAATTTGGAAACAATATGCAAAGCAAAAAGATGATTTTATTAAAGTAAAATTCAGAAATGTAGAATTATTAACGTAAGTTAGATTATTAATTACTAATTGCTGAATAACTCTTTCAAGTGAGAAAGATCGAAGCAATTTTTCTTAGTTCTTAGAATACTGATTTTAAATGTGGTAACATTTCAATTCTATGTGAGTGATTTTTAGTTTTTTTCAATAATTTTTTGGCATCACAATTGTAAAGCTTAATTGATGAATTCGCATTTCATCACAAATATATGCTATATTATTATTAGTATTGTGCTTATTCATTTTAATTATTAGTTTTGTAATCGATGAACAAAAAACTTTACACATATGGATTAATTTTAATTCTTCTTGTTTCGACAACAGGTCTTACATTTACATGGCACTTCTGCAAAACCTTGAATGTGGTTAATACTGAAGCGTGCGGAATGGAAGATATGGCACCAACTAAAGTGTCTTCCGGCTGCTGTGAAAAAGATGAGGCAAAAGTAACTCTTTCCGGTTATATGCCTGTTTGCTGTATAATTGAAATGGTTGAAAACAAAGTTTCCGACCAATTTTTATTTGTTAACATCGAGACGAATAAAAATACATACATTACTGTAATTTTAATTAAAACCAACATTCATTTGGATTCTAATCCGTTAGATCATTTCAAACACAATTTACACAATACATCGCCTCCTCATATCGATAACGATATATATTTACAAAACTCAAACCTTCTGATTTAATACCCTTATTGAATTTTACCTGGAGAGTAATCTCCGCCGGTAAGCTGCGTCATTACGTTCAGTTTACCTGGATAACTGTTATTATTAATAAACGAAATTCAATGATAAGGGTTCAGATATGTATTCAATTAAAAATTCAATTTGGGTATTTCTATTAATGCTGTTTGCATTTAATAATTATGCCCAGGTAGATGATCTAGATCAAATGATTGAGCAAGCAATTTTGCTAAGCCCTAAAATAAAAATGCTTGAGGCAAAACGTAATGCTGCATATAGCAGAATTGATCAGAACTCAAATCTTCCAGATCCGGTTTTAATACTGGGATTACGGAATATTCCCACTAATTCTTTTTCCTTTGATCAAGATCCGATGACTCAAAAAGCTATCGGTTTAAGTCAAATGTTCCCCTTCCCCGGAAAACTATCTGCAATTGAAGAAGCCACAGCAATCGATACTTTGATTATCGATCAGGAAATAAATGATACGGAAAATGGAATAAGGCAAATGGTAACGAAGCAATATTATAATCTTAATTACTTTCGCAGAGCAATTTTTTATGCAGAAGAAAGTAAAAAATTGTTGAGAGACATTGCTGATGTAGTTAGTGTAAAGTATTCGGTTTCCACTGCCAGCCAGCAGAACCTGGTTAAAGTACAATTAGAACTGACAAGAATTGATGAAAAGATTGCAGAGATAGTAAGCAAAGAAAAATCAACTCTATCGGAACTTAATGCATTTCTTCTGCGCGATGCCAAAACCGATATTAAAACTGAATTAATTGGTGAAATAAAAACAGTCAACCTGAATGCCCAGGAACTCAATGCACTCGCAAGAAGCAATCGTCCATTATTAAAAGGTATTCGGTTATCCGAAGACCGCGCAGGTCTTAAATTAAAGGTTGCCGAAAGAGAATTTTACCCGGATATAAGTTTAGGCGTTAACTATTCTTTCAGACAGAATTTAGTTAATTCAACTATGGGCGGGACAGATTTGTTTACCATAGCCCTGGGAATTTCGCTGCCGCTTAACTACGGTGGCAAATATACTGCTAAAGAACAGGAAGCCATTTCACTTCAGGAATTCCATTCTGAACAATATTCTTCCGCATTACAGTTCCTCGATGGAAGATTCGGATCTGCCATAGCCGACCTGGAATCACTGGAAGAAAGAATTAAATTATTTGAAGAAGGTTTGCTGCCCCAGGCAGCGCAAAATCTAAATTCAACTTTAGCCGGTTACCAGGTAAACGAAGTTGACTTTATAAATGTAATTGATGCACAGGATCTATTATTCAAAATAGAAACAAATTTATATAAGCTAAAAACAGATTACTTAAAGCTAATAGCTGATCTGGAATTTTTAGTTGGTACAAGTTTACAATAAATAAGATCGGAGATATGAACAGTGAGAAATAAAAATATAATTATCGGAGTACTTGCATTAGCACTGACAGCAGCTTTACTTTACATTTTAGTGTTTAGTCCCAACAGTGATGATCATATGCTTGTAACTGCTGACGGACAGCTTTATACATGCGGTATGCATCCCGAATTAATATTGGATGAACCGGGCAACTGCCCGATTTGTGGAATGAACCTCACACCAATTAGAGGTAATAATCAGCGAACTTCCGGCGAAAGAAAAATACTTTACTGGCGAGCACCTATGAACCCAAATGAAGTTTACGATAAACCTGGGAAATCCAGGATGGGAATGGACTTAGTGCCCATATACGAAGATGAAGGTTCGGAAACCGGTGTTGTAACAATAGATGGTACAACACAACAAAATATGAATTTAAAAACAGTAGCTATAAAAGTTAGAAAACTGAATGCACAGGTAATTACAAACGGAATATTAGAAATAGATGAAAGAAATGAATTTGTAATTACAACTAAAGTCGGTGGCTGGGTGGAAAAACTTTATGTTAACTATACAGGACAGGAAGTTAAAAAAGGTGAGAAGTTAATCGACATATACTCACCTGAACTTGTGGCAGCGCAACAGGAATATATCACTGCTCTATCCTATGCTGCTTCTGTAATGAACAGCTCTGATGAAAACATTGCCGCCAGCGGTAAAGAACTTACAAATAATAGTATTAGAAAATTAGAACTACTTGATATTAGCAGCCTTGAAATTGAGCGACTAAGAAAAACAAAAGAGATAAATAAATATGTTACACTTTATGCACCATTTGATGGAACAGTAATTCACAAACAAGTTACAGAAGGAGAAAAAATTAATTCCGGTTCTCCTCTTTTAAGAATAGCCGATTTACGAAATTTATGGCTTATGGCTGATGTTTATGAATATGAACTTTCTAAAATAAAAGTCGGCTCGGCTGCAGATATAAGATTTAATTTTTTGCCCGGAAAAATATTTAAAGGCAAGGTTTCATTTATCTATCCAACTCTAGACTCTAAAACAAGAACTGTAAAAGTTAGAATTGATATGCCTAATTACAATAACGAATTGAAGCCCTCGATGTTTGCCACAATAAAAATAAAAGGCGAAGACCTTGGAAACTACCCGGTAGTACCTGAAGACGCGATCATAAGAAGCGGACAGAATAATATTATTATTCTCGCGCTTGGCGAGGGTAAGTTTAGACCGGTTGATGTTAAACTTGGAAACTACGCAGATGGTTATTACCAGGTATTGGATGGTTTAACTGATGGGAATAAAATTGTTACTTCGGCTCAATTCCTAATTGATTCCGAAAGTAATCTTAGAGCAGCTTTAACCAAATTTACAAGCTCAGAAGAATCCAATGACGATATGTCCGATCTGAAAATGGATGAATCGACCGGTGATTATAACAAAGAAACTGAGGAATTAAAAAGTCCACTCATTAGAATAGGTACTATCGATTTGGAGTCCATTGATGAAAATAAAGATGGAAAACTATATCAGGATATAATGGATTGGAATGTGATATCCGACGAGCCGGGTAGCTGTCCTATATGTGGAATGAAACTTCGTGAATTTACTATTGATGAAGTAAAAGCTAATCTTAATGAACATGGTTTTGAATATAAAAATTAACTGGTCATTGCGAGGAGCACAGCAGTAGCCCTATGACGAAGCAATCTACCAAAATTAATGAGATTGCTTCATCCCGATGAATCGGGATTCGCAATGACTATTAAAAAAAGTTTTGGAGAAAATTAATGATATCAAGTACTCAAAAAGACGGCTTAATTGCAAAAACAATCGAGTGGTCAATAAATAATAAAATTTTAGTTATTATTCTTACAGTTGCTCTGATACTCGCAGGTATCTGGGCAATAAACAACACCTCTATTGATGCTATACCTGATTTGAGCGATGTACAGGTAATTATTTATACAGAGTATCCGGGTCAGGGTCCGCAAATTGTTGAAGACCAGGTTACCTACCCCTTAACGACTAAAATGCTCTCGGTACCTTTTGCCAATGATGTGCGTGGTTATTCCTTCTTCGGATTTTCAATGGTATACATAATATTTGATGACGGCACAGATATTTACTGGGCTCGAAGCAGGGTACTTGAATACCTGAGTTCGATGCAGAGTGAATTCCCGGAAGGAGTTTCTCCCCAGTTAGGACCGGATGCAACCGGTTTGGGGTGGGTCTATCAATACATATTAAAATCTGATAAGCGAAGCCTTCAGGAATTACGTTCTATTCAGGATTGGTTTTTACGCTACGAGCTTTCTGCTATCCCCGGAGTTTCTGAAGTAGCCAGTATTGGTGGTTTTGTAAAACAATACCAGGTAAATGTCGATCCTATTAAACTTGCCTCTTACGATATACCACTTAGCAAGGTAAAGATGGCTATAAAGAGAAGTAACAATGATGTTGGCGGTAGATTAATGGAAATGGGGGAAACTGAATTTATGGTTCGAGGATTAGGATACATAAAAAGTGTAAACGATTTGAAAATCATAACCATAGGTACGAACAAGAGTACGGGAACCCCAATCTATCTTAAAGATGTAGCCAATATCGATATAGGACCTGAACTTAGACGCGGTATTGCAGAGTGGAACGGTGAGGGAGAAGTCGTCGGTGGAATTATTATTCAACGATTTGGCGAAAATGCGCTGGCTGTTATTGAACGTGTTAAGAAACGATTGGAAGAATTAAAATCTTCTTTACCAGATGATGTAGAGATTGTTACTGCATACGACAGGTCAGCTTTGATAGAACGAGCAGTTGATTATCTTGGTGATAAGTTGTTAGAGGAAGGAATTATTGTTGCTCTTGTGATTATCGGTTTCTTGCTTCATTTCAGGAGTTCTTTAGTTGTTATATTTACTCTGCCCACTGCTGTATTAGCTGCAATGCTTGTAATGCATATACAGGGAATAAATGCTAACATTATGTCTCTTGGCGGCATAGCTATAGCCATTGGAGTGCTGGTGGATGCAGCAATAATTATGGTTGAAAACTCACACTCACATATTCTTCATAATCAATTGCAACCGGAAGGAAAACAAAAACCTCACTGGGCTGTTATTTTGGAATCTTCTAAAGAAGTAGGTCCGGCAATATTTTTCTCACTATTAGTTGTGGTTGTTTCATTTCTTCCTGTATTTGCTTTGGAACAACAAGAAGGACGATTATTTAAACCTCTGGCGTATACAAAAACATACGCAATGGCAGCAGGCGCTATTTTATCTATTACAATTGTGCCTGTGTTAATGGGCTATTTTGTTCGCGGAAAGATGAGGAAAGAAGAAGATAACCCGTTTACAAAATTTCTAATGAGTATATACCATCCTATAGTCGATTTTGTTATAAAGAGAAGATGGTGGGTAATAGTTGTTGCAGTTGTTATTGTATTAATTACTTATATCCCGTTCTCAAAACTTGGTTCAGAGTTTATGCCTGATCTATACGAAGGTGATCTGCTTTATATGCCCACTACTCTTCCGGGTATTTCAATTACTAAAGCAAGGGAATTACTTCAGCAAACTGATAAAATTATCAAAACTTTTCCGGAAGTTGAATCAGTAATGGGTAAGATTGGCAGAGCTGAAACACCAACCGATCCTGCTCCACTCTCTATGATTGAAACAACTATACAGCTTAAACCAGAGGAAGAATGGCGCGAAGGGATGACTCCGGAAAAATTAATTGCAGAAATGGACGCTGCAATTCAAATACCCGGTTTAACAAATGCATGGACAATGCCCATAAAAACAAGGATTGATATGCTTTCAACAGGAATAAAAACACCTGTGGGTATAAAAATCGGTGGTCCGGATCTCGAAGTTCTTCAACAAATTGGAAAACAAATTGAGAAGATTGCACGAACTATTCCAGGTACACGCTCTGCTTTCGCAGAACGTACAGTGGGGGGTAATTATGTAGATTTCAAAATTGACCGGAATTCTATAGCAAGATACGGTCTTACAATTGGTGATGTTCAGGATGTATTTATGTCTGCAATCGGTGGCGTGAATATTACCAAAACGGTTGAAGGTTTGGAAAGGTATCCTGTAAATCTCAGATATCAGAGAGATTACAGAGAAAATATTGAATCACTGAGAAGAGTATTAGTTCCTCTACACGGCGGTGGTAATATACCCCTGGAAGAACTTGGTGAGATTACAATTACAAAGGGTCCTCCGGTTATTAAATCTGAAAATGCAAGACCGAATGCATGGGTTTATATAGATTTAGAAAATATAGACGTCGGTACGTATGTAGCAAATGCTCAGAAAATTATTGGCGAGCAAGTGGAAATACCTGAGGGTTATTCACTGATATGGAGTGGACAATATGAGTATATGGAAAGAGCGGCTAAAAAATTAGCCCTCGTCATACCAATAACGTTACTTTTAGTAATACTACTACTTTATTTCAATACAAAATCGTTTGTAAAAACCGGAATAATTCTTCTCGCACTTCCATTTTCTATGGTCGGATCAATCTGGTACCTTTATTTAGCCGATTATAATACCAGTGTTGCAGTTTGGGTTGGAATAATAGCGTTGCTCGGTATTAGTGCCGAAACTGGCGTGGTTATGCTTCTTTACTTAGATATTGCTTATGAAAACTGGAAAAAAAAGGGAATGCTCAAAACATTAGCAAATCTTAAGGATTCAATATTTGAAGGTGCGGTTAAAAGAATCAGACCTAAAATGATGACAGTTACTGTTACCTTTTTTGGTTTGCTTCCAATTGTAATCGGGTATGGTACCGGTGGTGATGTAATGAAAAGGATTGCAGCCCCTATGATAGGAGGTATTTTTACAAGCTTTATTATGGAACTGACAATCTTCCCGGCAGTGTTTTATTTATGGAAAAAAAGAGAACTGAAGAAACTGAACCTGATAACTGAAAATCGTACGGAGAAATAATATGAAAAAAATAATTGCATATATAAGAAAAGAAAAAGCTGATACTGTTACAGCCTTATTAGAAGAAGCCGATATAAATGGAATGACTTTGATCGATGCAAATGCCATCGCCGAATTGGTGGATAAAGAAGCATTCAGTTACTCAAATGAATATGTACAAAAGTATAGCCAAGTTGTAAAAATTGAATTGGTCTGTAATGATTCTAATGTTGATCAACTGGTCAATGTAATAAGTACCTACGGGGAAACCGGGCGTAGCGGTGACGGATGGGTATTTGTCTCTCCTATTAATAAGGCAGTTAGAATTAAAACCGGCGCTGAAAATGATTTCAATAATCTTTAATTAATACTTAATAACTATATAAGGAAACAGAAAAATGTTAAACAAAACTTCAAAACTCGTTTTAGCTTTCTTCGTTGCTATGCTGATAGCAACAGGTTTATCTTTTGCTCAGGATCACGATTTAAAAGATCACAAACACAGTGGTGATAAAAACAGTATGAGCAGCAGTAACGAAATGGATTCAACCGAAATGGACTCTACCAAAATGGATATGTCAAAAGATCATATGAATATGGATAAAAACAAGATGATAAAGAATGATTCTAAAGGTATGATGAAAGATAAAAACTCAATTGTACGCGAAGGCGTTATTGACCTTGAGGCAATAGATAAAAACGGTGATGGGAAAGTTTACCAGGACATCATGGATTGGAATGTGATTTCGGATGAACCAGGAACCTGTCCTTTATGTGAGATGAAACTGAAAGAAGTAACTATTGAAGAAGCAAAAACCAACCTCGAAGAGAATGACTTTGAAGTAAAATAATGTAATTATATGATAAACCAAAGGTGGAGTAAAACCGAATATCAATTACTGTTCAATTCGGTTTTTCTAACAATTTAACGAATAAAGGAATTTATAAATATTAAATAGAAAAGGAGTCATTATGCAATTCGTACCAGAATGGGCACCTAATATTCATCCAATTATAATTCACTTTCCAATAGTACTACTAATTATTGCAGTCTTATTCGATTTAGCTGGTTTAGTTTTTAAAAAGTATAGCTGGTTACGGAACAGCGCAATTACCTTATACATATTTGGAACAATATTCGCGCTGATTGCATTCTTCACTGGCAAAGACGCAGCCGATTCATTAACCTTACTACCCCAGGTTATTACTCATTTAACGGATCATGCAGATTGGGCAAATATTACTGTTTGGTTTTGGGGAATTTTTACACTTGTAAGAATCTTGGTTCATTTCGGATTTAAAAATGCGAAACTACTTTTTGTATTACCATTGATCTCTATTGGCTTAGTCGGACTTTATTTTGTATATCAAACTGCAGATCATGGCGCTAAGCTTGTCTTTGGTTATGGTTTGGGTACAGGTAACTTAGTGCAAACAGAGATAATTAAAGACCCATCGAATCATTCAGAAAATCAGATTTCGGACTCAACGTTTGTTAAAAACGACATTGGTTCCTGGCGATTACTTGCATCCGGGGGAGTTGTTGAAGCCCTCAAAGATAATTTTCAATGGGTAAAGGGGTCTTTCCAGTCAGCTAATCCAACAGTACATACTGGGGAAACCTTTATAGAGTTTAACGTAAATGAACCCATATTATTCCTTTCAAAAAACAAAATGAAAAATCTTCAAATTGAAGTAAGTTTAAATCTCGATTCTTTTAAAGGTTCTGTATATTTAGTACATCACTTCAACAATGAAAATAATTTTGATTTTATGAAAATTGGAGAACGAGCTATTGCTCTTGGTAAAGTAATAAATGAGAAGGAATATATAATTGAAGAAAGTGAACTTGATATTAAGAACTGGGTTTTAATAAAAAACATCAGTGACGGAGATCATTTTAGAGGATATATTGATAATGAATTATTGCTTCATGGGCATGGTGATGAATCAGATGCTGGTGAGGTAGGACTCCTTTTTAAAGGTAACGGAAATATAGGTCTTAAAGTAATAAATGTGACTATTATAAATTAGAATGTAGCTCCAATTATAAGTAAAAGTTGAAGTATACTAATATAAAACTGAATTAATAATTAATAGATCCAAATAAGAAATTGAAAAAAATGATTAAAGCAAAAAAAACAAATCGTCCAATGTTTGTAATAATGATTCTATCACCCATTCCAATTTTTTTCGGTTTGATATCATATAATTGTGTAAATGTAAATAATAAAACCTCTAAAGAATTCACAATTTTAAAGAAACCACAAGACAATAAGTGGAGGGCACCTAAAAAATTTGATAAAATGAATCAAGATTTAATCTGATTAATTGGAAGGATCAATAATGGAGCATAATCATCAAGCCGGGAATGAACATAAAAATCACGGTCATCAGCATAAAGGCGGTCACGAACATCACGATCATTCACATATGATCGAAGATTACAAGCGAAGATTCTGGATATCTCTTGCTCTGACCATTCCTATATTACTCCTTTCACCGATGATACAGAAATTCTTGGGATTGGATGATTCATTAAGTTTTGCAGGATCGCAGTTCGTCCTTTTTGCCCTTTCCACTGTTGTATACTTTTACGGCGGCTATCCATTTTTAAAGGGTCTTTTCGATGAACTGAAAAAATTACAGCCCGGTATGATGACACTTATTGCAATTGCTATATCTGTGGCGTATTTCTACAGTAGTGCGGTTGTGTTTGGTCTAGGTGGCAAGAGCTTTTTCTGGGAGCTTGTTACCTTAATAGATATTATGCTTCTGGGGCACTGGATAGAAATGAAATCGGTGATGGGTGCATCAAAAGCTCTGGAGGAACTTGCAAAACTGATGCCTTCTGATGCACATAAAATTATGGAAGACGGAAATATTGTTGATGTTCCTCTTGAGGAGCTTAAAACAAACGATAGAATATTAGTTAAGCCGGGAGAAAAAATTCCAGCAGACGGAGTTGTAGTTGAAGGGGAATCTTCAGTTAACGAAGCAATGCTTACCGGTGAATCAAAACCGGTAATGAAAAATGCTGGAGAAAAAGTTATGGGTGGAGCAGTTAACGGTGAAGGTTCGCTTGAAGTTATAGTTGAGAAAACCGGGAAGGATTCTTTCCTTTCACAGGTAATTGAGCTCGTAAAGGAAGCACAAGACAGTAAATCTAAAACTCAGGATCTGGCAAACCGTGCAGCATTCTGGCTTACAATAATTGCTATCCTTGGCGGAACATTTACTTTAATTTACTGGCTTGCTATCGGTAACAAGGATTTTGCTTTTGCTCTTGAACGAATGGTTACTGTAATGGTAATCACCTGTCCGCATGCGCTTGGTCTGGCAGTTCCATTGGTTATCGCAGCCTTCATTTCCACAAGCCTATTGGGGCTGTCAGTGTAGCCAGTCAGCTCATAAACACGAAGTGCCTGGTTAGGCATCTGACAGAACATGTCTATGCAGTAGGCCGCGCCAACTCGCTGTGATATTCCGAAGGAGATGTGCGGGAACTCTACGCTCTTCTTCGAGGAGAATACCGCAAGGCGACGGTCGGTAATCGTTGCTAGCTGGCGAGACCGGTCGAATGAGTATTGGCGTGAGGAAAAAAGGCCATGAGGGGGTGTTACCGTAACCTCCTCTCCACTCACGACACAGGTCCCAAAGGGTTCCTTGATGCGAAGGGGTTGAGCGCCCATCTGAACCTCCTTATGGCTGATAACTTTCCCGGCCGAAGGGGGTGTTGGGGAGGGTGGTAGGAGTGGGCCAAGTTTACCAGGAACGCTCGTTGTTAGCAAGTGACCTCTTAGCTGTGAAATGAGGAGGGCGCCTGAAAAGCCGTAACTGAGGCCTGGTGTTTGCAAAACGAATGGCCCTTGGCCTCGCCCTACCGCCAAGGGCCGCTTTCGCAGCTAACAAATGGAGCCGGCGAAGGGATTCAAACCTTTGACCTGCGGTTTATAAAACCGCTGCTCTACCCCTGAGTTACGCTGGCCCGGGCCTGGGGCCACAGGCGCAGGACAGAGTAAATGTGATAAAATGCTCCGAAAACGTTCCGTGACTCGCCGGCTCGTTGTCGGGAGCTAAATTAGAGAGATACGCTAAATGCTTAGTAAACGAATCATGTATCCGATCCTGGCCGGGATTGTCCTAGCGCTGGTTCTCGCATCTTGCGGCTCAGACGATCCAGCCGATACCGCCACCCCTGTGCCACCTTCGAGCGAGTCGGAACTCGTGGGAATTCTGGGTTCTCTATCTCTTGATGTGCCGGATTCCGCGCTCCCGGAAGGAATCGAGGCCAGCGCTATTCGTTCCCAGGTGTTAAACGTTTTTGAGCTATCAGAGAACGTTGAACGTGCCCTGGGTGATGATTTTGTTCTCTCTGTAGTGAGGCTCGAACCAGAAGGAGTCGAGTTTAGTGAACCAGTAACGATTACCATAACGGTTCGGTCTGAGAACGACGCACAGCTTCGAGTCTTTCTCGTAAGCACTCAAGGAGTAGAAGAGCTAGCGGGCTTTGACACAGAGTTTGACGATACGAGAGGGATCATTGTAGCCACGGGAGAGATAACCCACTTTAGCGACCTTGTAGTAAGTAAGCCCAGGGCCGACGAAACGGCTAAGGAGTTCGTGGAAAGAGGCAAGGCCAAAGTGGCGCGCCTTGAGGCCAAGGCAGAAGGCATTACTTTCAGCAAAGAGAGGGCAGCGTTCTACAAGGAAGCGGTGGATTGCGGTTTCGCGTTGGAGCTAGAAGGCCTCGCGAGATTCCCGGGAAGCCCGGACCTCCCGCGGCTTGGCGGGAACGCCTATAACGGAGCGCGCAACCTGAATTTGTATGCTGAATTCATGACCGAGGATTTCGATTTCCTCTTTGCCAACGAGCCGGACCCTTTTGCCGGCTTCACGCTATTGCAGGAGAGGCTTGAACTAACATTTGAGGTACACAAAAAGTGGCTTAGCGGGGCTTACGATGAGCGGCTGGCACCCAGGCTAGGACGTAACGATCTTGGCGAGACCACGGCTCTTGTCGAATGGGGCGACGCTATCACACAGCAGATTGTGTTAGACATACTCAATGAGGAGAACATTGACGTAGCAAACGAGCTTCGAGAGCAGTTGACAGATATTGTTGCCTACCTCTTCACTCAGGGTGCTAGCGGCGCCTTTGACGAACGTGTGGTCCATGGCTATCGGACGTGGGAGAGACTACTTGGTTCGGTCGGTATAAACTTCTTTGGAACCATCGGACCCGCTCCGAGTGAGGACACTTCCGACGATACGACTGTCGCTGATCCGACCCCTACGCCGGCGCCTACTCAGACGCCTACGCCTACTCCGACACCGATGCCCACGACTACCACAGAAGGGACCCCGATCCTGATTGACATGTCTGTCAGGCACACCGCGCCAGGTTCTTTTTCAGAAGTAGACGTTACGATAACGGCCGCCGCTGGGAAGCCGGTGGTCGCTACGCTCAGCCTGGCGGCAACACCCACGGGTGGGGCCTTAATGTCGGGTACCACCGATGTCCTCGGAGCGCTCACGCTGAGCTGGATTATCACCTCCTTCGGCGAATACAACGTGGCCGGCACCGTTGACGGTATATCGTTCAGCTGCTCCGGCACGGTAGGGGAGCCGGCGGGCCAGTTCGCCAGCTGTGAAGTAACGCCTTAAGGCGGTGGAGAGGGTTAGCAAGGTTTTATGGGATGGGTAAATAACCTAACTGTCGTACTAAGGCCCCATGCTAGTTTCTAGAACCTGCATGGGGCCTTAGTACGTGCC
>JADFLR010000007.1 GCA_022564295.1 Bacteroidota bacterium | reverse complement strand
GGAAATAACAATTAATCCGAGGAATTTATAATGGGTAGAGGAATACTTATAACGGTTTTAGGGATTTCTGTAATTACTGCATTTCTTATTTTGAAACTAAATGCTAATTCTAAGCAAGGATTAAATACAACAGTAGATTACTACGAATTAACTCAAGCAAGACTTATTGCTAACTCTGGTGTGGAAGTATATCTGGAAAAACTGCGAAGAGATAAAACCCTCAATGGCAGCTTCTCAGATATTGGTTTGATGGATGGAGAATATGAGATTTCGATAACCGGTCCGGATTCACAAATGACCATCACATCAACCGGTCATTTCGGAAATACTAATCATCAGGTAATTGTAACAGCAATTAGAGAACCTGCAGTTTTACCGCCAGTTAACGGAGCTATGTATATTTCATCTGATACGCTCACAGTGAAGCTGCAAGGTAATTTGGATATTGATGGAAATGACAGGAATATAGATGGCTCTCCGGGTTCAGAATCGCCAATGCCAGGTATTGCAGTTGATGATTCGGGGGATAGTGCTTATGTAATTAACAATCTGAAACCACAAATCGCAAATGATATAGAAGGATTGGGTGGTTCTCCAAGTGTACAAACTGTTGGTGACACTACAAACTGGAAGGAAGTAGCAGAAAATCTAATTTTTTCTGCTGATTACACGTTGCCTACCGGAACTTACACCACTGGAACGGTATTAGGAACTTTTGCTGAACCAAAAATTACATATGTAACCGGTGATGTTGATTTTTCCGGAACAGCTACCGGTAGCGGGATATTGATTATAAATGGTAACGTTACATTCAGTGGACAATTTACATACTATGGCATGTTAATAGTTTATGGTAAATCCTCAATAACAATCAATATTGTCGGAAACGGAGGTATTTACGGTTCAACAGCATTGGTTGGAGATAACGTTGATATAAAAGCTACAGGAAACGCTTCATTCTTTTACAGCAGCCAGGCAATTTCAAATGCACAAGTAAACTTGAAATCATCAAGATTTGAAATACTAAGTTGGTGGGAGTAAAATGGGTAGAGGAATAATTATAATAGTTTTAGGAGTTTCTGTAATTACTGCATTTCTTATATTGAAACTGAATGCTAATTCTAAGCAAGGATTAAAAACAACAGTAGATTACTACGAATTAACTCAAGCAAGACTTATTGCTAACTCCGGTGTTGAGATATATTTAGAAAAATTGAGGAGAAATAAAACTCTAACCGGTACATTCTCTAATATTGGTTTGATGGATGGAGAATATGACCTGTCGATAACCGGTCCGGATTCATTAATGACCGTCACATCAACCGGTCATTTCGGAAATACTAATCATCAGGTAATTGTAACAGCAAGAAGAGAAGCTGCAATTATGCCACCGGTTAATGGAGCGATGTATATTTCAACGGATACACTCAAAGTGAAATTACAAGGCAATTTGGAAATCGATGGGAATGATAGAAATATAGATGATTCTCCGGGACCAGAACCTGCTGTACCTGGAATCGCAGTTGATGATCCTGCAGATAGTTCATATGTGGTTAACGAATTAGTACCAAAAATATCGAAAAGCATCGAGGGATTAGGCGGAGACCCCAGCGTTCACACTGTAACAGATAATACTGATTGGGATGAGGTAACCCAGAATTTAATTTTTGCACAAGATACTACCATTGGAGACGGCACATACGGGTCAGGAACCGTGCTTGGTACTTTTACCGATCCAATCATTACCTATGTAAATGGAAATGTTCATTTTTCAAGTACAGCTACCGGCAGTGGTATAATGATTATTGATGGGGATATAACTATGAGTGGTCAGTTTACATACTACGGAATGATAATAGTATATGGCAAATCTTCTATTGTAACTACCTTCGTTGGAAATGGAGGTATTTATGGCTCTATGGTATTAGTTGGTAGTACAGTGGATTTCAAGTCTACCGGAACCACTGGGATTTATTATAGCAGCCAGGCAATTATTAATGCCCAAATAAACTTAAAATCATCAAGGTTTGAAATTCTAACCTGGTGGGAGTAATAGAGAACATTAAACATTAAGATTGTTTATGAAAATTAATTTAGAAGTTGTTCTTGTCTCAACCACCATCTTCTATTCTCCAGGAACGAGCAGTTTTGAAATCATCATTTAGAAATTCTCGTTCCGATTAATTTTCCATAATAGTAGTTCTATGCTTCATTATTAAAGGCCGAGAGAATTATAATCGATATAAAACGTTGAGGTTAAGAATGGAATCTATAAGCACTAAAAATAAGATCATCACTTACGATCTTACAAGATTTGCCGGGAGAATCGGGAACAAGCGATTAACATTTTTAAGCATTATAAAAATCACGATTTCCCTTTCAATCTTTTTTGCGATAATTATGCTTTTGGTTAGATAGGTATTGTTGCTTGTTTTTTTAATAATCATCATACAACAGGGAATGTTCTTATAGAAAAACAATATGCTTTTTAGTAATATTGAAGGATTTACACTCGTAAATCATCCTCCCTAATGAGTAATAATACTGCTGTTTGAGGAATTATTAAATACTTGTCCCCATCAAATTCTATTTCCACAGCTTCTTTTCTTAAAAAGATAGCTAAGTCTCCTTCTTTTGCTTGCAGAGGAATGTATTTCACCTGTTCGGAAGATTCTTTCCAGGGTTCATCATCTTCCTGCGAAGATGTAGCATAACCGGGACCAACTTTCAAAATGTACCCGCTTTGAACTTTTTCTTTTTCTTTAACACCGGCAGGCAAGTACAAGCCGCTGCTCGTTTTTTCAGAGTCTGCCCGGGGCTGGATTAAAACTCTATCGCCAACTACAATAAATTTTTCAAGATTATTCAAGACTATTCTACGCTTAACAAATAAAATGAATTTTAATACTCAAATATAAACAGAAACAATAAGTATATGGAATGTTGTTATACGCTGCGGGTTGCCTTTATTAAAACCGGCAATATAGATGGGAAGAAATTGGAAAACGAATAAGAAATACTATTCGTTACTCTTTTTAAAACTAAATTCTGTACAAACAGTGCAAATCTTATCCTTCTAAGAAAAAGCTTATTCCATTCCATTACATAAGTCTTCTCCAATTGATCTCCGGAGTATTTCCCTTTATTATAATCTGATAATAAAGATGAAATCAGTTTGGCAGATTGAAATGCCATACCAATTCCATCACCGGCTAACGGAGCAATAACTCCCGCTGCATCACCAATCATAATTATGTGATCTTCAACTATTTTCCTTCTACCAAAATAAATATTCCCTGCTCCGAATATCGGAAGGTCGTTTAACGTGTTTTCGAAACCTGGTTCAAATAAGTCTCCAAATTTTTTATTTGATTCGAGTAGTTTTAATATCCTTTTGCGCGGGGATGATCCGCCGTTTGTTCTTTTTTCAAGGGCGCATAAAGTGGTTTCGATTTCTGAGATGGTATTCAATCCACAGTAAATATCTTCGGCAGTATAAATACTTATTTCATCAGCCGGATAATTTTTAATGCTGCTGTTAGGGATGTGGAATTTAATACCATTCAAACTGCTTGATGAAGTAATGAAATTTCTTTTTAGTTTTTTATCAAAACTATTCTGTTTACCATAAGCAGCAATAACATTCTTCACCACAACCAGGAAATCTTCTTTATTATTTTGTTTGATTATCCCCACTAAAAATTTATCTTCTTCTCTTCTTATAAAATCAGCTTCGGCGGGTTGATAAACTTTTACACCAAAACTAATTGCTGCGTTTAACAAAAAATTATCAAATAAAGACCTCTTCAGAGCATATGCAGGGAAAGATAGATTAGAACGTATTTCAGTTCCCGATTCATTAACAGATTTGAACCTGGAAATTAACACCGGATTCAATGCGAGAAATTCATCAAATAATTTTAACTCTTTAAGTAGTGCAGTTACCTCTTCGGATAAAAACTCTCCGCATAATACATCACGTGGAAATTTTTTCTTTTCAATAAGACAAACATCCAACCCAAACCTGGAGAGATAAATTGCCGCCATTGAACCCGCCGGCCCTCCACCTATTATTGCAACATCGTAATGATCTTTTAAACTCATAAGTAATTCCTCGGAATAACAATCAACCAGCGAAATGCCCATTTACGTTTTATTTTATAGTTAGTGATCTTTAATTCTTCCAGCAAATTAATTAATTCCGATTTTATAAATCCTCGTTTTACAGATAGCGGCGCATCGTTTTTTACCATTACGCTTTTGGAAAAAAGATAGATTAATGTTTTTATTCCAATCAATGCCCAAACTGAACGTCTCAGGTCATTTATTATCATTCCCTTCTCAGCTATAGCAAGAGACGATTTGATTATTTTTTTTATTTCATCTTTTTTAAAGTGATGTAGAAATAATGAAGCGTGCACAACTGATATTGATTCTTCTTTTACCGGGAGTGCGATAGCATCGCCAAAAATTGGATACCCTGTGTTTTCATTTTTTATAACTTTACAAATTTTTTTATTTCTATCGAGCGAAAAAATTTTTAGGTTCGGAAGTTTGTTAATAAGGCTTTGAAAAATATCTGAAGAACCTGAGCCAATATCCAACACTGTAATCGTTTCATAGTAGCTGTTATTAAATAAGATATCAAACCCAGTTTTTGAAGTACTTACACCGCCCAAAAATCTGTTAACCAATTTCAATTCATTTAATGCACTATCAATCCGGGAATCCGTAATTGAAAAATCATCCATTATCTCTTTCTCGTAGCTCCGTTTAATAAACATCACACCGCCTTAAATAAAACAACTTCCATTGTAAGCCCCGGACCGAATGCTATTGCACAACAATATTCTCCTTTGTTCAATTTTCTGTTGTGTATAATTTCTTTCAGCACAAAAAGAATGGATGCAGAAGACATGTTTCCGTAATTGCGTAACACTTCACGCGAAGGGATCAGTTGTTCATCACTCAATTGCAAACCCTTTTGAAGTGAATCAAGAATTGCCCTTCCGCCGGGATGCAATGCCCAGTGTTTAATATCATTTTTATCAACACCTTCCTTATTTAGAATATTAATTACATTCGGTGCAGCTGTTTCTAAAATTATCTTCGGCAACTCTGATGAGAGCATCATTTCAAATCCAAAATTGCCAATCTTCCATCCCATAAATTCTGCAGAGTTTTCAAATAAAATGGAATGTGCAGAAATTATTTTTAATAACGGTTCAGCACCGTCGTTGCTTTTATTTGTGAAAATTCCTGCGGCAGCACCATCTGCAAAAATCATGTTTGCAAGAATATTATCTCTCGTTGCTTTTGTTTGAAGATGAAGACTGCATATTTCAACAGTAACAAGCAAGGTTGTTGAAGGATTTTCATCTTGTAAACTAAGTGCTTCCCAAACAGAATTCACACCTACCAAAGCAGCAGCACATCCCATAAAACCTATGTGCGTTCGTTTTATTGATTTAGGAAAATTAAAACGATTGATAAGATAATAATCAATTCCCGGAGCAAAAAATCCCGTGCAGGATATTGTTATCAACCGATTAATATCATCAGGATTAATTTTATTTTCAGTCAATAATTTTTCAACTGCTTCACTTGTTAGTTTAACCGACCATTCTTCATATAAATCCATTCTCGATTTTGTATCGGGATTAAAATGTTTCCCATCAGCGTTCGTAAAAAACTTATTGTTATTCTCCGCTTCAGCATCTGGCACTACTATGTAACGTTTATCAATTCCAGAATACCTTGCAGCCATATCGATCAATCTTGATGTTGCTCCCCCTTTGCCCATTCTGTTTTTCAGTTCTTCGGCAGCTTTAGATTGCTCTACTTCAAACGGTGGAGATGCTGTTGCAATATCGATTAACATTATATTCCTTTCAAAATGCTGAAGTTAAATATCCAAACTTCAATATAGATTTTAATATTTATAAATTTGTTATCATAATCATAAAATATGATAGATAAATCAATGAATAAATTCGGCGGCGAATTTTGGGATGAAAGATATTCTTCCATCGAGTTTGTATATGGCACTGAACCAAATATTTTTTTCAAAGATGAATTAGATAAACTTAAAACCGGAAATATTTTATTGTTAGGAGAAGGTGATGGAAGAAATGCAGTTTATGCCGCAGTTAAAGGTTGGAATATTGATGCGGTTGATTTTAGCATAATTGCAAAAGAGAAAGCATTAAAATTAGCTGAAGAAAATTCTGTGAGAATTAATTATGAAATCACTGATCTTTCAGAATATAAACCCAAATCAAATTATTACGATGCAGCTGCAATAATTTTCCTGCATCTAAATCCAAAGATCAGAAGTGATGTTCATTCAAAAGTTGTAGATTCACTAATACCCGGAGGCACATTGATCCTCGAAGTTTATGAAAAGAAACAATTAGGAAAAAATTCAGGCGGACCACAAAATATCGATATGCTTTACTCCAAAGAAGAATTACAAGATGATTTTAGTAAAATGAAAATCATTTCGTTGGAAAAGAAAATAATAACCCTGAATGAAAGTGAACATCACAAGGGTGAAGCTGTAGTGCTCAGATTAATTGCTGTTAAACCATAAGTTGAAATGAAAAAAGTTTTATTTGTAACATACTATTGGCCTCCATCAGGTAAAGCTTCATTGCACTGGCCTCTCAAGATTGTGAAGTATCTTCCAAAATATGGTTGGCAGACATCTGTGCTAACTGTTGAAGAAGATACATTCTCTCAGCAGGATGAAACGTTGTCGGAAGATATATCACCTGAACTAAAGGTAATCAGGACAAAATCTTATGAACCATTTAACATTTATAAAAAGTTCACAGGCAAAAAAGAAGATGATCAGCTTGTTGCTTCCGAAACGATTTCAAAATCAAACAGAAGTTTATCGCACAGAATTTCCATCTGGATAAGAATGAATTTGTTCATTCCCGATGCAAGAGTTGGATGGTACTTTCCTGCGGTAAAAGCAGCACGAAAATTAATTAAAGATGAAAAATTTGATGCAATCATTTCTGTTGGACCGCCGCACTCAACTCATTTAATCGGTAAGAAGATTAGCAAAAGATTTAACATTCCGCATGTACCTGTATTTATTGATCCATGGGTTGATATAATTTACTACAAAGATTTTAAACGGAATAAAATCACCTTAAGCATTGATAATCATCTAGAGAAAACTGTATTACAAAATGCGAAGGCGATAGTGTTCGTTACCAAAACTATGCAAAACGATTACATTAATAAGTACAATTTTATCGAAGGTAAATCCAACTTACTTTACTGGGGTTACAACGAAGAGGATTTTGAAAGGATAATAGTTAAAAAAGAACAGAAAGACGAAAAAGTTCTACTACATGCTGGTAATATTTTTTCATTTCAAAACCCTACAAACTTATGGAAGCAAATAAAAAAAGAAAATGAGAGAGGAAATAAAATCCGTATAAAATTCATCGGGACTGTGGATCTCGAAATTAAAAATAGTATAACCGAAGAGGAGTTAAATGAAATTACTGAATATTGCGGATTTTTACCTTACATTGAAATGCTGAAGAATATAAGTGAAGCGGATTTCCTTCTCGTCTGCGCAAGTGAACCGAGGCATGTTCCCGGCAAGCTTTTTGAATATTTGAGAACCGGTAACCCAATAATAGCTTTTGGCAATAACAACGAAGAAGTCAAACAAATACTTGAAAATTCAAATGCAGGAATGATGTTTAATTACGATGAATCAGGGAAAGAATTTTTTACTAATTATAAAAATCTCAAAGCCGATCCTTCGTATGTAGTGAGGTTTGACCGCAAAAGTATTAGCGAAGAACTAAGTAAAATTTTGAATGTTATTTGAGAAATAACATTTTTTTCACATCAATAAAATCTCCTGCAACAAGTTTATAATAATATATTCCACTTGAGAGATTTGTTGCGTTGAATTCAACTTCATAATTTCCTGCCGATTTTTCTTCGTTTATCAGGGATGCTACTTCATTTCCCAAAATATCATAAACCATTAGAGTTACAAAATTACTCTCTGCCAATTGCCAACTTATTATTGTACTCGGATTAAACGGGTTTGGATAGTTCTGTTTTAGTAAATATGAATCCGGCTGTGATATTTCAAATGCCACTTCATTTGAATATTCGTATGTACCATCATAATCAATCTGCTTTAAACGATAATAGATTTTATCAACATTATTAACTAATCTAATATCATCTGTGAAAGAATAATATTGCATTTCAGTTGTTGTTCCATTACCTTTAACAAATCCAATTTTTTCCCAGTCATTTGTTGTTATTCTTTCAATTTCAAATCCTTGATTATTCAACTCTGTTGCAGTAATCCAGCTAAGGTTTACCAGATATCCATTAACATCAGCAGTAAATGAAACCAACTCGACTGGTACCCCACCATTATTAGTTACAAGTAAAGTCCCGTTCTCCCCCGCTATCCAACCTTGCACATTATTTACAAATGAAACACCGAACAAATTTTCAGAAGTATTGCTGTTATGAACGTTCCAGGAAATACCTCCATCCAGTGAATGCAAAATCACCCCTCCTAAGCCAACTATCCATCCATTCATATTATCAGAAAATCTAATATTTCTTAATTCTTGAACCACTGGTGATGGAATAAAATCCCAATTATTCCCTCCATTTGTAGTTTTTACAATTCTTCCGCCTGCACCAACTGCCCAACCGTTTTGCAAATCAAGAAAAAAGACTGACATAATTCTATCGCTGACTGGAATACTTTGCGCAATCCAGTTACTTCCACCATTAGTTGTTTTCAAAATTTGACTAGGAAGTCCACCTGATATCCAACCCACTTGATCATTAATAAAGAAAACTGAATACAACCAGAATCCTGAAACTGGGGAAATATCACTCCAACTTTGACCACCATTTGTAGATTTAAACATTACACCGCTGCTGCCGACTGCCCAGCCGTTTCTTGGATCGCCGAAGTAAATGGAATGCAATGTTGCCCCACTTATCGAAAACTGTGAGGTCCAGGTTTCACCTCCATCGGTAGTGTGCATTATTTCACCATGCCTATTTGGTATAAACTCATACAGAGCTATCCAACCACTTGATGAATTAACAAAATGAATCGAGTGTATATTATCGGAAGAGTTAACGGATTGTGAAATCCATTCAGTACCCCCGTTTGTTGTTTTTACAATCGTCCCATTATTTCCTGCAGCCCAACCCGTAGTCTCATTTATAAAATGGTTTGATAAAAGTCTTTCCGAAGTACCTGAATTCTGGTGTGACCACTGAGCAAAGCATTGTGAAATTATAACAATAAATAAGATTACTGTTGATAGAAATAATTTCATTTTAAACACTTCTAAAATATTAATAGATTGTTATTTAATAAAATAATTATGTTTGAATAATTTTTGTTTCAAACATATAATATTATTTGAACTAAAATAATGTGAAATCAAACAGGGGGTGCTTATGTCAGCTGTAGCGAAAAGAAGGATAAATGTGATGTTTTGTATTTTCATTCCATATCCCATTACTTAACAATATTAACGTTACGACAAAAAATATTCATTATCCACTATTAATAATTCTTTATTTAAAAAATTATTTTTAACTAATTTCCAAGTATACCTTCAATCTTTGATTTGACAGTATCAACACTAATCGTATTAATAGCTAAGGGTGAACGATATTCATACTTCTGTTTTAAATAGTCAATATCGTTCATTCGGTCAGTTATTTTATCCGGATAAATTGTAAATACATTTAATTTCGACTCCTCCGGATAAGGGAAAAATCTGCCAAAATGAGTACCATTTAATAAAACTACGGTTGATGTTCCTACTGCTGCTGAGATGTGAGCTATGCCAGAGTCATTGCAAAGAAGAAATTTAGCACTGAACAAAATTTTAATAATATCAATTAATGAAGTTTTGCCAATCAAATCGATAATTATTGATTGTTTAAATAGCAATTTAAATTTATTTGAATATTTTAAATCAGTTTTCGCACCTAATATGATAATTTTATAGTGTGAATTTTGATGAATATATTCAGCAACTTTAACGAAATTTTCAATATTCCATCTTTTGTAATCTTTCCTTCCCCCCAAGTAAAATGTAACATATTCTTCATTAATTCTAATATTACATTTCAAATTAAGACAATCAATTGATGGCTTGTAGATTTTTACTTCCTCATCAAGAATTTTTGAAACCAGAAATCCATTTTTATAAAATTCAAATGCTATCTTATCTGTATCTATTAAACAATTATAATATTTATCCGAAATTAATCTCTGCCAAGAGAAAAGATTTGAAAGATCGGTTGAAAATCCAACCTTCTTCTCTGCATTTATAAGATTGACAATGGCATCATCCAAAAAGAAACTTCTGGAATAAGATGCGTTAATTACAACTTTAAACTTCTTCTTATATAGCATTCTATTTATTTTATTTCTGTATAAGATATTATTTACATATCTGTTTTTGTTTAACCATACAAAATTGTTAATATATTTAAAATCTATTTTCTCTGCTATCTCTTTCCAGATAACATTTCCACACAAAGTAATATTGTAAGCTTTGAATCGATTACTATTGGCCAAAATCTCTAAAAAATTGCGAAATAAGATATAATCACCTATTTCGTCAAGCTTAATAATAAAAAGCGAATAGTCTTCACAGGATATTTTTCTGCCAATGAAGAAATAATCAATTAGTTTTAACGGAATGTATCTTAATATATCTATTATCCAAAAAATAAATCTCTTTACCCAGGTTAAAAATTTCATTTACTAATCTTTTTTAAAATAATTGAAACATTACCAAAGCATTTAGCTTTAATAAAACTTTCCGGATCAGATTTTAGAAGCGTAAAACCATAGTAAAACTGAAGCAGAGAATCCTTTAAGAAATTCAAGTGAGAGATAGGGATCTTTTTTCTTATTTTTTCTATATATCTATTATATAGCTCATTTTTTCTTTCCCAATATATCGAATACGAAATTATTTTAACATTAGATAATTTATTAATTATTTCATTAAACTTTCGTTCATCAAATCTGTATTGAAAAAATGTTTTGCTATCTGATTTTCCCTGGTTAGAATAAATATCTGAATTTATCCATTCTTCAGTATATCTGTTCGATACAGGAAACGTTAAATATATATAACCTCCATTCTTAACAACTCTTATCATTTCTCTAATCGCAGTCAAATAATTATTAAAAATGTGTTCAATAACGCTTATAGAATAAACCATATCAAAATGATTGTTTTTATATGTAAGCATTCTCGCATCCTGAATTTGAAATGATAAACGTTTGTTTTCTTTAATAAAAATTTTTTCTTTCTCATTTATATCCGTTTTTATTACGTATGAATATTTTGAAAGAATATATGACATTATGAAAGGAGAAGATATGTCTAATATCTTCTTAAAATTACAATCGCTGCAATTTTTAATAAAACCAAATAAATATGCGAATTCAGTATATCGCGTGCTTTCCAAGGGTTTAATTAGAATATATATTCTATATTTCATTGGTATCTGAGGCAAACATTTATATACCTCAAACAAAATTTTAATTTTATTCCAGAATGTAATTTTCATGGAATGTAAATGAATCTAATGTTATTGTTTTTAATCATTTATCAGAATAATAGAACTTTGTTTATAAAGAATACATTTGTTTATATGCAGCCAAAAAAAATAATCTAAAGGTTATTATTTCAGTAGATCATACTTTAAATAGTTAATCACTTTTCGAAATAGACTTGGTCTTACTAATGCATTTACTCTATTAACTATGCTGTTATCCAATTCTAAATTCCGGGGAAATTGAAAACCAGACTTATGGAAATCTAATTCGACATTATATTTATTAGTGGTTGATGAATGAGTGCCCGAAGAGTCAGTACCAATATTTTGAATTTTAGATTTAACTGGATATAGACAATGACCTTTTTTAATAAAATGATAATAACTCCAACGTATAGCCCAAGAATTTATTTCCCCCTTTATTTGGGCTTTCAGCATGGGTACTAAATCTTCTCCCCCTTTGTTAAATTTCTTTTGTTCAATTTTATCTTTATTAAATTCTTGATAATTTTTTACTTGCCAATCAACATCCATCCATCTATTTCTCCAACTAGCCCAACCCCATGAGGAGGCCCTCGGTAAAACATAATATTCATATTTATAATCTGAAGGTATGTTAATTGGTAATCCATATCCAGTGATTGATATTATCTTGGAATCATCTGCATAAAAGATTAAAGCAGAATTTATAAACTCTAAAAAGTGTAGTGAACTTATCAGATCATCCTCTAATACAATTACTCTATCATGGTATTGAAGTATTTCAGTTACTCCATTAATTACAGAATTTGCCAGGCCTAAATTTTTTCCTCTTTCAACGATAACTGTTTTACTGAATCCTTTAATCCCCTTTATAAATTCTCTAACTTTTTTAACTCCCTCAATATCTTTGTCATTCTTTGGCCCATCCGAAAAAATATAGAGTTCACTTTTTTCGGCTAACATGTTTTTATTTATTGCTTCAACTGTTTTTTTTGAATGCCAGGGTCTGTTATAAACAAATAATACTATTGGTGCTAATTCTTGCATTTGAAGATAATAATTTTCTTTAGTGCAAGATAAAAAAAGGAAAGGACTTTGAGTACATTCCTCAAAGATGTTTTTTAGAGAATGATTATAACAAAAAGCTCTGCAATTAAATCCGTATAACTCAAATAAAATTGTAGAGATTTTATTAAATTTATTTTTTACTTCAGAAGAATCATCTTCTTTGAATCTGTAAAATTGCACTCCGCCTGAAACTGTTGAGAAAAACATACTATCATAAAGTAATATAATACAGAACAGTTTTCTTGAGGAAAAAGTTATTTGCTTTCATAACAAGCACTAAGTTTAAAATACTATTATAAACAGGTTACTTTTTCAATTCTCTGATTGTTTATGTTTAGGATGTTAACAAAAAAAATTGATCTTCATTTTCCTCAATTATCCACCAAACCTCCTTACAAATCCAATTTGAAAAATCCGCCCGAAGATGAAATGTCGCCATGATAAATTCTTGATTCATTTTCTATTTTTACGCAAGAACTCTAAGATTGTTATTTCTTTTTAAAGTCTATTATAAGAGAAGTGTAGCGAGGTACTTTATCTTTATTTCTATCATCATTAATAAAAGATCTCCGGATGATACCGAAATCATCATTAGAGTATGTTGTATGGAACTCACCTTCATTATCCCAATATTCTTTTAGATATGAAACAAAACCATGCTTTTCGAATATTGATGAAAGTGTTTTATAATTAAATAAGTGCTTATGATCTTCAGCACCTTGTCCAGTTCCACCTGGCTTTACTTCGCATACGTAATTCTCATCCTTATGAAATCCATCTGGTACTGCAATTCTGATATTGATATCATCAGCCGAGTATCTATAAAGATGTTTGACCATTAATTCCAGTTCTTCATCTGTTAGGTGTTCCAGAACATGTTCAGCTAATATTTTGTTAATTTTTTTATCCTTAAAATATTTTTTAAAATGATTCTCATTTGTAACATCAAGAGTAGCAATATCTGTTGAGAACCATCCTTTAAACTTAAATGGACCAGCACCAACAATTAAATTTATTGAATCATTTGTATTTAGATAATAGTACCAGGATAAATATTTCCAAAACCTGATTAGGGGGATTAACTTTTGATATACCGCTTGCTTAAATTTACTATACATCTTTATATGTACATACAGTTTTTAATTTAAAATACTATTTAATATTATGTTCAACTTAAGTTACATTCTTAACTCTTTTTTTAAAAAAATCAATGCTGAATTACCATTCCCAATTTCAAATACACTAAATTCTTTACTTAGCCTTTCAATAATAAAATCTATAAACGAATATGTTAACAAGGGAAGCGGTTCGAAATTTTTATCAACCGGTTCTCCAGTTTTAAATTCACTAAACCAACCAACATCCATTAGATAACCTGATAAGCGTAATGACAAAAGCTTTGATAAAACCTTTGGTTCTTTTATTAGGATTAAATAACATTTTTATTTTTTCTCTGAATATTTATTCCATTTTTCAAATAAATATTGAATGAATGTAATTAAAAATATCGATTTTAACATCATTTTAATCTGAAGAGATGTTTTACTTATAAAAATTAATGAAAATGTAGCAACGCTGTAAGAGACCAAAGTTGCGACTGCAGCACCAACAATACCATACTTAGGTATTAAAATCAAATTTAAGATTACATTAAAAATCATTCCTATAAAGGTTCTGAAAAATGACAGCTTTGTAAAATTTTCTGTGATTAAATACTGGCTGCTTGCAACTCCAAGGAACACCGCAACTCCCGCCCAAATATAGATTGTTAACACCGGCGCTGCTGATTGGAACTCATTACCAAAAATAATATTAATTATATCCTTTGAAAAAATACTTACAGGCACAGCAATTGCAATTGCCATCCAGGCAAGTATATCGTAAAGTTTCTGCATACGATTGAAATAAAATTTATTACTTACTTTTTTAGCATTAACTATTGCAGGAAATATCGCATTTGTTAATGCAACAGGAATAAAATACCATGCTTCGCTTAATCTTACTGCTGCTGCGTAATAACCTAATTCTTTACTATCGAGAATATTTTTTATCATCACCTGGTCAATCTTTGTATAAATTGCTATAACCAAACCGGAAAGGATCAACGGCCATGAATCTTTTAAAAGATTCATTGCTGTTTCTTTACGAAATTTCCAGTTAAATATTTTGAGCTTGTTGTGTTTGTAAACCAAAAGAAAGCCAGCCGCCGCTATAAAAAATTCAACAGAAAAAACGATTGCAAAATATATTAATGGTGCTTCTAAAATTATTAAAAGAATTTTAAGCGATGATGTGAACAACACTGAAGCCGTCATTACATAAACTGAATATTTTGCTCTTACTTCTGCACGGAAAAAATAATCTATAACACTGAAAGATTGGAAGATTGCTGACGTTGAAATAATGAGTATAAGAATTGAAATATCAGTTGGTTCACCGGAAATAAACAGGGTTAAAGCAATAAGGATTATGGTAACTATTCCCCCAACCAAACGAAGAAGAAAAACAGAACCTAATATGTTGTCTCTTCTCTCAGGATATTTTACAAGCTCTCTTACTGAAATGCTTTCGAGACCAAGTATAGAAATAGCTGAGAACAATCCGTAAAAACTAATTGCATAACTTAACAAACCGAATTGCTTTGGACCAAGATAACGAACCACTAATACGGTAACTACTAAAGAGATAAGTAAGCGTAGAATTTTTTCGGTAAAAAGCCAGGAAGTGTTTTTAAAATACTTCTTAAATGTCTCAGATTTGAAATTGATCCTGGTTTCTATGTTATCATTATTATCCAAGAAATAAATATCTACACGGTTGTTTGTAAATTCTTTTGTTTTTTAGTTAAGATAAATTTAACTAATAAACCAATAATAGTTAACGTAAGGATTATTGAAAGGATTAGTGTAAGATACTTCGAAATAACAAACGATGACGGTAAATAAACAAATTCAACTTTATGTTTGCCTTCGGGAACTACAATTCCCCTGAAATTGTGGTTGGCTTTGTAAATTTTTGTTTCGCTACCATCTATGTAAGCTTTCCAGCCCACATCGTAACTAATAATTTTAATACCAAAAATATTAATTTCATTTACTCCACTCAGATATGTATCGCCTAAAAAGAGAAAGTTGTTCCCACTTGCGTTTACATTTAGCGTTATTGTTTCATCTTTATAGCTTTCTATTTTAACAAATACCGTACTATCGGGTTCTTCCACTGTAATTGATTCATCTTCTACGTAAGCAATTTCCTTGGGATCAAACAAATTATTTTTTACATCGTTTAATAATTCCATAGCGGTTCTTGTATCAATTGAGTTAACAAAGTATGCTCTTGGTAATACATTTGTGTTTTTATATACAAAAGTTTTATTACCCGAATAAATCAATTGCAATCCCGGATAATCTATCTGGTTATCGAAGACAATGTATTTTACATTTGCCATTCGCCAAAGAGTTGGATTTGCCGGACTGCCTAAAACATCCATATAATCCTGGAATGCTCTTGGCTTAATACCGGAAAAACCGTAAAGATCCTGCTGTAAAAAGTATGCGTTAAAATTTGAATTTTGATTTAGTGAACCAATCGAACCATCTTGTTTTAAATTTAATATCCTGTAAATTGAATTATCTTTGGTTGATTCGATTGCTTGAATATATTCCGGCTTGTTAAACAACTGTTCAATTTGTGAATACTCAACATAAGTCTCACCTCTTAAATCAATTCTTACAACATCTATAATAATAAGTAGTGCTATTGCAATTACCATTAAATCAGTACTTAATTTTGATTTGAAATAAGCATAAAACATTCCGAATACCGCAGCACTGAAAAAGAATGCAAGCCGTGCATCGGTAATGAACATATCAGCCATGTAATCGTGCAACGCAATTATCTGCTGATTTTCTCTTCCGCTTGCTGAAACTCTTCCAAGAAACCATTCTTTAATCGGTGAAGCCAATATAAGTGTAAGTGCTAATAACCCTGTAAAAACTAAAGCTGTGTTCCGTACAAGAATTTCTGTCTTTTTATCCGATTCATTCTTCAGCGAAATTATTTTGGCAATTCCCAATCCTGCTAATATTGGAAAACTTAAATGAACGAGTACTAAAATCATAGAGGGTACTCTGAATTTATCGAAGAAAGGAAAATAGTTGAACATCAGATCGTAAAGAAACGGGAATGTTCTTCCGAAAGAAATAAGCAGTGCTACTAAGGATAGAATTGTTAAGTAACGAACAAGCGGGTCTTTCCAATTAATTATCATTGAGAAAATTGCAAGGAAGAAAATAATTACTCCCATGTACTGTGCAACATCAACAAAAGGCATCTGTCCAAAATATGTGTTCACTTCAACCGGTTGGTTTTGCGAAAGTGGACCGCGATATGTTGATTTGCCGAAACCATAATATGAAGGGATTATAAATGTTAGTACTTCACCCGGAGAAAAAGACCAGTTTGTTGCATACTGATAAAAGTCTGATTCAGATTGCTCTGTTACAATTGATTGTTTTTCTAATATGCTCTCAGTTCCCCGTGTTGAGAAGGGGTTATATTCCCAAATTTGTGTGAAGTTATCGGCTTGAATTAACAATGCGATTATAACTGCACCAATAAAAACTACGGCAGATTTAGCCAATTGCTTAGTTAATAATTTGTCTTTGATTATTAGCGATCTTGGGAAGTAGTAAATGAAATAAATTAATACAGCAAATAACATGTAGAATATTATCTGAACGTGCCAACCGATGAACATCATATCAAGGAATATTATCAGCAACATAGCATCAACAAATTTGATCTTCTTCTGAAAGTTGAACAGCAAGAGCAAAATTATAGGGAAAACCCATATAGCGGCAAGTTTTGTGACATGACCTATAAACAGAAAAACCACTATACCTGTGCTGAACGAACTTGCCAGGGAAACTAATAGACTTACCAGCTTGTTTTTTGTCCTGCTCATCATAAAGATGAACATCGTGTACGCAAGCGCAATTAAATAAAACGTCCACTTCGCATAATCAATTGTAAATGGGATGCTGAAAATATCTCTTGCAGTGCGGAGCGAGACATAAATCAAATTAAACCATTTGTAGCCAACTGCTATTGCGTATGCTGGCATTCCATTAAAAACATAAGGATTCCAGAGAGTGTACCCGTCTTCGTGATTCTCTAAATACGTTTTCGCACTTTGGCTTGTAATTATATCGCCCGATTGAAAAGTTTTTCCGCCGAAATACAACGGCGAATAAAAGATAAGAAAAACTAATAAAATTAACGCAGCTAAAATTATTAGTTGATATTTTGAAGGCACTAATTTATCAAAACTAAAAGTTGCTAATGTCGATTTTTTTTTCAGCTTAGTTTTTTTTGAAGTTTTCTTCTGCTTTACTGCCATGTAATCTCCTGTTTTAACAAACTAATGTGTTAATTTTTGTGCGCGATGAAATTTATTCCTGAACCAACTTTATTGGTTGTTGAATAATCAATATACATCATTAAAAAAGTGAATGGCAAGGTTACCAGATAATAAAAAGGAAGCACAATAAAAAATATTTTTGAAATATTAAGCATCATCATCGGAAATTTTATACCCAACCTCCATGCTTTATCGCCCCAAAACCCGTAAGTGTATATTGATTGAAAAGTTTCGAACCCAACCGGATGCAGTTTCGATTCAAAATCCTCCTTTGAATAACCGTCTCTTGCATGCTCCCCTATAAAACATTCTTCATCTTTATCGTGAACATCGCTGCCGCCAAAAACAGAGGGTGTATTAATTAATAGATAACCATCTCTTTTTAATGCACGGTAATAATTTTGAAATACTTTCACATCATCTTCAATATGTTCCATTACATCCACACAAACAATTAAATCAAATTTATTTTCGTGATTGATTTTTGTCAGATCCTCAATACCAAAGCTAACATTATTAATGTTGCATGCTTGAAAAAACTTTTTACTTTCATCTATCCAATCTTCTTTAACATCAACCGAATAAAGTGAACAAGGTTTAAGATGTTTTGCCATAAAATATGTGTACTGTGCATAACCTGATCCGGCATCGTAAATGCTTATTTCTTTATCGCCAAACTTTTTTCTTAGCTTCTTCAATTCTCTCCTAACATACCATGAACGTAAAAACATCAAATCCAAAATTTTATAGAAGAGAATCCGCAGGAAAGGAAATCTTTTTATTATTGCAGCAAAAACATTTTTAATCGGATCGTAATGCATTGATTGTTTGAGGTTAGATTTTTATAAATTAATACAAAAGAAATGCAAACCGGTTAACTTTTTTCTTTAATTACATATTCGCTGTCATCCTTCGAACTATGAACAAGCATTTCGCCTAATAAACCAACGGCAAAAAACTGCACACCAACTATTATTAGAAGCATACCAAGAAACAACATTGGTCTGTTACTTAACGAATGACCTTGTATCCACAACATAGTTAAATAACCAAGAATTATTATACCAACAAAAAATGCTGCGGCGCCAAAAAAACCAAAAAAGTGTAAAGGTCTTTTTATATAACGCGTAGAAAAAATAACTGTTATCAAATCGATAAAACCTTTGAAATATCTTGAGATACCGTATTTGGTTTTGCCGTAACGCCTTGGATAGTGCTTAACGGGAATTTCAGTTATTGTAAAACCCTGCCATCTTGCAAGCACAGGTAAGTAACGATGTAATTCCCCATGAACATTCAAGTTTTTTACAACATCTTTTCTATAAGCTTTTAACCCGCAGTTAAAATCATGTATCTTTATTCCTGTCAAAATTCGTGTTACAAAATTAAAAAACCTTGAAGAGAATTTTTTAATTATCGGATCCTGTCTTTTCTTTTTCCAGCCTGAACAGAGATCGTAACCTTCATCTAATTTATTCAGCAGGTTGGGAATTTCTTTCGGATCATCCTGCAGATCAGCATCCATGGTAATAACCGCATCGCCGGAAATTTGTTTAAAGCCCATTTGCAGTGCTGCTGATTTTCCATAATTTTTTCTGAAACTTATATACTTAAATCGTTTATCTGTTCTACAAATATCTTTTATTTTTTTTAGAGAAAGATCGTCGCTTCCATCATCAATAAAAATAACTTCGAATTGCATTCCCATGGCATTCATCACCTTCTTAATCTCATTGATCAGCGGATAAATTGATTCCTCTTCATTGAAAAGCGGAATGACAATGGAAATTTTCTTAAATGAAGTCTTAAATCTCGGGCTATCAGTTCCTTCTCGCTTGTTCTTGCTATAAAATCTTCTTCTACTCCCGTAATATCTTCGCCCACCGGATTTTTTATTCTGCGGTGTACTATCTAATTTATCTTTCTTTTGATTTACCTGGATACTCGTATTCGATTTTTTGTAAAATTTATCTTTTGATTCCAATTTATTTTCCGTTTATAAAAAATTGTCTTCAAAATTAACCTAATCTTTTCTGAAATACAATTTAGGGGGAATTACCCCAACTTTAATATTATTATACAAATCCGGTTCGAATACGTTATTTTATCTTGACTTTTTTGTATAGATTATGTAGTTTTGAATATTAAAGATTTTAACAAATAGTATATCTGATTTAATGTTCAGGAGTAACAATGGATAACACAGAAGTAAAGAAAATCGAAGAATTAGCCAATCAAGAGTATAAATACGGCTTTACAACCGATATTGAATCTTACAGTCTTCCAAAAGGATTGAGCGAAGATATAATCCGGCAGATTTCAGAAATTAAAGATGAACCGGAATTTATGCTTGAGTGGCGGCTGAAAGCATACCGGCATTGGTTAACAATGAAAGAACCTCATTGGCCGAATGTAAAATACCCTGAGATTGATTACCAGGAAATAATTTACTACTCAGCTCCAAAAAAACAGCAAAAACTTAACAGTCTTGATGAAGTTGATCCCGAATTATTGGATACTTACAAAAAGTTAGGTATTTCATTAGATGAACAGAAACGTTTAACAGGCGTTGCTGTTGATGCTGTTTTTGATAGTGTTTCGGTGGCAACAACTTTTAAGAAGAGTCTGGAAGAATTGGGAATAATTTTTTCTCCGTTTTCTGAAGCCGTAAAAGAGCATCCCGATTTAATAAAAAAATATCTTGGCAGTGTTGTTCCATATACCGATAATTTTTTTGCAACACTTAACTCTGCAGTGTTCAGCGATGGTTCGTTTGTTTATATTCCCAAAGGCGTCCGATGCCCGATGGAGTTATCAACTTACTTTAGGATAAATGCTGCAAACACAGGTCAGTTTGAACGCACATTAATTATTGCAGATGAAGGCGCTTACGTAAGTTACCTTGAAGGATGTACTGCACCGAAGAGAGATGAAAATCAGCTTCATGCTGCGGTTGTGGAACTTATCACTTTAGATAATGCGCAAATAAAATATTCCACCGTGCAAAACTGGTATCCCGGCGATAAGGATGGAAAAGGCGGTATATTTAACTTCGTGACTAAACGTGGTGCCTGCAGGGGTGTAAACTCGAAAATTTCCTGGACACAAGTTGAAACGGGCTCTGCAATTACATGGAAATATCCAAGCTGTATTTTACAAGGTGATAATTCTGTTGGCGAATTTTATTCAGTTGCATTAACAAATAATCATCAGCAGGCAGATACGGGAACGAAGATGATCCACCTGGGAAAAAATACAAGCAGTACAATCATTTCAAAAGGTATTTCTGCTGGAAAAAGTCAAAACAGTTACCGCGGTTTGGTTAAGGTTTCCAGGAAAGCAGAAAATGCAAGAAATTTTTCCCAGTGTGATTCACTTTTGATTGGTGATAAATGCGGAGCTCATACTTTTCCGTATTTAGAGATAAATAATTCATCAGCACAAATTGAACACGAAGCAACTACCTCAAAAATTGGTGAAGATCAGATCTTCTATTTAAATCAAAGAGGAATTGATACTGAAAACGCAATCGGTTTGATTGTTAACGGTTATGTAAAAGAAGTTTTGGCTGAACTCCCGATGGAGTTTGCAGTTGAAGCACAGAAATTGCTCGGCATCAGTCTCGAAGGTAGTGTTGGATAATTTTTTATATGTCATTCCGAACTTGGTTCGGAATCTAATTTATAAATAAGAAAAAGGAAGCTGAAACAAGTTCAGTTTGACACTAATGGA
This sequence comes from Bacteroidota bacterium, assembly GCA_022564295.1. Taxonomy (GTDB): domain Bacteria; phylum Bacteroidota; class Ignavibacteria; order Ignavibacteriales; family Ignavibacteriaceae; genus BMS3ABIN03. The sequence goes on along the minus strand of JADFLR010000007.1, from coordinate 131,336 downwards.
AAACATAAAGGAATAAAATGTTAGAAGTTAAAAATCTACACGTAAGTATTAACGGAAATAAAATTCTAAAGGGAATAAACTTAACCATAAATGCTGGAGAAATTCACGCAATTATGGGACCAAATGGTTCCGGGAAAAGTACATTAGCTCAGGCTCTTGCTGGAAGGGAAGAATATGTAGTGACTGATGGTGAAGTGTTTTACAATGGTGAAAACTTATTGGAACTTTCACCCGAGGACAGAGCAAGAAAAGGATTATTTCTTGCATTTCAATACCCTGTTGAAATTCCCGGCGTAAGTAATGTTAATCTTCTCAAAACCGCGCTGAATGAAATAAGAAAATTTCATGATGAAGAAGAACTTGATGCAATAGATTTTCTTAACCTGATAAAAGATAAAATGAAACTTGTTGACCTCGATGAATCATTTTTAAAAAGATCTGTTAATGAAGGGTTCTCCGGCGGTGAGAAAAAACGAAATGAAATTTTTCAGATGGCGGTGTTAAACCCAAAACTTGCAATACTCGATGAAACCGATTCGGGATTAGATATTGATGCATTAAAAGTTGTTGCAAACGGAGTGAATAAATTAAAATCGAAAGACAATGCAACAATAATTGTAACTCATTACCAAAGATTGTTAGACTACATCATCCCAGATTTTGTACATGTTCTTTACGACGGAAAAATTGTTAAATCGGGCGGAAAAGAGTTAGCTTTTGAATTGGAGGAAAAAGGTTACGAGTGGTTAAAGAACGGTGAAGAAAAAGTTGTAACAGGATAAGCAAAGAATAAAAAATCATTCAACGGAGATTAGACGGATGGATAATATAATAGAATTTAAAGAGTGGTTCATTAAAAATTTTAATGCTTTTGAAGAGAGCTTGAACGGAGAAAATACTCCCCTACTTCATCGTGTAAGAAAAGAAGCATTTAAAAATTTCAATGAGCTTTCATTTCCTACAGTAAAGGATGAAGAATGGCGTTTTACAAATATCTCACCACTGTTAAAATATAATTTCACATTACCTTCAGAAGATTTTAAAATTTCCGATGAATTGGTGAATAAATTTTTACTTAATGAGATTGAATCTAACATTCTGATTTTTGTAAACGGAAAGTTTTCTGAAAAGAATTCAAAACTCCTCAATCTTCCCGAAGGTACTATTGTCGGGAGTATTTCAGATGCTATGAAAAACAATCCGGAAATTATTGATAAATATTTCGGTAAATATGCTTCGTACAGTAATCAAATATTTACTGCTCTTAGCACTGCTTTTACAAAAGATGGTGCTTTCGTTTATGTGCCGGATAGCAAAATAGTTGAGGACCCGATCCATATTATTTTTATTACTACTGCATCTGAAAAGAAGATCATCATCCAACCGAGAAATTTATTTATTGCGTCTAAAAATTCTCAGGTAACAATAATCGAACATTTTGTTTCTGAAAACGACAATATCTATTTTACCAATGCAGTAACTGAAATAGTAGCAGAAGAAAATGCCATTATTGATCACTATAAACTTCAAGAAGAAAGTAAAAACGCATTTCATATTGCAAGAGTAGAAATCGATCAGAAACGAAGCAGTAATTTTACTTCTCACTCAATCTCTACCGGCGGAGTAATAACGCGCAATGATATTAATGCACATTTTAATGGTGAGGGCGGAGAATGCACGCTTAACGGATTGTTTCTGCTTGAAGATAAACAACTGTTTGATGCACATACTTTGATTGATCATGCCACTCCGCTTTGCAACAGCCACGAACATTACAAAGGCATTCTTGATGATAGTTCAAGAGGTGTTTTTAACGGGAAGGTACTTGTAAGACAGGATGCACAAAAAACAAATGCTTTCCAGAAAAATAATAACATCCTTTTATCGAATAACGCACTTGTAAACACTAAGCCGCAATTGGAAATTTTTGCGGATGATGTAAAATGTTCACACGGTGCAACCATTGGGCAGATAGATGAAGAAGCCAAGTTTTATCTTAAATCCCGCGGGATTGGAGAGAAAGCTGCTAATGCAATACTAATTCATGCTTTTGCAAGTGATGTTATAAAATCGATGAAAATAGATTCTGTTAGAAATTATTTAGAAGATATTTTATCAAAACGGTTTAACCAGTAAAATATAAAATGAGCTCAAAAGAAATAATATCAGTAATCCCTAACTCCACACTTTACGATGTGGAAAAAATAAGAAATGATTTTCCGATACTTCAAACCAAAGTACACGGTAAACAACTTATTTATTTAGATAATGCTGCCACCTCTCAGAAACCTATAAGCGTAATTAAAAAAACACAGGAATACTATTCTTCGATGAACTCCAATATTCATCGCGGAGTTCATGCTTTAAGCCAGGTTTCAACAGAGGCATACGAAAGTGCAAGGATAAAAGTAAAAAGTTTCATAAATGCTCTTGGCAAAAATGAAATAATCTTTACACGCGGAACTACCGAATCAATTAACCTCGTTACTCAATCATACGGAAGAGCAAATTTTCAGGAAGGTGATGAAGTAATTATTTCTCAAATGGAACATCATTCAAACATAGTTCCATGGCAAATGATATGCGAAGAAAAAGGGGCGAAGCTTAAAGTTATCCCTATTAACGATGAAGGCGAAATTATTTTTGAAGAGTTTGAAAAACTGATTACACACAAAACTAAGTTTATCTCTGTTGTTTATGTTTCTAATTCTCTCGGAACTGTAAATCCTGTTAAAAATATTATTGATTTGGCTCATCAAAATAACATTCCTGTTTTGTTAGATGCTGCTCAGGCAGTTCATCACACCCCTATTGATGTGCAGGAACTTGATTGTGATTTCCTTGTTTTTTCGGGCCACAAAATGTACGGACCGACTGGAATTGGTATTCTGTACGGAAAAATAAATCTCCTGGAATCAATGCCGCCATTCCAGGGAGGCGGGGATATGATTGAAACTGTTACTTTTGAGAGAACAACTTATAATGAACTTCCATATAAGTTTGAAGCGGGTACTCCTAATATAGCAGGAGCAATCGGTTTGGGTGAAGCTATCGATTATATATCTCAGGTTGGACTTGAAAATATAGCACTGCACGAAAAATATTTACTCGATTATGCAACCGAAGCTGTCGCTGATATTCCCGGGTTGAAGATTATTGGAACAGCTAAAGAAAAAGTTAGCGTGCTCTCTTTTGTTTTGGATGATGTTCATCCGCATGATATAGGAACATTTTTAGATTTTGAAGGAGTTGCAATTAGAACGGGACATCACTGCACTCAGCCGGTAATGGATCGTTATAATATTCCTGCAACTTCCAGGGCTTCATTTGCAATGTATAATACGAAAGAAGAAATTAACACTCTGGTTAACGGTTTAAGAAAAATTATAGAGGTGTTTGGTTAATGGATCTGGAACTTAGAGAACTTTATCAGCAGGTGATTTTAGATCACAATAAAAGCCCGAGAAATTTCCGTGTGATGGATAATCCAACACAGGAAGCAGACGGATATAATCCTTTATGCGGTGATACGCTTCATATTTATCTTCATGTTGTAGCTGATATCATAAAAGATGTTTCATTTCAGGGTTCGGGCTGTGCAATTTCAAAAGCTTCTGCATCATTAATGACTTCGATGATAAAAGGCAAGACAGTTGAAGAAGTTGAAAAATTATTTGGGAATTTTCATGCTCTAGTGACAGGTAAACTTGGCGATGATCCTGATCTTTCTGAATTAGGTAAATTAGGCGTGTTTGCAGGTGTACAAGAATTTCCGGTAAGAGTAAAATGTGCCTCGCTTGCCTGGCATACAATGAAATCAGCATTAAAAAAAGAAACTACGAAAGTAACGACTGAATGAATGACTGCTTGATGAATGGTAAACAATGGATAAATAAACGATAAAGGTCTGTTTAAAAAAGCTTTAACAAAATATATTTATGTACGATTCAATAATAAATTAAACGATCATGGAAGAAACAAAAAAAGTAATAAATAAGCAGGAACTGGAAGAAAGAATAATTTCAGTTCTACAAACCATTTACGATCCGGAAATCCCCGTAGATATTTTCGAACTTGGATTGATATACGAAATTGCGTTTGACGATGACGCAAATGTAAATATCAAGATGACTTTAACTTCGCCCGCTTGCCCCGTTGCCGGAACATTACCGCCCGAAGTAGAAATGAAAGTAATGGCGGTTGAAGGAGTAAAAGATGCAAAAGTCGATATCGTTTGGTCACCACCGTGGGATAAAGACATGATGTCGGATGCTGCAAAGGTTAAACTTGGCATGTATTAATTACATTAGAGGATTATCAAAGAATTTTTAAAATATAAAACTATAAGGAGTAAAAAATGTTTAACATAGTTTCAAGAGACCCAATGTACAATCAGAATTCGGTACAGCCAATGCGGGATGCATTAATAGCTGTTGGGTTTTCCGAACTTCTTACAGCAAAGGATGTTGAAGAAGCAATTGATGTAGAAGACAATAAAACAGCTTTAGTTATTATCAATTCTGTGTGCGGATGTGCTGCCGGCAGTGCCAGACCCGGAATATCACTTGCATTACAAAATGAGACTATTCCCGATAAAATTTATACAGGTTTTGCTGGACAGGAAAAAGATGCTGTTGACAGAATAAGACTGCAGCTTGATGGTTTTCCTCCCTCATCTCCAAGTATTGCTCTTTTTAAGGATGGTAAGGTTCTTCACTTTACGCAGCGGCATCAGATTGAAGGAAGAACAGCAGAAGAGATTGCAAATGAATGGAAAGAAATATTCAATCAGTATTGTTCAAATAAAGGTCCGTCAATCTCGTCGGAAAATTTTACAGAAGTAAACCACGCAGTTTCTTGCGGATCTAAGATACCGCTGTTTAATGGATAAGTTGTAATTCCGTGCTTGACACGGAATCTAATAAATTCTACGAATATATGCCGGATCATGTCTGTGTTGCACAAGCTGAAATGTCATTCTGAATGGAGCACAGTGGAATGAAGAATCTTTTTTTGAATAATTGAGACTCTTCATCCAGCAACTGCCTGATTCAGATTGATAAAAATTAGTTCCGCAATAGACTCTCATGTCCGGAATAACACATAAAAAGGATAATGTAAATTAAAAATGAAATTTAGTGCACAAGAAGAATTTGGAATGAGATTGTTGTTGAGAATTGCCAAAAGTGATTCTTCACATGGATTAACTATTCCCGAAGTCAGCGAATTAGAGGGAATCTCAATTGCAAATGCCGGAAAGATACTAAGAATTTTAAGATTAGCCGGTTTCATTGAAAGCGCTCGCGGGCAAACAGGTGGTTACAAATTAACCAAGCCACCAAAAGAAATAGTTGTGAATGATGTAATGATTGCATTAGGTGGAAAGCTTTATGAATCTGATTTTTGTGATTTGCATGCAGGCATCGAAACTATTTGCACTAACTCAATTGATTGCAGTATCCGTTCACTCTGGAAAACAATTCAAAGAATGATTGATGATATATTAATTCAGATCACTCTCCAGGATCTGTTGGGAAAAGAAGAAGATGTGGATCTTTTGGTGGGCAACTATGCTGAAAGAATTAATAATTTGTACGTTTAACTTGGAGAATTTATGCATTTTCAGCAGAATTATGATGGAAGATTTTCTGATAAGATAGATAAATAGCATCGGTATATAATTTTTAATTATTATAAAATAAATTGAAGGATTCTCAAAATATTTTTTAGATAGAACCCTAATACCATCGAGACCTATTATATCATTCTATATTTAGCTTGATCATCCGGGCCATGATATGGAGAAAATTATGAAGGGAAAACAAACAGATCACATTAAACGAGTCTATCACTCAGTAGAAGATATGCTATCCAGTGAAGATAATCCTACTCCGATAGTTCAACTAAATCGTGTTGTCCCATATAATCAGACAAAATTATATGCTAAGCTGGAGTGGTATAATCCATTCAGTTCTGTAAAAGATAGAATTGGCGCGAATTTATTAGCCGATGCTGAAGAAGAAGGACTTTTGGATGAAGTTAATCAATTAGTAGAACCAACTTCAGGAAACACAGGTTTTGCTCTTACCATGTTAGCCAATGCCAAGGGCTACAGTATTACGGCGACCCTCTCATCTATGATCCCCATAGAAAAAAGGACCCTTTTAAGATTTTTCGGTTGCGACGTTTTGGAAGTTGAAGATACTCTCTGTCCAGCGCCAGGCGCTCCAGAAGGTGCTATCGCCTTAGCCATGGATACGGCACAAAAACCAGAATTTCATATGCTTAATCAATATGTAAACCAGGCCAATCCAAATGCCCATTACAAAACAACAGGCCCTGAAGTATGGAAACAAACTGAGCACAAAATTACTCATTTTGTGGCAGCCTTAGGTACTTGCGGAACACTCACTGGTGCTGGAACATATTTGAAAGAAAAAAAATCTTCTATACAGTTAATTGGTGTTCATCCGGAAGAAGGGCATGATATACCGGGTGTACGAAGTATTATCCAATTGCGACAAACGAAATTATTTCGTCCGGAACTATATGATCAATTAGTTGAAGTTTCGACCCGCGAAGCATTTGACTTGTGCTTAAGAATAAATAGGGAAGAAAGTATTATTGCAGGACCCTCTTCAGGACTTGCCCTTGCAGGTGCTTTAAAGGTAATCCAAGATGATGAGAATGCAGTGGTGGTGGTTATATTTCCAGACAATGCTTTTAAATATGCAAGTTCTTTTCAAAGACATTTTCCGGAAATGTTTGAAAATATGATGGGTGCTCCTGCCCAATCCAATATTAAAAACAAAAAAGAAGAACTACTTGATAAAATGATAGAATTGAGCCGCAATGATTTAAATACTATTGGATTAGATGAGGCCTATAATATAAGAAGCGAAACAAAACCCATTTTTATAGATGTCAGGTCTTCTGATCAATATTCTGCTTCTCATATTACTGATGCAATCAATATTCCTATAAATAATTTATTGCTCGGTGATTCTAAACTTCCTAAAGATAAAGATTATCCCATTGTTACGGTTTGCAATGTTGGTAACGAATCAATCGAAGGTCTTTTAATATTAAAATCCCTGGGTTATTCAAATGTTAAAAGTTTAAATGGAGGGACTACGGGGTGGACAGTAAAGGGTTTTCCTATAGTAAAAAAATAATTTATCTTTTGGTACAGATAAGATATTTAGTGCAAAAGAATAATTTGGAATGAGATTACTTTTAAGATTGAAATAGCACTTCTTGGACAGATTCATGGATAACGGAGACTTAGCACGAATCATTAATTCTTTCGTAGTCTGCTCTTCTTAATTTTCATTCTGCATTAAAACCTATTCCCATTCAACCTATCATCCAGTCCGCAATTATTTATTGTAACTTTATTTAAAGTACTTTGACTACTTTGCGAAAGTAATAAATAACAGCATTCAAAACATTAAATTTAGATGATTGATTTTTACAACCAAAATCTTTTTTCTAATTTTAACTGGAAGTTTAATTAAAGATTATTTGATGATGAAATACCTTATCGGTTTCGACTGCGGTGCAACCAAAACAGAATGTGCCCTAACTGATATTAATGGAAATATACTTTATACAACTACGGGCGGTGCTGCTAATTTTTTAGTTACCGGAACGGATGGAACATCGAGGATAATATTGTCTCTTCTAAATGATTGTATAAAAAAGCTCAACACCGATTATTCTGAAATTGAGAACATAGTGATCGGTGCAGCAGGTGCAGGACGGAAAAAGGATGCTGAAAAACTGGAAAGCTCTTTGCTCGAAATATTTTCTGCGGATGAAATTAAAATAAAATCTTTAAAAGTTGTAAGCGATGCACAAATTGCTTTGCAAGGTGCTTTCCCGAATGAAGTAGGGTGTATATTGATTGCCGGAACCGGTTCGATAATTTACGGTAAGGATGAAAAAGGAAATATTTATCGTACCGGCGGATTTGGAAGATTGTTAGGTGATGAAGGAAGCGGTTTTTCAATAGGAAAAAAAGGGCTGCAGGCAGCGGCAAAGTATTTTGATGGTCGTGGGGAAGAAACTTTAATTATTAAACTAATTGAAGAAAAATATTCAATTAGAACTACGGATGAATTAATAGCAAAAGTTTATAAAGAGAATTTTGATATCGCATCAGTAGCCGAGGTTGTTATTATTGCAGCCAAAAAAGAAGATCAAATAGCACATCACATTCTACTTGAAGAATCGGAGGAACTAATTCATCATTTAAGCACGATGATGAAAAAAATGAATACGATTGATCTGAGTGTTTCTTTTGCCGGAAGTTTAATCTTAAATAATAATGTTTATTCGGATATGCTTCGCGGTAAAATCAAAACTTCTCTTCCATCGGTTAAAATAGTTGTACCGAAATACTCACCAATTGAGGGAGCTATTCTTCTTGCAAAGGAAATGCTGAGTGATTAAAAAGGAATCACGAAATCCATGGCTTTGGGTTCCTTCGCTGTATGTCGCAGAAGGTCTCCCTTATGTTATGGTGATGATGGTTTCGGGAATAATGTATAAACGCTTAAACATTTCCAACACCGAGCTTGCACTTTATACAAGCTGGCTTTACCTGCCGTGGGTTATTAAGCCGTTGTGGAGTCCGGTTGTCGATCTTCTAAAAACAAAACGTTTCTGGATTTTAATAATGCAGTTCTTCATCGGCGTGGGATTAGCGGGCGTTGCTCTTACTGTTCCTGCAGATAACTTTTTCAGATACACGCTTGCTTTTTTCTGGCTTATGGCTTTCAGTTCTGCTACACAGGACATTGCAGCAGACGGTTATTACATGATTTCTCTCGACAAACATCAGCAGGCATGGTTTGTAGGCGTACGCACTCTTGCATACCGTATAGCTTTTATATCCGGGCAGGGATTATTGGTAATTCTTGCGGGTTATTTAGAAGAAACGACAGGCGATATTCCTTTTGCCTGGATGATAACTTTTTTAATTCTCGCAGCACTGTTCCTCTTTTTCGTTATTTATCATTTATTTATTCTTCCCCACCCTAAACAAGATGCGGAAAGAAAAGAAAAAGATTATAAAGCATTTCTAACTGATTATTTTAAAACTTTTATAATCTTTTTCAAAAGAGATAAGATACTCATTATAATTGCGTTTATACTTTTATATAGATTGGGTGAGGGACAGCTTTCAAAACTTGCATCGCCTTTTTTACTTGACGCATATGAAAAGGGTGGTTTGGCACTGACGACTTCACAAGTCGGTCTTGTTTACGGCACGGTCGGACTGATTGCTTTATCTCTGGGAGGAATCTTAGGCGGTTTTGCCGTTGCCAAGCAAGGTTTGAAGTTTTGGATCTGGTGGATGTTGATCGCTATCAACCTGCCTGATGCGGTCTATATTTTTCTTGCACACACACAAACATCTAACTTACTTCTTATTAATATCTGTATTGCCGTCGAACAATTCGGATATGGTTTCGGCTTTGCCGCATTCCTTCTGTATATCATTTATATTTCCGAAGGTAAGTTTAAAACTACTCATTACGCAATCGCGACTGCTTTTATGGCACTCGGTAATATGCTGCCCGGAATGATAAGCGGTTGGCTCCAAGAATCAGTCGGATATAAACAATTTTTTATGTTGGTTTTAATCTCTACAATTCCTTCATTTATCATTACAAAGTTTATTCCTTTGGATAATGATTTTGGTAAGAAAAAAGAATCGACAAATGAATAGTTTAGGCATGATATACATGCCGTTAATTTTTGCAGCAGTACTTTTGTACGGATTGAATGTTTCTTGCCAGAATAATAAACAACTGCAAAGTGAATATGATTTCACTCAGCTAGATGAAATAATTCAATCGGCTATTAAAGATAGTGCCTTCCCGGGAGCGGTAGTCTTAGTTTCAAAAGACGGAAAAATAATTTATGAAAAAGCTTTCGGGCAATTAACTTATGATGATACTTCCGCATCTGTAACTATAAATACCATTTACGACATTGCATCATTAACAAAAGTGATTGCAACTACTACCGCAGCAATGATCTGTTACGATAAAATGTTGTTTTCACTCGATGATCCTGTTGGAAAATATATCCCTGAGTTTGCCCAGAGCGGAAAAGAAAAAGTAACAATAAAAAATTTGCTGCTTCACAACAGTGGATTACCTGCATTTAAAAGATTCTATACTAATAATTATTCGGCAGACGAAGTAATTAAAGAAATTTATAAAACACCTTTAAGTTACGAACGGGGCAGCAATACAGATTATTCGGATTTGGGATTTATAACTTTAGCAAAAATAATTGAGAAAGTAACCGTTAAAAGATTTGATTCTTTTTGCAAAGAAGAGATTTTCAAACCGCTCCAAATGAATTCAACTTTTTTTAATCCGCCCGATTCATTAATCTATAAAATTGCTCCGACAGAATATGACAATTACTGGCGCAATAAATTAGTGTGGGGGGAAGTTCATGATGAAACCGCTTCATTGTTAAACAGAGTTGCCGGACACGCTGGTTTGTTCTCAACAGCTAAAGATATAAGCAGTCTGCTGCAGTTACTATTGAATGACAGAACATTCAATGGACGTCAAATAATAAAACCTGAAACTGTAAAACTTTTCACAACCAGGTATTCTGATAAAAGTACAAGAGCATTGGGATGGGATACAAAATCGGAGAGAAACTCATCTGCGGGAAAATTATTTGATATTACTTCTTTCGGGCATACGGGTTTTACAGGAACATCCGTCTGGGTTGATCCAATAAGAAAATTATTTGTTGTGTTTTTAACCAACAGGGTTTATCCTACCAGGGAAAATAAAAAATTATATAAAGTTCGCCCCGCACTTCACGATGCAGTAATAAACGCATTGGATTGATATTCAATTCTTATATTATACTAGTCAATTATTATTTTTTTGAGGGCATTGAAACTTAAACTCTATTCATATCGAATTATTGTATTAATAATATCTGTTTTTATTTTTTCAGCAAATGAAAAAAATATAAACAGTAGGTCTTTTATTACTTTAAATGATGAAAAATATCCTTCGGTATTTCCATTATCTGAAACCGATAAAGAATGGATTGAAAAACAAATCTCTGGTATGAGTCTAAGAGAAAAGTGCGCACAAATGATAATGGCACCCGTATACAGAAGTTATATGGATACTTTATCACCTGATTACGACAGCACGGTTGCTCTTGTAAAAGATTATAAGATTGGCGGATTGATAATGTTTCAGGGAGAATTAGAACAGGAAATTAATTTTATTCGGGAGATGCAATTATTATCCGATGTTCCTCTGCTTATTGCTTCTGATTATGAAAGAGGATTGGGAAGCCGGATTGATGATGCACTTGAATTTCCACACAGTATGGCTCTTGGTGCTTCATTAGATTCTCAGCTTGGTTATGAAATGGCTACTGCTATTGCCATTGAAAGCAGGTTAATTGGAGTACACCAAAACTTTGCTCCTGTCGCTGATATTAATAACAATCCTCTCAATCCAGTTATAAATACAAGATCCTTTTCAGAAAGTAAATTTACTGTTTCTGAATTTGTCTCCTCATTTATACTCGGGACAAAACACGGCAGAGTGATTGCAACTGTTAAACATTTTCCCGGTCATGGCAATACCGAAATTGACTCCCATACTGATTTGCCGATGATTTCAGGAGATAAACAAAAATTATTTGCGACCGAGTTATATCCTTTTATACAAGCGGTATATTTCGGTGTCCAATCTATTATGGTTGGTCATCTAGAAGTGCCCGCATACGATACACTTCCAGCAACTCTTTCTAAAACCATAATTATAAACCTGTTAATTAATACTCTTGGGTTCGATGGTTTGATAGTTACTGATGCAATGAACATGAAAGCTATAAACAATTACAATTCTTTTTCACCGGAAGAATTAGTTGTTCTTGCAGTAAAGGCAGGAAACGATATTCTACTTATACCTCCGCAGCCCTCTATTGCTATTGAAGCAATTTATAATGCTGTAATAAACGGAGAAATATCTGAGGAAAGAATTGAAAAGAGTGTGCGAAAAATATTCTCTGCAAAGAGATGGTTGAGAATTGATAAAAAGTTAAACCTAAATACACATTCAATTATCGATTCAATAAATAATTCGGGTAACAACAGGTTAGCGAAAAAGATAGCCGAGAAATCAATAACTTTAATTAAAAATGATGAGGGGGTAATTCCTCTGGATTTATCAATGTACGAAAACATTTCCTGCGTTACAGTTACGGATGGTAACGGAAATGAAACAGCTACTTATTTTCAGGATAAGTTTTTAAATAGAATTGGAAACATTAACAAAATTTTAATTACAAATAAAACTAAGAACCGTGGATACAACATTGCTCTAACTTCATTAAATAAATCCGATCTGATTTTAATGCCGGTGTTTATGGAAGTTAAGGAACAGGAAGGAACGGAAAAAATAAGGAAAGATCAAATTAATTTTATAGAAAAGGTGCTTCGGTTAAAAGCGCCGGTTGTTATGATCAGCTTTAAAAACCCTTATCTTTTATCTTCTTTTCCAATCACTCGTACATATTTAAATGCATACAGTTATACACTTGCATCTCAGCAAGCTTGTTTAAAAGCTTTGCTCGGCGAAACCGACATTACCGGAAGATTGCCTGTTTCGATCCCCAATACTAAATATCATATAGGTTATGGTATAAAACTGGATAATACTATTATCACGAAACTTACCTATAGAGTAAACAATAGTTCATTTATTAGTGTTGATACTCTTATCATTAATTCAATTAAAGATAAAAAAGTTTTAAAAGCAGATCTTATCGTAGGCAAGGCAGGTTATATTATCTATCAGAATTCATTTGGAAAAATTGTAAGTACGACTAACAGTTTAATAAAAAAAGATGTTTTAAATTTAGGTACGCTAACAAGTTCTGTAGCATTAACCTCCGCTGTTATGCTTTTAATAGATGACGGGAAACTATTACTCGATGATAAGGTTTACTACCATCTTAATGATTTTATTGGAAACGAAAAGGATAATATTAAAATTAAAAATTTGCTTCTTCATAACTCTGGTATTGGGCAGGAAATTGATTCGATGGATATCGATTGGAACAAAGATGATTTAATGAACGCATTATCAAACATTAAATTAAAATACAAAACAGGTGAGCAATTACTCTACAGCGAATTAAATTCTTTAATTTTGCAATTAATTATTGAACGGATAGCAGGAAAACCTCTTAACGAATTCCTGAACGAAAGGTTGTTCGAACCGCTTGGAATGGATAATACGTTTTTCCTCATCACTAAAGAATTGAATTCGAATAATAACATAATGAATAATAACCGGTTTCAATATGGAAGTTATCTTTCACAATCAAAGTTATTAAAAAAGATAATGAACGGCGTTACCGGATTTGATGGTTTATATTCCAGTTCCGACGAACTATCAATCTTTGTACAAATGATTTTACAAAATGGTTATTATGATGGAGAGCAGTACATATCTGCGGCTACTATAAAACTATTTACAGCTCCGCAATTACCGGAAAGTTATTCGGGATTGGGATGGAGCACATATATTTCCGAAGTAAATATTTGCAATGATTTTTCGGATTCTTCTTTTGGTTATATTTCCGATAACGGTTCCTCGATTTGGATTGATCCGAATAAAAAAATATTCATAATATTACTAACAGATTCAAAATTTAAAAATACTCCTCAGCTTCAATGTGAAGTAATAAAAACAATAACCACGAGGTAATAATTATGAAAAAATATAATTACAGTAAACCTGCAGCGTTAATTTGTCTTCTTTCACTTGCACTAATTTCTTGCGATTCGAATATCGGGCAGATAAGCACTGATGAAATATCTATGCCACCTGGTTTTATTATAGAAACTTATGCAGATGTTCCAAATGCAAGGTCGATGGTGCTGAGTGAAAACGGAATTTTATTTGTTGGTACACGTTCATCCGATAAAGTTTATGCGGTTGTGGATAACGATAATGATTATAAGGCGGATGAAATTATTGTTGTAGCATCGGGATTGAGAATGCCGAACGGTGTCGCTATTAGAGATGGCGCTCTTTATGTGGCCGAAGTTAGCAGAATATTAAAGTACGAAAATATCGAAAACACTTTTCGCGACAATCCTTCTCCTGTAATTGTACGTGATGATTTTCCCACTGAATCTCATCATGGATGGAAGTTTATCAGGTTTGGGCCTGATGAAAAATTATATGTTCCGGTTGGAGCACCGTGCAATGTTTGTTTGGAATCAGATGAACGTTTTGCATCAATTACAAGAATGAATTTTGATGGAACCGATTTTGAAATTTTTGCAAATGGTGTTCGCAACACAGTTGGGTTTGATTGGCATCCCGTAACAAATGAGTTATGGTTTACAGATAACGGAAGAGATATGTTGGGCGATAATATTCCTCCCGATGAATTGAACCACGCACCTGCAAAGGATTTACATTTCGGTTTTCCTTTCTGGCACGGCACAAACGTTCCTGATCCTGAATTCGGCAGCGGTCACTTTGCATCTGAGTTTACTTTGCCTGCTCAGGAACTTGGTCCTCACGTTGCTTCTCTCGGAATGCGTTTCTACACAGGCAATATGTTCCCTGCTGAGTATAAAAATCAAATATTTATTGCTGAGCATGGAAGCTGGAACAGGAGTGAAAAAATCGGTTATAGAATTACACTTGTAAGGTTAAATGACAGTTCAGTAATAAGTTATGAACCCTTTGCTGAAGGATGGTTAAAAGGTGAATCGGTTTCAGGCAGACCTGTAGATATCCAACAAATGCCTGATGGATCTCTTTTGGTTTCTGATGATTTTGCAGGAAAGATTTACAGAATAAGTTATAGTAATTAATACTTCCCTTTTTCTTCCTTTTCAAAGGGTGGAATTTATTTTTTCCCTTTGGTAAAGTGGAGACAGACAAGGGTTCGAAAAACTCTTAGAAAGCAGGGATAAATAAAAATGAAAATAGCACTTATCCAACAAACCGCATCAAAAGATATTAAATCAAATATAAACAAAGCAGTTCATTCTGTTAAAGAAGCTGCGGGAAATGGAGCAAACATTATCTGTTTTGCCGAACTTACTTTTACTCCCTTCTATCCACAGAAACCTGTTGGTGAAAATAAAATAAAACTTGCTGAAACTATTCCGGGTCCGATTACTGAAGTGTTTTCAAAATTCGCAATAGAATTTGGAGTTGTGATTATTCTAAATATTTATGAAAAAGATGGTGACAACTTTTATGATTCCTCACCAGTAATTAATATTGATGGAAATATTCTTGGTGTAACAAGAATGATACATATTACAGATTATGCATGCTTTCATGAAAAAGGATATTATTCACCCGGAAATAACGGAGCACCTGTTTATGAAACTAAGTTCGGTAAAATAGGAATTGCAATTTGTTATGATAGACACTACCCGGAATATATGCGCGCACTTGCATTGAAAGGAGCCGAAGTGGTCTTCATTCCGCAAGCAGGTACAGTAGGCGAATGGCCCGAAGGTCTCTACGAAGCTGAGTTAAGAGTAGCATCATTTCAAAATGGATATTTTACAGCTTTGTGTAACAGAGTTGGTGAAGAAGAATGTTTAACTTTCTCAGGGGAGTCTTTTGTCTGCAATCCCGAAGGCATTGTAATTGCAAAAGCTAAAAGAGGAAAAGATGAGATACTTTACTGCGATATTGATCAGGAAAAAGTAAAAACTTCACACGCAAATAAATTATTTTTAAGGGATAGAAGACCGGAATTATATGAAGATTGGTTAACTAAGTAATCCCCTCTTTCCCCCCTTTTAGAATGTGGGATGAAGGATGTTTTTTTCTCCTCTTTGATAAGGGGAAGACACAGAAGAGTTCAAAATTTGAAAGGATTAACAAATGATAATATCATCAATTAAAGCTGAATATCTTCGTTATAAAAAACTTGGCGAAGGTGCTATAAAACAGACACCGGAAAATGGAGTAAATAAGCTATTCGGTGATGATAATAATTCAATATCTGTTATTGTAGCTCACATTTCAGGCAATCTCAATTCAAGGTTTACTGATTTTATGACAACAGACGGAGAGAAACCGTGGAGGAAACGTGATGCAGAATTTGAGGAAAGAAATCTAACAAAATCAGAACTATTGCAGTTATGGGATGATGGATGGATTGTGCTTCTAACAACTCTGGATGAGTTATCGGATGATGATTTGGATAAAACTGTTACAATAAGAGAAAAAGAATTAACCGTAGCCGATGCACTCCACCGTTCGCTTGCGCACGTAAGTTACCATGTTGGGCAAATAGTTTATATAGCAAGAATGATCGTTGGGAAGGAATGGATATCATTGTCTATACCTCGCGGCAGGAGTAATACATATAATCAAAACCCGGATAAAGAGAAAGGTGTATAATTGCAAATGTAATAAATATTTTATTTGCTATTTTGTTGTTAGAACAAATTTCTGTGTGCAGGTTGAATTCCGCTTAGAGTATAACTATTATTCAATTGAAAATTTAATAGCAGAATTAAAAGCCGAAACAGAAGTATTACAAAATTCGTTAACGGACATAGCCAGACCGTCAATTCACTATTCATTTCTCCTTCAATTCCAGTTTCCTTGCAAACTTGCTGTTGAAATCTCTTAATAGATTTGCGGCTTCTGTATTGCGTGTTGCTCGTTCAAATGTATCCGCCATTTTAAGCAGTATTTGATGGTAATGCAAATTCATTTCCTCAACGCTCATCTCTTTTGTCCAGAGATCAATTCCTAGTGTAACATTTTCTTTTTCATCCCAAAGAGAAAGCATTAAAGTTTTTGCGGGTTTTGTACCTTTAAAATTAGCATCGGCGGCTTCCCACTCAATCTTTACAGGCATTTTATTATCATCAAGTTCAACGGATATTTTTATTTCTGATTTTTTATTCATAATTATTTTTATTCGTACACTAATGTAAAAGCAGTTTTATAAGTATAGAGTGTACGCTTCATTTTTTACCTTTATCTTTGATGATGTAAAAATAAATTAATTAAACCAATTATAGAAAATTAAATGAAATTATTCTCTATACCAATAAAAGTTCTGCTGTTTATATTTTTTTTATCATCAATCGCCTTCGCACAATTAAGATTTGGTGCGGGTGGTTCTATCGGCGGCGGTACTATCACAGGGGAATCCCCTTCCATTGCTGCATTCACTGCTTCCATTTACATCGAAACAAACTTTGCTATGTTTTTAGAAGTTACTCCAAGATTGAGCTATATTTACGCAAAGGATTTTAATGCAATTATTCCAAATGTTCGAAAACCATATTTCCCGTTTGTTCAGGGTTTTTCTTTTAAAGGAATAGCTACACAATATTTTGAAGAGGGGATTTTTATTGAGGAAGGAGTTGGCTTGTTGGCTCTTAATGACAGAACATTCAGTGATACTGATGTTTGGGGTTACGGTGTTGTGCTTTCTCTTTCAGCAGGTTGGGATTTGCGGGGTTTTAGCCTGAGCGGTTTTAAATTAGGTGCAGGTATTGAATACGGATTAACATTTAATAATACACTTGTACAATATTCTTCTCTTAATTTTTATTTCAATTATACGTTGTAAAAAAAGAAAAAGTTAGGACGTAATGCATTACGCCCCTACGATCACAAAACATTATTGGAGTTCTATTTCCAAATACTTGTTTGGCATTTCATCTTTCGGATTATCACTATTCAAATAATAATTAAACCAGCGCATAGTTCTTAAACTGTAATCCAACCTCGAAGTGTTTTTACGGTTACCATGTGCTTCACCCGGATATCGTATTAAACGAACTGGAGCAACGCCATGAACTTTTAATCCTCTGTAAAGTTCCAAACTCTGGGAAGGATGAACCCGGGTATCTTCTTTTCCGCCAAGAATTAAAGTAGGTGTTTTGCTATCCTTAACATATCGTACAGGACTTCTTGCCCAAACAAGGTCTTCATTTTCGTAAGTCCAAAATCCCCAATGCACAAAATAATCCTCGAACGGAATATCAGTAGTTAATCTTTTCGAAACCTGGTCAGTTACACCAACAAACATTACCGAAGCGGCAAAATAATCTGTGTATCTTGTTGCACCCAACGCAGCAAAGAATCCACCATAAGAACCACCGCCAATACCAACTCGTTTTTTATCAATTAGCCCTTGTTTAACTAAGTAATCAATTCCGTCAAGTACATCGGTGAACTCTGCACCACCTGTATCACCAAAACCTTTCATCGTAAAATCAACTCCTCTGCCGGAACCCGCTCTATAATTTGGCATAAATACAAAAAAACCATTAGCAGCAGCAATTTGTCCCCAACGGTTATAAGAAGTTTGCCAGCCATTTTGGAGAGCACTTTCGGGACCTCCATGTATCATACATATTAGCGGATATTTTTTCCCTTTTTCATAATCTACGGGATAGATAAGTGTGGCTTGAATTTCCAATCCGTCGCGAGCATTGTAAATTATTTTCTCCTGTTTCGCTAGATTTAATTCTTGCAGCCAGGGATTAACGTCGGTTAATTTAGCAAGTTTCTTATCTATAATTGTAAAACTGTATAACTCTGATGGATGTTTAGAATTGTTTCCTGCTAAAGAGATAAAATCATCATTAACATCAAAACTTCTGAACACGATTTGCCCGGGATTGATGAGCATCTTTCGTTCTGCATTATCAATTCCTTGTTCACTTAAAGAAATATCCACACCTTCCTCCGAAAGGAATAACACTGTATTATCATCTTTCCATTCAACTTTTCTGATAGAAAGCTCAAGACCCTCAGCATAATTTTTTAACTCCTCAAACTTATTTGTATTCGGAACTTCGGTAATGAAGAGACTTCCGGTTACAGCATCATTAATGCCTGATGCTGCTATGAAAGCGATGTGCTTACTATCAGGGCTCCAAACCATTTGACTTATCTTACCTGGATTTTCCAAATGTAACGAACGTTTTCCAGTGAATGTATCGATAAGGTAAACTCTTTTAAACATATAGGAATAATCGACAAGGTTTTTATCGGCAATGAATGCTGCAATTTGTTTTCCGTCAGGACTCCATCGAAAGTCGTAAACAGAAACATTTTCGGTTAGCTGGCGAGGATCCATGCTTTGCGATTTAAGATTTAGCAGATAAAGATTTCTATCAAGATATTCTTCCTCATAAATTTCTGCATCAAAACCGTTTTCAAGTAAGTTTTGTTTTTCTTCACTAACCACAGAAGTGGAAACAAAAGCTAACTGATTTCCATCTTTACTCATTTGATACTGCAAAACATTGTGAAAAGAGTTTGTTATTGCAGCGGGTTCGCCGGAATCTATCATTAACTGATATACCTGAATGTATTTATCATCATTTAACTTGGCAAGGAAAGTTATGGATTTTGAATCAGGCATCCAGGCAATTGAGGAAATTAAAACTTTATCACCCAATAACTCCATAGATTTTTCATTCGCCAAATCATACAAATATAAATAACGGTAATGTTTACCTGGTTTATCCGTTAGCTGCCGCGGAGCGTGAACCGTATAAGCTATAAAATTGCCATCGGGTGAGATTGATGTTTCAACCACAAACCTCATTCTTAGTAAATCGTATGACGTGAAAGTGTTTTCCTGTGCAGTAAGAGCAGCAGTTAGAAAAAACATTAGTGAAAGAAAAGAATAAGTGAATAACCTTAGCATTTTGATGCTCCGTATAAATATGGATAAATCGAATAAGTAGTTATATATAAAAAAAGTAGCGCAAGGACGACTTTAAATTAAAGATTTAATATTAATTATCTAACCATTTGCCCGCTCTTCAGTTCTTCCAAGATACGGTTAAGATTATAAATGTTTTCCAGCGCTTCCATTATTCCTGAAGAGTGAACGCCAACAGTTCTGTTTACTTCAGTTCTGAATATAAAGATACCGGGTAAACCCTGAACATTACCATCAAAGGCAATACCAACTACTTCAGCATCTTTGTTTATCATTGCGCTGCCGGAGCTTCCTCCGGTAATATCATTAGTTGTAACAAAATTGAATTTCGTAGAAAGATCAAAATCTTCCGAAGGGTTTTCCCATCTTTCAGGTAAGCTCCAGGGAAATTCTTTATTGAAAGAATAATATCTGTCATACATTCCATAAAATGTTGTATATGGAGGCGCTATGGTACCGTTGTACGGAAAACCTTTTACAACACCGTCAGAAATTCTAAGTGTAAATGTTGCATCAGGTGGAATAGAAGTACCGTAAACTTCAAATAAAGCTCTTCCTAATTTTTCATTATAGATGTCTTCAAGTTCTGTCAGTTCATCCACTTTGGCATTGAGTTCTTCGCTCGTTTCTTTTGTAGTAAGGATAAAGTAAATAAAAGGATCGTCTCCATTCAGAATAGCATCAGGTCCTTCTGCAACAAGTTCTTTTATATCATCTGCATTAGTTAAAGAAGAATTTGAAAGAATGTAATCAACAGCTTCATCACCTGTTTTTCCATCGGTCATTTTTTGAATGATTTCTTTATCGTTTCCCAAATTCTCTGAAAGGATTTTAATTTTTTGCTTCAATAATTTGTTGTTCATGTCATAATCAAAATCTTCGGGCATCATTGATTCGATTGATAGATCCAACTCTTTACCAACATACAGGTCATCTCTTTCACTTTCAGGTTTCTTAAGTTCTTCTGCAATATTTACTAACTCCTCAGCAATAAAGAAATATCTAGGAGTGGTGAACCCGCTCATTCTCAACGAGAATCTTTTATTAGATATTTTGCTTAATTCACTTCTTATCTCTTCAATATTTTCCCAAAGGTCGCTGTATTTTTCATTTAATTCTTCATCGGATTGAACTGCTAATATAAAATTATTCTCAAAATCTCTTTTCCTTTGCATCAGTATTGGGTCTCTTAATCCTTTCAGCATACCTGAGTATGCTTTTTTAGAATTAAGAAAGTTAAGTAGTCTGTCTTTCAATTCTAACTCTCTCTCAGGATCATTTTCAATAAGTGTTTCATAAGTGTCGATGAGTCCTTTAATAAGTTCCAAAGTACGCGGATAAGAAATATCTCTGAAATATTCCAACTGTGCCACAGTTTTCAATCGGTTTGTTGATCCGGGATTACCAACAACAAACACCGGCTCATTAACCTCTGCTCCTTTATCACTCCATTTGTAGTAGTGATCAGTTTTAAGAGGTTCACCGTCATCATCATAAACTCTGAAGAATGAATAATCCAGGTTATAACGAGGATAAGTGAAATTATCATCATCTCCTCCAAAAGAGCCTAATTGTTCTTCGGGAGCAAAAACGAGCCGCACATCATTATATCTTTTATAACCATAAAGAGAGTAGCGCCCGCCTTCATATAAAGGTGTGATTGAAACATCTAATCCTGTTTCTTCTGCAACCCTTGTTTCAATTTCTTCAACAATTCTTGATTTGATTGCTAATTTTTCATCCTCTGTTTTTCCTTCATCCATTGCATCCTGGATTTCATCAGTTACGTCTTGAAAATAAACTAACTGATCAACAAACAAACCGGGAACAAGTCTTTCATCATCAAGAATGTATGAAATAAATCCGTTCTCATGAAGGTCCTCTCCTTCAAGAGTAACGAGGGTAACACTTCGCCTGGCACAGTGATGATTTGTCATTACAAGCCCATCTTCCGAAACAAACGAAGCTGAACAGTAAGTGGCAAACTTTAATGCTGCCATTCTTACATGATCAAACCAATCTTCATCGGGAGTAAACCGGTATTCTTTTTCAAAATAATCGATGGGTGGATATTCAAAAGTCCACATTTTGCCGGTATCAAATTTTCCTGCCTTAACCGTATCAAGATCGAACCAATTGTTGCTGACTTGAGCATTTATTAAAGTAGCAAAAGCAATTACTATACACAGGAAAAGTAATGACTTCTTCATTTCAATTATACCTCAATTATTTTAAACAATTTTCAAACGAAATTTTCGGATAAAGATCCGAAATGAAAAAAGAACCAACTATTATTTAAGTTCTTAACAAATGGATGATTTGATGAATAGTAGGGGGGAGGAAATTGATCTCACATAAACTAAATGTAAGAATAGGTATTCCGCTGCAACCCAATTCATCAAACATATTTACCGGATTGAATATAGCACTCCGATGTAATAATATGTCCGAACTCAAAATAAATCAGCCTGAGATGCAATACCTAAATATATGATTCCGGCTGATAAAGCGGTTCAATTTCCCATTCATCTTCAATAGTACCAATGCAGTGCGAACACTTAGGTACATTGAAAACTACTTTTTCTTCACTGGGAGCTGCCCTTACGAAATTTAAAATAGTTTTGCAGCTCGAACATTGAACAACATGCGATGTTGTAGTTTTTGCGCTGCATTCAGGGCAAATGAAACCTAACTCGCCTGGGGATTCCTCAGGATTCACAAGGAAAATTGAGTTACATTTAGAATTGTTGCATTTAGCGAAGTGCCACTTTACAGTATCAGTATTTCCGATAACTCTCTCCACAATTAATTTGTATACACAATGTAAAAAGTTATTACTTTAAAGTCCATTGAAAAAAAAATCTCTTATTTAGTTTTTTCTCAATTGAGCTATGATTATTTTTCCACTCTGAATTAATCAGAGAATAAAAATATTACCTTTTATACTATAGAAAAATACATTTCGCAGTACTTGAATAATATATCAATTAAATTCTACTATCTACCAGGAGTTTAATTTTATGGCAAAAATTAATGGATTTAAAGCATACGACATCCGGGGAAAGGTTCCGGGTGAATTGAATGCAGATTTGGCATATAAAATTGGGCGAGTTTATTCAAAACTTGTCGATGCAAATAAGATTGTTGTAGGACGCGATGTACGAAAATCCTCCGATGAACTTTCCGAAGCATTGATAAGGGGAATAAACCACAGTGGAACTGATGTGATTGATATCGGATTATGCGGCACTGAAATGGTTTACTTTGCCACTCCACATTTTGATGCAGATGGCGGTATAATGATAACCGCAAGCCATAACCCGCCGGAATACAATGGAATGAAATTCGTAAAAAGGGATTCTGTTCCGGTTGGATACGATTCCGGTTTGAATGAAGTTGAACAGATGATATTTGATAATAATCTCGGAGATGTTAGTGAAAAAAAGGGTACATTAAGAATGCAAGATGTGATGGACGTTTTTATAGAAAACCTTAACCAGTTTTATGATCCTGCAAAAATAGATAAATTAAAAGTTGTTGTTAACGGTGGAAATGGATGCGTTGGTGCTGCCCTGGATGCAATTGAAGATAAACTTCCGATTGAAATGATAAAGGTCTTCACAGATCCCGATTCGAATTTCCCTAATGGAGTTCCAAATCCATTACTACCCGAGAACAGGAAACCAACCATTGAAGCTGTAATAAAAAGCGAAGCTGACCTTGGAGTTGCATGGGATGGTGATTACGACCGCTGTTTCTTTTTTGATGAAATGGGAAATTTTATTGAAGGATATTACATTGTAGGATTACTGGCAAAATCAATTCTAAAAAATCATCCGGGAGAAAATATTGTGCACGACCCGCGCCTTGTTTGGAACACTTTAGACATTGTTAAAAAAGCTGGCGGCAAAGCTGTCGTATCAAAAAGCGGACACGCTTATATAAAAGAAAAAATGAGAGAGGTGAATGCAATTTACGGCGGTGAAATGTCTGCGCATCATTACTTTAGAGATAATTCTTATTCCGATAGCGGGATGATACCATTTTTATTAGTGCTTCAGTTGATGAGTGAAGAGAAGAAAAAATTCTCCCAACTTGTAGATGAAATGATAACAGCTTATCCCTGTTCCGGTGAAATAAACTCAAAGATTGATGATCCTGCTGCTAAAATAGCAGAAGTTGAGGAAAAATATTCCGACGGAAAAATTGATAAAATGGATGGTTTATCTGTTGATTACAATGACTGGAGATTCAATTTAAGAATGTCCAACACCGAACCGATGTTGCGATTAAATGTTGAAACAAAGAATGATGAGAAACTACTGAAGAAAAAAACTAAAGAATTGTTGAAGATAATTAGAGGATAGTTTTTAAAAGGTTTAAAAAATGTGCCAGTCACATCTAACTTAATTTCTATGAAGGTGACTAACACCCATTAACTTTTTTATAAATTATTTTACTGAAACCTCAATCGTAAACGGAACTTTTAACTTTTCCCATTCAAGTTTTACTACCGCAGAATTTTTTAATGTTTTTGTAACTGTGTAAGCCAGCCATTCTTGCATACTGCCTTCTTCGGGAGTAACCTCAAATCTCAAAGCATCTTCGGCTTCATTGTATTCAAATGCACCCCATTGGTCTGCTACTTTGTTAAATATCAATGTCCATTTTTCTTTTGTGGGGATTGCAAAGAAACTGTAGCTGCCTGCTTTTAATGTTTTGCCATTAATTTTCACATCGGTTGAAAATGTAATCTTAGTTGCTTCGTTTGCACCTGCACGCCATACTTTATCATACGGCACCAACCCACTCCAAATAACTCTTCCCTTTACAGCAGGTCGATTATAGTCAATTCTAACTTCTGTAAATCCAACGGTTTGGATTACAGTTGCTTTAGGACTTATTCTTACTTTTTTATCATTTTGTGCAAAGCTTTGGCTGGATATCATAGCAAAAGAGATTATTAATAATAGCAGGTTAATATTTAATCGGCAAATGTGTCTCATGTTATTCCTCAAATAATTATTAATAACTATGCTTTAATATTAGTAAATATTTTAATAATTTTTTAATTCAGCAACCACATTATTTATCTCGTCTTTAGTATTGTAAAAATGTGGCGATAATCTAACAATTCCTTCTCTTGCAGCAGTTACAATATTTTTTTCCTGTAGATAATTAAAAATATTTTCCGCATCTTCTCTTTTAAAACTAACAATTCCTGCAAGATTTTTCTTACTAAAGTTTTTTAATAATGGAATAAACTCGGTATTGGCTAATTGCTCGATTAAATATTGTGAATTTGATAAAACCTGCTCTTCAATATTATTAAAACCGAATTCATCAAACATTTTTAAAGATGCATTAATTGTATATATGCCAAATGTATTTAGCGTTCCCGGTTGATACCTGTTAGCTGTTTTCTTCAACGTAAAATTATGATCAATTAAGTCCCACGCATTCTCAACCGAAAGCCAGCCGACAGATGATGTTTTTAAGCTACTTTGCAGTTCTTCACTTATATAGATGAAAGCCATTCCCTGTAGGCCAAGCATCCACTTTTGAGTTCCGCAGGATATGAAATCAATATTGCACTTTTGTACATCGAGCGTAAGTGCACCCAATCCCTGGATTGCATCAAGAGATAAAATTATTCCTCTCTCTTTGCAAGTAGTTCCAAGTTTTTCAAGATCGATTCTGTAACCGCTGAGAAATTGAACAAAACTTACCGAGATCAATTTAGTTTTCGGAGTGATTGTATGAATCAGATCTTCAGCAGTTACAATACCATTTTCTGATTTCACAAAATCGATTTCAACTCCGATTTCTTTTAAATTCATAAACGGGTAAACATTTGCCGGAAATTCTACATCGGCAAGAATTATTCTATCGCCTTTTTCCCATCGAATTCCCTGTGCAAGAATATTCAATCCCGAAGATGTATTGCTTGTAAAAGCGATTCTATCCGCAGTTGTATTCAGCAATTTTCCAAACAATTGTTTTGATTCATCTGCTCTTCTTAATAATTCTTTATAATCATCAATTTTCCCTTCACTTTTTAAATAGAGCAATTCATTTAATGATTCTTTAACCCGTGAAGACATTGGTCCCGTTGATGCATGATTAAAATATACAACTCCCTTTTTGAGATAAGGGAAGAGTTTTCGTGCTTTATTTATTTCATTTGTTTTCATTTTATCAATATTTGTTATTAAGATCACAATAAAAATAACTAAAAATTACGAATGACAATTCAACGACATTTAACCTCATTGCATTTTTGTTCTTTGCTATTAACTTGAATAATATTTAGATTTTTGCAACTAATATTTGAATGATTAATTCTTACCTATTTAATATAAATAAGGTCAATTTATGATTTCTCCGAAAGCAAAAAAACATAAAGAACTAAAACCCGAAGAACTGCGTTGGAAATGTGATTCCGATATTTTTGAGTTTACCTCAACAAGCGATATTGAACCAATTGAAGGAATATTAGGACAAGAGCGTGCACTAAAAGCATTAAGGTTGGGCGTGGAATTAAAAGGACCGGGTTATAATATTTACATGGCGGGACTTTCAGGCTCAGGTAAAGCTACAAGTGTAAAGCAAATGCTAAAAGTGATTGGTTCAACCTGCCCGGAAGTTTTCGATTACACTTATGTAAATAATTTTCATGATTCCGACAGACCGATGCTCCTTGTTTTCCCAAAAGGTAAAGCAAAATTCTTTAAAAGCGCACTTCACTCAGCCATCGAAATGCTAAAACAAAAAATTCCGCAAGCTTTTGAAAGTGAACTATACATTGAAAAGAAGAAAAATATTGTTTCATTGTATGGAAAAAAAGAAGAAGAATTAATGAGCGGTTTTGATATGGAACTAAGAAAAGAAGGCATGTCTTTGGGACATGTAAAAATCGGTGAGGTTGCACGCCCCGATATAATTCCGATTATAGATGACGAGCAGGTTCCGATCTTCCAACTTGAACAGAAAGTAAAAGACGGAAAATTGAAAGAGGGAAAAGCAAAAGAGATAATAAAAAAATATAACGATCATCAAGAAGAACTACATCTATTATTTAAAAAGGGACTTAAAATCGGACAGGAATTCCAGAAAAAATTGGAAGATTTGGAAATAGAATGTGCCCGCGACGTAGTTAAGGCAATAATAGAAAACCTGAAGGATAATTACCCTCAACCACAAGTACAATTTTATTTAAAACAGGTGGAAGAAAACATTCTTGAAAATATTCAAATATTTAAAGGCACAAAACCTCAGGGCGATACAACTACCGAAGGATATGTAATTGATTATTTCAGAGATTATGATGTAAATATTATTCTCGATAACAGCACAACTAATGAATGCCCTATAATAATTGAAACTTCACCAACATATTCTAATTTGTTTGGCGCAGTTGAAAGAGTTGGTGACGGGCATGGAAACTTTTACAGCGATTTTACAAATATTAAAGCCGGTTCGTTACTAAGAGCAAACAGTGGTTACCTGGTATTAAATGTAATGCATCTTTTTGAAGAACCGGGTGTTTGGAAGACGCTTAAAAGAGTTCTGACATATCACAAACTCGAAATTCAGCATTCACCAGGTCTTTTTCAATTAAACACCTCTACCGTAAAACCTGAACCAATTGAGCTTGATGTAAAAGTAATACTTATAGGAAGTCAGTTTGTATATTCTTACCTATCAGAGAACGAATACGATTTTAAAAAGATGTTTAAAATAAAAGCAGATTTTGATTATGAAATGAAACGCACTAATACTGTTTTAGTAGAGTATGCTCGTGTTATAAAGAAATTTATTAAAGATGAAAACTTGAAAGAATTTGATAAATATGCTATAGCATATCTGCTTGAAATTGCTGCAATATTTGCCGGACGAAAAGATAAACTTACAACAAGGTTTTCTAAAATTGCTGATCTTGCCAGGGAAGCAAGCTTTTGGGCAACAGACGATGGTGCCGATATCGTAACTGCTGTTCATATCGAAAAAGCGTATCAGAATGCACGAGAACGGCATGGTATGCTGGAATCTAAAATATCTGAAATGTACGAAGATAAAACTTTTTTGATGGATGTTACCGGCGAACGGTGCGGGCAAATAAACGGTTTGGCAATTTACTCAGCAGATTTTTATTCCTTCGGAAGACCAACGAGAATTACGGCTACGGTTTCTTTAGGAAGCGGAAATATTATTAATGTCGAGCGTGAAGCAGGAATGAGCGGACGCCATTTTAACAAAGGTGTCTTAATTATTTCAGGTTACTTTAAAGAAACTTTCGGACAGGAGTTACCACTTGCGTTTAATGCAAATCTTGTCTTCGAACAATCTTACGGAACAGTTGACGGTGATAGTGCGTCATGTACCGAAATATTCGTATTGCTTTCTACACTTTCCGGTTTGCCGATAAAACAATCTATTGCAGTTACAGGTTCGCTTAATCAAAAAGGTGATGTACAGCCAATTGGCGGAGTGAATGAAAAGATAGAAGGATTTTATGATGTGTGTAAATCAACCGGATTGAACAAAAAGCAGGGAGTGATAATTCCAATACAAAATGTTAAAGATTTGATGTTGAGAGAAGATGTAATTGAAGCTGTAAAGAAAAGAGAGTTTCATATTTATCCGATTGAAAGAGTTGAAGAAGGAATCGAAATACTCACAGGAGTCGCGGCGGGAACAAAAACCAAAACCGGATATGATAATGGGTCAGTGTTTGACCTGGTTGAAAAGAAAATAAAAGATATGTACGCTAAAGCAAGAGCAATGAAGAAAAAAACCACTCCGCGAAAGAAAAAACGAAAATGATATCATACAAAACGAACAGGGCAAGAACAAAAATACTTGCGACACTTGGACCTCAAACTTCTTCCGCTGAAACAATAAAGGAACTGATTAAAGCAGGAGTAGACGGAGTCAGATTTAATATGTCCCACGGTAATTATAATTTCTTTACCGAATTGTTTGAGAACATTAATATCGCCTGCCTTGAGCTTGAATCGCCCTTGGCTACATTAGTTGATTTGCAAGGACCCAAAATAAGGATTGGTGAACTAATAAGACCATCTATTTTTATAGAAACCGGTGAACAAATTGAAATAACCATAGATGATATAAAAGGCGACGAGAAGATTATTTCTACCTCATATAAACAATTAATTGATGATGCACAAATTGATTCACCGATATTAATCAATGATGGACTGATCAGGTTAAGAATAAAAGAGAAAAAGAATAGTTCTATAATATGCGATATTGAAAACGGCGGGATTTTATCTCCCAGGAAAGGGATGAACCTTCCGGGTATGAAACTTTCCACCCCTTCAATTACTGAAAAAGATTACCGTGATCTTGAGTTCATTATAAAGCATCGTGTTGATTATATCGCGCTTTCATTTGTTCGTTCTTCAAAAGATTTAATTGAATTAAAAGAATGGCTTAAAGATAAAAAACAAATAATTCCGGTAATTGCTAAAATAGAAAAGAAGGAAGCTATTGATGATTTTGATTCAATTTTAAAAGTATGTGAGGGAATAATGATTGCACGCGGTGACCTCGGAGTTGAACTCTCACCGCAGGAAGTACCAGTCATTCAAAAACAAATAATCAAAAGATGTAATGAAGAAGGCAAACTGGTAATTACCGCAACACAAATGCTCGAATCAATGATTTATTCGCCAATACCCACACGTGCTGAGGCATCGGATGTAGCAAATGCTGTATGGGATGGGACGGATGTTGTTATGTTAAGCGGTGAAACTTCAATAGGTAAATTCCCTATTCAAACAGTTCAATTGATGAATGAGGTAATTCTTAATTCGGAAAAACATCCCGTAAACAAATACGAGTTGAATTTTGTAATTCCCGCTAATCTTGAAGAAAATTTATTCGATTCAGTATTTCGCGGCATATCAGAAACAATTAAACAAATAAATGCTCAAGCAATTGTAGTTTTCACTTATAAAGGAAGGGCTGCTCGACGTATTTCAAAATATAAACCCGCGGCAAAAATAATTGCAATCTCTGATAAATTTGCAACTATGAATTCATTATGTCTTCGTTGGGGTGTTGCCCCATTGTTTATGGAGAAAATTGACAAAGAACACATGGCAATTGATAAAGCAAAAGCAATGATACTGAATACCGGACTTGTAATTGAGGAAGATATGGTTATATTTATGGCAGGCACTCCGTTCTCTGAGAAAAGTAGAGTTAATTGGTTAAGATTTGAAGTAATGTAAATGAATATTTTAAGTAAACGTAATAATTATGTTGAAGCCAAATGGTGGGAACCTGTGGAGAACGAAAAGATTCTCTGTACTCTTTGCCCAAGATATTGCAAGATAGGTGATGGGCAGCCGGGCTTTTGCTATATCAGGCAGAATCATAACGGTAAGTTATACACGCTTGGTTATGCAAGACCCTCAGGGTTTGCTATAGACCCGATTGAAAAGAAACCACTCAATCATTTTTTGCCAGGAACTAAAGTTTTAAGTTTTGGAACTGCGGGCTGCAATCTCGGGTGTAAGTTTTGCCAAAACTGGTCTATAAGCAAAGCAAAAATAGATGATTTGAATTCTGTTTACGCAACACCGGAAGATGTAATTGCCCTCGCAAAAGAAAATAACACACCGTCTATAGCATATACTTATAACGATCCTACAATTTTTGGCGAATATGTAATAGATATTTCAAAACTCGGCAGAGAAGAAAACATCAAATCTGTTATGGTAACTGCAGGTTACATCGATAAAGAAGCGCGCAAAGATGTTTACAAATACATTGATGCTGCCAATGTTGATCTGAAAGGATTCACGGAAAGGTTTTACTGGAAGACTACTTTTTCTCATTTAGATGATGTGCTCGATACATTGATCTGGCTAAAAAATGAAACCGATGTTTGGATCGAAATTACTACATTATTAATCCCCGATGAAAATGACTCCGAAGAAGAATTAAAATTAGAATGCGAATGGATCTTAAAAAATCTTGCGGATAATGTACCTCTTCATTTTACTGCATTCCATCCCGACTTTAAAATGAAAGATAAAGAAAACACTCCCGAATACACACTTACAAAAGCAAGGGGCATTGCACTATCGATGGGAATTAAATATTGTTATGTAGGTAATGTACATAACATTGAAGGGCAGACCACTTTTTGTCCCGACTGTGGAGAAAATCTAATTCGCAGAGATTGGCATACTGTTATTTCGGATAATTTAACCGATGGAAGGTGTAATAACTGCAACACATTAATTGACGGAGTTTTTAAATAAAGAATCGTCCCACCGGTTATATCCTTTCAAAATAATTTATAAATTTAAATACAATTTTAATTTATTATTTCAATTCCCCATTGATTATCCTTGTAAAGGATTAAATATGAAAAATTTAAAAAATAAAACTGTGTTTATAACCGGTGCTTCAGCCGGTATTGGTAAAGCGTGTGCATTGGCTTTTGCAGAAGCAGACGCTGATCTCCTTCTTGCAGCAAGAAGAATAGAAAGATTACACGAACTTGCTGAAGCGTTGACTGGCAAATATGGAATAAAAGTTAAACCAATAAAGCTTGATGTCAGGAATCACAGTGAAGTTAAAAACACCCTGTCATCGTTGGAAGATGAATGGAAAGACATTGATATCTTAATTAATAATGCAGGGCTGGCAAGAGGATATAATAAAATATACGAAGGCAAAATTGATGATTGGGAAGAGATGATCGATACGAATATAAAGGGATTACTTTATGTTACACGGCAGGTTCTTCCCAAAATGGTTGAACAGCAAAGAGGACATATAATTAACATTGGTTCTGTAGCCGGGCACGAAACTTATCCATTGGGAAATGTTTATTCAGCCACAAAGTTTGCCGTTAATGCTTTAACAAAATCTATAAGGATGGATGTGCTGGATAAAAATATTAAAGTCAGCACTGTCGATCCTGGTCTGGTTGAAACAGAATTCAGTGTTGTTCGTTTTTTCGGTGATGAAGAAAAAGCGAGTAATGTATATAAAGGGATAATCCCTCTAACTGCCGAGGATATTGCAGATGCAGTATTTTTCTGTGCTACAAGAGCAGAGCATGTTAATATTAATGAAGTAATACTAACGCCATTAGCGCAGGCATCACCAACTATGGTCATTCGTAAACAGTAATTTCAATATATTTAATAAGATCAAACGAACATGCTTATATCACCCGCACCTTCACGAATTATAACAGGTTCATCATTACTTAAATCAATTACACTAGAAGATTTTCCAGAAAGATTGCCTGAAGAGAGCATCAGGTTCACTTGTGAGTTAAATATTAATTTTATTTCATAAGGATCGTAAAGCACATCACCTTTTCTATTTGTTGTTGAAGTGCTGATTATAGGGTTCCCAAGATCATCAACTATTTTTAATGCAATTAGGTTGTCTGGTATCCTTATTCCCACGGTTTTTCTTTTTGACCATAGCTTTTTGGGGACCTGCCTTGCAGCCGGCAAAATAAATGTGTAGGGTCCGGGTAAAAGATGTTTCATAGTCCGGTAAGCATAATCTGATATTTTTGCGTATTTAGATATATCCTTAAAACCTGAACAAATAAAACTTAATAACTTAATGTCAGGATCAATTTTTATATCTTTAACTCTTTGTAATGCTTCCTTGTTAAATATATCACATCCAATTCCATAGACAGTATCTGTAGGATAGATTATTACTCCGCCCTCTCTTAAAACATTCACTGCTTTATTTATATATCTAAACTGTGGATTTTCGGGATGCAGTTCATAAAATTCCATGAATTTAATCTTTCTTTAAAACCCAATTAATTAAAAGAAATACTATATTTAAATTTATATTCTAGAAAAAATATTTGTAGGTAATATATTATAAAGATATAAAGCTAATTGTCTTTGTCAATATTTTTCCGGAGTAAAAGAAGATAATTATTTTAAATTTTGCAAAATTTACACACTAAAACAGATTATTTTTTAGAATTATTTTGTATATTTATTATTCGAATTTTTAGATTGCAAGGATATTAAGGAGATTTTATGGCCAGAAAATGCCAAGTATCGGGCGTGGGACCCATAACCGGAAATAATATTTCTCACGCACACAATAAAACAAAAAGAAGATTTCTTCCCAATCTTCAAAAGAAAAGAATTTGGGTACAGGAATTAAACCGCTTTGTTTCACTAAAACTTTCAACAAGTGAAATCAAAAATATCTCGAAAAACGGAACAGCTCGCATTGCAAAGATGATTAGAGCAGGAGAGTTAAAAGTTAGATAATTCATCCGATTTTTTAAAAATAAAAAGGGAAGCAATTACTGCTTCCCTTTTTATTATATCTACATACTAAAAACTGCTACTCGCGCACAACCCATACTTTTATATTTACGCTAACATTGGAATATATTTTAATATTTGCATTATAAATGCCTAAGGTCTTAATTGATTCTTCAATTTCAATCTTTCTTTTATCAATATCGAAATCTTTTTCTTTTAAAGCATCAGCTATCATTTGTGTTGTTACAGAGCCAAAAATTTTATCTTCTTCTCCTATCTGCACTGGAATAGTAACCGATACTTTTTCGAGTTCAGTCGATAATTTTTCGGCAGCGTGCAATTCCTTCTCCGATTTACGGGCAATGCTTTTCTTTTCGTCTTCCAGTGCCTTCAGATTTCCATTGAGAGCAGTATAGGCAATTTTTCGTGGAATGAGAAAGTTTCTTGCATAACCTTCCCTAACATCTACTATATCGCCTATATTTCCAAGCGTTT
Source organism: Bacteroidota bacterium (assembly GCA_022564295.1). Taxonomy (GTDB): domain Bacteria; phylum Bacteroidota; class Ignavibacteria; order Ignavibacteriales; family Ignavibacteriaceae; genus BMS3ABIN03. The sequence continues at coordinate 97,782 of JADFLR010000007.1, read as the reverse complement.
CGATATCTTTTCTTAATATCACTTTCATATTAACTCCTAAAACTCTTTTTTTATCTTACAGTATCTGAAACAAAAGGCAATAGTGCCATATGTCTTGCACGCTTAATAGCGGTAGATAATTCGCGCTGATATTTAGCGCTTGTACCGGTAATTCTTTTAGGAATTATCCTGCCCTGTTCATTTACATAACGTTGCAATAGTTTTACATCTTTATAATCAATGTACTTTACATTGTTTTGTGTGAATCTGCAAATCTTCTTGTTTCTCATAGCCATTTAGTTTATCCTGATTAATCTTCTTTAATTAAATCTGATTCTTCACTTGATAAAAATTTATCGAATGAATCTTCGGTATAGTCAACACTTTTAGTTTCATCGATAGAATCATTACCATTTTCATTAATTATAAAAGTATTTGTAAGTTTATTTTCTTCTTCAGCAAGAATATCCGGTTCCACATCATTAATAAAAATACGTTTATTTAGAAATTGGATTCTTCTTGCTTTTATTTCAACAATACTTCTGTTATGTCCGTCGTCGGTCTTCCAGCTTCTGCTTTGCAGTTCTCCATCAACTAAAACTGCGGAACCTTTTTTCAATCTGTCCCTACAGCTTTCAGCGAGTCTGTTCCACGCCACTATTCCAACGTAGCAAACATCTTCCTGCCATTGATTAGAACTGTCCTTGTATCTCCTATTAGATGCCATAGAAAAATTAACCACAGGAGTTTTGTTAGTGGTTTGTCTGAATATGGGATCTTTAGTCAGATTTCCCGCGACAATAACATAGTTAATTTCCGGCATTTTCAGATCAGCCATAGTTTATTCCTCCATACTAGATCAAAGTTTAAGAATTATTCTCGGTTTCAATCGAATCTATTTTATCATTTTCTGCTTTGGCAAATACCTCATTTTCCACAATAACATTATCTGCCTCGGCTAATAATTGTTCTTTATTTTTTTCAATTTGTTCCAACGCATTTTTTGTAAGCTTGATGCTAAGATATCTGAGGATATTTTCATCAAGTTTATAAAATTTTTCCAATGAAGAAATAATCTGCGGATAGGCGTTAAATTGGAATATGATATAGTAACCAATCTTACTCCTTTTAATCATATAAGCCAATCTTCTTCTTCCCCACTCTTCAACATCAGTTATTTCACCATCGTTTGAAGAAATTAATTCCTTGATGTGTGAAATAATAGATTGAATTTGATCGTCTTCTAAAGCGGCATTAATAAGAACGGCGCTTTCATACATTTTCTTTGTCATTCAGTTCTTTTTACCTCCCTATGGACTTAAGGCCCTTATCGTGTATTAGATAAGAGCAGGGTTCATAAATATCTATATTATATATCAAAATTTATTTAATTAATGGCGCAATAACAAGCGAAACTACAGCCATCAACTTAATTAAAATGTTTATCGACGGGCCCGAAGTATCTTTGAACGGATCTCCAACAGTATCACCAACTACTGCAGCTTTGTGAGGTTCAGATCCTTTTCCATAACTTTTACCGTCAATTTCCACACCTTCTTCAATCATCTTTTTAGCATTATCCCAAGCACCACCAGCATTTGCCTGAAATATAGCCATCAGAACGCCTGAAGAAGTAACACCTGCTAACAATCCACCAAGCATTTCCGCTCCTCCAAGAAAACCAAATACTACAGGTGTAAGTACCGCCAGTAATCCAGGCACAACCATTTTACGAATTGCTGCATTGGTAGAGATTTCAACACACTTACCGTATTCTGCAGCACCTTCAGCTGCTTCGAAAGTTGTAATATCTTCTTTTGTCCATTCCGACTTCTCTTTACCAGTATATTTTTTCATCACATCAAGAGCAGCCGATAAGGCAGGTATGGTATTAAATTGTCTTCTAACTTCCTGAATCATTGCCATTGCAGCAGTTCCAACAGCATTCATTGCTAAAGCAGAAAAAAGATATGGGAGCATTGCACCCACAAAAAGTCCTGCCATAATTGGTGCTTTCGCAATATTAATTGAGGTTATGCTTGTAGCAGTCATGAAGGCACCAAATAGTGCTAAGGCAGTCAATGCTGCAGAAGCAATAGCAAACCCCTTCCCGATTGCTGCTGTAGTGTTACCAACAGCATCAAGTTTGTCGGTTCGTTGCCTTACTTCTTTAGGAAGTTCAGACATTTCTGCAATTCCTCCGGCATTATCGGAAATTGGTCCGTAGGCATCCACAGCTAATTGGATACCTGTATTTGAAAGCATACCAACTGCGGCTATTGCGATGCCATACAAACCGCCAAGTTCGAAAGCTGAAATAATTGCCGCGGCAAGAATTAAAATAGGAATTGCAGTTGAGATCATTCCTGTACCTAAACCTGCAATTATATTTGTTGCCGCACCTGTCACAGATTGATTAACAATGTGAATAACAGGTTTTTTCCCCGTGCCTGTAAAGTGTTCGGTAACAACTCCTATAAGCACACCTGCGATTAATCCGATTACGGTTGCAAAGAAGATGTTCAATGAAGTAATTGTATAAGTTTCACCGAATAATTTATCGTTGTACACCCATTCAACTGGAAGCATAAAATCAATAATAAAATACATTGCACCAATCATTATAAACGAAGACCCGAACTCACCCATGTTCAAAGCTTTTTGAAGACTTCCGCCTTCTTTAACTTTAACAAAGAAAGTGCCCAATATGGACATAACTATTCCAACACCGGCTATTACCATTGGAAGTATAACTGCTCCCAAACCATTCGAATAATTTGCAAACTCAGCAATGCCAAAAAATGATGCACCGAGCACCATCGTTCCTACTATTGATCCAACGAAGGATTCAAAAAGATCGGCGCCCATTCCAGCAACATCACCAACATTGTCGCCAACATTATCAGCAATTGTAGCGGGATTAAGAGGATGGTCTTCAGGAATACCTGCTTCAACTTTTCCAACCAGATCGGCACCAACATCTGCAGCTTTTGTATAAATTCCGCCGCCAACACGTGCAAACAACGCAATAGATGAAGCACCAAATGAAAACCCTGTGATAATAGTTATAACCCTGTTCACATCAGCCGCCTGACTTACACCGAATGTGTTGCTGTATATGATAAAGAGAATGCTCAATCCAAGAACACCAAGACCAACAACACCCATACCCATTACAGAACCACCAGCGAAAGCAATCTCCAAAGCTTTGCCTAAACTGGTTCGGGCAGCATTTGTTGTTCTAACATTTGCCTTTGTTGCCACTTTCATTCCTATCAAACCGGCAATAGCAGAGCAAAGTGCGCCCACTAAAAACGAGACAGCAACTAATGGTGATGAATATTCACTGTCAGCACTAACTGCAAGCAGAATAGCCACTGCAATAATAAACACACTTAAAACTTTGTACTCGGATTTTAAAAATGCCATCGATCCTTCATAAATATGATTAGCGATTTTCTGCATTTTTTCTGTTCCGGGGTCTTGTTTCTGAACCCAGGCTGATTTCCACAAAGTATATAATAAACCCAGTAACCCTAAACAAGGAATTATATAAAGAATTAAACCCATTTGAGCTCCTTCATCCTTTTAAAAATTACATTAATTAAATTCTGCTGATGAATCATTATTATAAAGCTTACTATTGGCGTTAAGCATTGCTTCAATTCCACCGCTAATAAATTCTTCAACTAAAAACGATGAATTTTTAAGCACTGTCTCGAATATTTTATCATCATCTTCACTAAAATCATCAAGAACATACGATGAAAGTTCCCCTTCTTTATAATCACTACCAATTCCTACTCTTAATCTTGGGAACTGATTTGAATTTAAATGATAAATAAGTGATGCCAAGCCATTATGACCACCATCTCCACCGCTTCTTCTTACTCGCAGCTTCCCCATATTCATATTTACATCATCACAAACAACAAGTAAATCTGATAGATCTATCTTATTTATCTTTAAAAATTGTAACGCAACAACTCCGGAATTATTAACATAATTGCTGGGTTTAATGAGAAAATAATGAACTTGATTCAGATCCCCTTCGGAGAAATAATAATCACCTTCGGCTGCTCTAAATTTGATTGACCGGTTTTGAGCAAAATAATCCAATATTAAAAAACCAGCGTTGTGTCTGTTCCGCTGGTAACGCAAACCGATATTTCCTATACCCAATACTGCCCGCACTTAAGTTCAATATTAATCTTTGTTTTCTTCTTCAGGTTCTTTACCCTTGCCAATAACTTCAGGTTCGTCTGCTCCCTCTTCTTCAGCAAATTCTTCTCCTTCTTCATCAGGCTCAACTTCTTGTTCAACCTTCGGAAGAACAACTGAAACAACTATTGTATCTTCAGGATTAATGATGGTTATATGCTCAAAACTTAAATCAGCAACGTGAATAGAATCACCAACATTTAATTCTGTTACATCAATCTCTAATGATTGCGGAATGTTATTTGGGAGGCATTCAACATTTAACTTATGCATACTTTCCTGCAGAAGTCCACCTTCTTTAACACCAACAGCACTACCCAATAATCGTATTGGCACTTCAAGCTGAATTTTTTCATCGCGTGTTAATCCTATTAAATCAAAATGAATAATTTCATCACTAACCGGATCGAACTGTACATCTTTAATTATACAATCGTACTCTTCGTGCCCATCAAGTTTTAGTGAGAGCAGATGAGTCTTGGCAGTAAAAACCAGGGGATGTATTGCCGCACGAGTAACATCTATCGGAATCGGATCCAATCTGCTTCCATACAAAACTCCGGGTACTCTTCCTTCGTTTCGAAGGTTGTTTCTGCTTCTCTTATTTATTGTTTTTCTTTCTTTTGCTTCTACTACTACTTTTTCCATTTCTTCTCCAGAAAAATATTATCCTTTATCTATGTTAAATAGTGAACTTATTGATTCGTTATTAAAAGTTCTTCGTATTGCCTCGGCAAAAAGATCAGCCGCCGACAATACTTTTATTTTTTCAGATTTTTGTTTATTACTAAAATCTATTGTATCGGTAACAAACAATTTACTAAGGTTGGATTTTTCAATCCTTTCAATAGCTTCTCCCGATAATAATGGATGCGTTACTGCGCCAAATATATTCTTTGCTCCTTCATCCTTTAATGCACTTACCGCACCTACAAAAGTACCTGCTGTATCGATTAGATCATCGACTATTAAAACATCTTTATCTTCAACTTCTCCAATAATATTAACAATTTCCACCATATTCTGTTGGGGTCGTCTTTTATCAATTACAACCAAACCGCAATGAAGCAACTTTGCATACGCTCTTGCTATTTTGATTCCACCAACATCGGGAGATACTATTACAAGATTATTTTCAAAACGATCGAATTGGCTGCGAAAAACAGAGGAGCCATATAAGTGATCAAAAGGAATATCAAAGAAGCCTTGAATTTGCGGTGCATGCAAATCCATTGTTACAACTCTATCGGTTCCGGCTATCGTAATTAAGTTAGCAACTAACTTTGCCGATATCGAAACTCTGGGTTGGTCTTTCCTATCCTGCCGTGCATAACCGAAATAAGGGATTACTGCATTTATAGTCCTTGCAGATGCTCGTTTAGCAGCATCAATCATTATCAGCAATTCCATAATATTTTCTGCAGGAGGATTGGTGGACTGAATTATAAAAACATCTTGCCCACGAATATTTTCGCTGTACTTAACCCAAATTTCGCCGTCGCTGAATCTTTTTAATTCAATTAAACCTAAATCTTTTCCTAATCTGGTTGCAATCTTTTTCGACAGAGGTAAATTTGCACTACCGGAAAAGATCATATAATCGTTGGCAGCCATAAAGCTTAATAATCAATCCAATTGATTTAAAATACAGAATTAAAAGATAATGAAAAGATTGAGTTTAGTCAATAATCTGTTACACTAGTCAACTTCACTTTACAATAAGGATTCTTGAAAAATCAAACTTTTTGCTTTCTTAAGAGAAAAAATATTACCAAAGCCAATACTGTACCTGTAAGCATATATATCCAGTTGGGGGTTTCTTTAAGCTTGTAAGGTCTGAATGTTACGGATATTGTTTTACCACCACCAATATCTGCTAAAGAGTAATTCCAGGTCAAAGTTCTTTTCTCAACCAGATGAGCGTTATGCCTTAAGATTGTTCCGGAAAAAGTATAGATATATGATACGTTATATTGAGTTGCATCAATGCCAAAACCTGTTGCAATAGAGGGGATGAATTGTGTGAAATTTATCACGCCCGATGGACCTTCCTGAAAAGTGAAATTGGCATCACTAAAAGCTTTAGTGAGGTTTAGTGAATCAATATGGTCAAAAGTGAAATCAATAATCGCGTGGGTTGTACTGTCTGTTGTATCGGTATGAACTTCAATACTTACTATATTAATATGAACCGAGCTAAATTCACTCCTGATTGAATCTGGATTAAAAATTCCAATATTACCGGCAACCGTTTTACTTTCTTCATCAGGTAGTTTCATCCAATAATCAATATGCGTTTTACCTGAGCCATCAGGATAAAGCTTTACTTCCTGTACATAATTTAGGCAGCTGGTAAAATAAAACAGGATTAGTACAACAAGTATTTTATTGAGTAAATTTATCATGTAAGAAAATTGAAATATTTGTACAGTTAATATAAGAGTATTTTTGAATCCATTTTATATGTTGTGAATCACATTTATGGAATTATTAAGAAGTTCTTGTTAGTTTTTCGCCCGATTAATAAAAAAGTTAGGAATTTATTATGCCCACATACGACTACAGATGTCTAAGTTGCGGGAACAACTTTGAAGTGTTCCAATATATGACCGAGAAACATTTATCAAGCTGCCCGAAATGTGGCGGCAAAGTAAAAAGACTTATTGGCGCAGGGGCAGGTCCGATTTTTAAAGGAAGCGGATTTTATCAAACTGATTATAAAAATTCTTCGAATGACTCTAATCAAAAAAGTGATAAAAAAACTTCTACTGTTACCGAAGCACCGAAAAAGACAAAAGATACGTCTGAGAAATCCCCTAAGTAATATTTTTAAAATTGATTTGGCATAATAAAAAAGCCCGTGATATAAAAAATATTGCGGGCTTTGTTTTTGATATCCGATAAGTTACTAGATTAAAAATCTGCGCCTATGGAGAAATAGAATTTGGGACTTGAAAAACCTTCAATATTATAAGCCCATGCCATATCAAATCTTAATAAAAAGTAAAGGAAGAAAACTCTAGCACCAACACCTGTTCCCACCAGCAAATCATCTGTAACAAGATTGCCGAATCTATCTCTTTTGAACAAACTAAGTTCGCTGTTTTTACTCCAGGCGGTTCCAATATCAATAAATGCAACGCCCTGGACATTACTTAACAAAATGGGAAGACCTCCTGTAACAAGATACCTGATAAGAGGAAATCTTAATTCAATATTCATTAGCGCATATCTTGTTCCAATCTGTTCAGCATAATTATAACCTCTTAGTGGTAGAGCAGCAGAAAGAAAAGCAAAATCTGAAACTGATTCAATTGGAACTTCGGTAGTTGCATACGAGCGGTTGATCCAATTATCTATTCCTCCTATAAAAAATCGCTGTGGATTATTTCCGTCTGAGAATCCGCCGGAAAATCTTAATGCTAAAGAATGATCTGTGAAAAATCTAAAGTAGGTCCTGTAATCACCTAAAAGAGAAACAAAACTTAATTTCGGATCATCAAATCCAAGATTTCCGAGAACATCAACTCTATAACGTGTTCCTTCTATGGGAGCCGTATATCCCCACAAAATATTATCGTGAACAAAACTTATCGAGGGGACAACAAGCGAAACACTTTCCGGCTCTTCAGCGATAGTAACTAAATTCTCACTTTTAATGTTTAGCCAGCTAACTCCCAACTCGAACCTGTAAAAACGATTGAGAGGATAACTTGCTGTACCTACAAGACCAAAGTTCCGGTACCTGATAAGTTCTACACGATTTCCTCTCAGAAGATTGATGAACCTGGCTGTGTGGAAACCCTGGATTCCCCAATTAATTCTTTTAGCAAGATAGAAGTAAGCCAAACCATAATCACTGTTTTTTAAATCAATTTGTAAACCTGTTATTCCTATTAACCTATGATTACCAAGAACGTCACTAAAACTGATGACCGTGGTACCGACAAATCCGTAAAGAGTATTATAACCCGCATTTGCGTATATAAGATCGGGACCAAATGTGACTTTATATTTATTAACTAAAAAGTTGCCGTCCTCATCCAGGTTATCTGTTGGATTAAACGCAATGTTTGCACTGTCTTTCGCCGGTTTATTAATTTCATTCTTTCCACCAAAAACATAATTGCCGTAATCAACTTGAATTGAATCGCCGTAAACACTTGAAGTATCAATAACATTTCCCGTAAAGAAAGGTGAATCGACATTTATATCTGTTTCCGATTCATCTGTTTGTTCTTCATCTTTATGCTGCGAAACAACTTCAGTTGATCTTGAGATATCAAAAAGTCCTTTCCTGAATTTTGTAAGGGGCAATGAATCAAGCTCTAAATCATATTCGAATGGATTGTTCATTAAAAAGATATTGTACGACCTGTTATATAAGGAAGTGAAAACTATTTTTTTACCATCCTGAGAAGCCGAAAGATGATACAATCCGCTTTGTGAATTTGTAACAGGGACAGATTTAACTTCTGTTATACTGCTGATGTTTTCATCCGATCTTGAAAATACAATCCTTTTCTTATAAATATTTTTAATGCCGCTCATATCCGAAATGAACAGTATTTCTTTATCGTCTTCGCTAACAACCGGAAATGATTCATCACTGTTGGGGAGATCAGTTATTCGTCCGACTTTTAATGTGTTAACATTAACAACATAAATATCGGTTTGTTTATAATTGTGTTTATTAATCTTAAACCCTTCGGGAACGGAATCCTTTGTTAAATAATTACTGCGATCGGATATAAAATATATTTCATCTCCCTTATGGTTCCATTCAGGGTCACTATCGCTGAAAATATCATCTGTAAGATTTTTAAGTTCTTCAGTTTCGAGGTTATATACATAAATGTCCGATTGACGGGGTGTTTGACCTACGAAAGCCAAAGACTTTCCATCCCATGACCAGCTTAAGCCGTTAATCGCATCAAGATCAAGCGAGATTGTTGTAAACTCTTCATTCTCAACATCTAATAAATATATTAAATCGTAACCATGGCTTAATGCAGATATTGCAAGTGTTTTTCCATCGGGAGACCAGGTTAAGCCGGGAGCGATTATATTAAGTTCCTCGAAATCGGGAGCAATGTTACCTTCAGCAAGCTCTTTTATAATTTCGCCGGTATGAGCATCCATCAGGTATAAACTAAAAAAGAAATCACGATTTGTTATAAAAGCAACTTTATCACCCTTAGGAGAAAGTGCCGGTCCTGTATTATAATATCCATCATCTTCTTCAGGATCAGTCAATCTTTTTGCATATTCATCGGGATCAAACATTACTTCAATATCGGGCCAATACGTTCGCTTAATATCCTTCCTCCAGCGCTCATTAAATTCTTTTATCGATAAACCCAATGTTTGTTTGAATGCCTCATTTATATTACCAACACCTTTTAGTTTGTGGATAAGTTCGCCAATCTTTTCCTTACCGTATTTTTTTGCAATATAATAGAACACTGCCTGACCGCCGCGATAAGCAAAGAAACCAGTTAATTGTGATACATCCGGCAAATACTCACCAATGGCAGCATCTCGAATAAACATATCTTCCTCAATATTCCAACCTAGAGCTTGATACTCTGCTAATCCTTCATTAAACCAAAGTGGTAGCTGAAGAGTTATGTTATTTGAAATAATATTTTGCAGAGAACCACCGTAAAACATATCATTAATAACAGCGTGTGATAGTTCGTGATGGATGAGATGCCGTAATGCTTTGTATGAACCGGTAAATTGAACAACTACTCTGTTCTTGAATAATTCTGTGAACCCCTGAATGCCTTCACTAAGATAAGAATCGGTAACGTTTGTTTCCTGAAAATCATTCTGCGAGTTGTAAACGATAATGGTTATTCTGTTATTTATATTATAATTGAAACTATCCAGAATTTTTTCAAGGGCATCTTCAGCAGCGTATGCAGTAAATTCCGCAAGCGCATCACCCTGCTCGTCAAAGTATATATCAAAATGATTGGTTTGTATGTAGTACCAATCGAATGTTTTATATTGTACTTTATTCTGACCGAATTGAGAGAAAGAATTCGTCTGAAATAAAATTATAACAGTCAAGAGATATAATATTTTTTTCAACATAATTTATCCGAGCTTAATTTGTTGTTGTAAAATCCAACTCTAATTTATCTAAGTCAACTCGTACAAGTTTTACCAATAATTTATCTCCTAATCTAAATCTTTTTTTAGAATGCTGTCCAATTAACGAATATTTTTTGTCATCATAAACGTAAAAATCTCCCTCCAAATCTTTTACCTTAATCAAGCCTTCAGCTAAATTATCTATAATTTTAACAAAAATCCCATAATTAATAACACCTGAAACAACTGCATTAAATTCTTCACCTATATGATTCTTTAAGTAGTCAATTTGTTTCATCTTTATAGATTTTCTTTCAGCTTCTACAGCATTTTTTTCACAAGCAGAAATATGATCGCTAATTTTATCGATTTGTTCAAGGGAGTAAATCGCCCCGCCTTTATTTTTGGTGTAAGAATGTACAAGACGATGAACTACTAAATCAGAATATCTGCGGATAGGTGATGTAAAATGAGTGTAGAATCTGAAGCCCAAACCAAAATGTCCCAAATTTTTTGCTGAATATACGGCTTTAGCCATGGAACGAATTGCCAATTCATTTACTACTGTTTCTTCCTCTGTGTTTTTTACCTGTGATATTACACTCTGTATTTCAGCCGAAGAGGATAAAGAATTAAGATTGAATGTATAACCGAGAGATTTTACAAACCTGGCAAATTCTTCAATTCTTTCACGTTCAGGTTTATCGTGCACTCTGTAAATAAATGGTTTTCTTGCCGATTTCTTATGTTGAGTTAAGTGTTTTGCAACAGTTTTATTTGCCAGAAGCATAAACTCTTCCACAAGCATATTACTTTCTTTAAGCACTTTGCTGGTTATAGCTAAAGGTTTTCCACATTCGTCAAGCTCAAATTTTATTTCCGGTGTGAAGAATTCGATACTACCGGTTTTTATTCTTAATTTGCGCAAGGTGCGTGCTAAATTATTCAGCAGAATTATCTCTTCAGAAAAATCTCCTTCATTTGTTTCAATTATTTCTTGAACTTCCTCATAAGTAAATCTTCTTTTACTGTTGATAATTGTTTTAACAATATTGTGGTTAATTATTTTTGCGCGTTTTGTTATCTCAAATATAACCGAGAATGTAAACCTATCTTCATTTGGCACAAGAGAACAAACTCCGTTCGAAAGTTTTTCCGGCAGCATTGGAATTACTTTACCAACAAGATAAACACTATTACCCCGCAATAAGGCATGCTTATCCAATGCAGCATCTTTTTTTACATAATAGCTAACATCTGCAATATGAACACCGATTTTAAGGTTTCCATTATCTAATTGCTCGACTGATAATGCATCATCGAAATCCTTTGCATCAACAGGATCGATCGTGAATATATTTTCTTTTCTCAGATCTAACCTGTTTTTAAGTTCCTGCTGAGAATTGACAAGTTCAATTGCTTTCGTTTCTTTTAGGACTTTAGCAGGAAATTTATTCAGCAGATTGAACTCCCGTGCAATAGCTGCAAGTTCTGCATCCGAAGAACCTTCTTCACCTAAAACTTCAATTATTACTCCTTCGGGATTGAGCATTGATTTTTCCCACTCTATGTTTCCAACAATAACTTTATCATTTTCTTTTGCATTTTTCAAATTTATTTTATCGATATAAATATCGCGGTGAATTCGGTAGTCATCAGGATTAACAAAATAAAACGATTTTGATTTGTGCAGCGTTCCTATTATTTCATTACTTTTCCTTTCAATTACTTTTATTATTTGTCCTTCAAGGTTTTTCCCTTTTTGTTTGGCAAACAGAACCACTTCAACTTTGTCTCCATCGAATGCAGGTCCAATATTTCTTTCTGCTACAAAAATATCTCCGAGATTTTTCTTATTAGAAGTTACAAATCCGTAACCATCCTGATGAAGCTGCAGTGTGCCAAATAGTTTATTAGTATCCGGCATTGTGTATAATTGATATCGTTTACCTTTTTTTGAAAGGTATTCTTCTTCAAGCAATTTATGAAGAGTGATTTTTAAAAGATTGTACTGTTCTTCGTTTTTTATTTTAAACAGTTTTGAAATTGCTTTTGTTTTAAATGCTGTGCGGGGATTTCTCTCAAAAAAGTTCTTTATTCTTCTTTTCATTAAAAATCAAACCTGTATTTTATTCCGAACTCATCGATCATTTCTCCGTAGGTTGAGTTACCTTGTAATGGCTCTCTTCTTTGAAATCTTAATATTAAATTTCTCAAAGGTGTGATTGGCGAAGTTTCAATTTTAACATTCGCGCGGCTTAAATCCTGAAATACCTGTGAAGTACCGCCAAATTCATAACGGAACTCCAAACTAGATATATCTGCTTTACCAATTAAGCTGAATTTTGTTTCCGAACCAACTTTCTGAAAACGTACACTCCTAATATAATTTCCAAATTTTTGATTCAGGAAACTGCCGACCAACGAACCGGCAAAAGATGCGGCTGTTGAAGCAGCAACATTTCTATCCTGATTTGTCGCATCATCCGTAAACTTACCAACTATGATAAACATTATTGCATCCGAAGAAGTTTTGGTTGCATCAAGCTGGTAATCAGCCAGATTATTATCTCGAATATAAACGCTAATATTTCCTTCCTGCTGAATGAAATTCTTGTTCATCTCATTTAATGGACCTTCAAGCTGTATTCTGATTTCAACTTCCTTCTCACCGCTGGTTACTCCAACCGTATCAGATGTTAAGTAATAATCGTGATAGGAAGCAGTTACATCTAAATAAGGATTATCAATCTCATCGAAAAATTTAACAGAGCCCAATGCTTCGAAAGGTTTGATAAATTCTAACTTTGAACCTTCGAGTAAGTTCAATTCTCCTCTTGCAACTGGATTATTGTCAACTATTGAATATTCAAAATTCCCGGCAAGGTAAGCAGTAAGATTTTGTTTGAACTCGGGTGAAAGCACAAAAACAATTTTTACTTCATCTTCAACATCAATTTTTATTCGAAGGTTAAGATTATTCGGACGAGAAGGTTTTGTTCCCCTTCGCTTGCTTATTAAGTCGCTGAGAACAATTAAACTATCAATCAAAGCATTATCACCATAAGTTGATAAATATGTTTTATACTGGTAAATAAATCTTTCGGATGAGGTGGAGAATCCGGAACGAGCCGGCGTAATAGTTACTTCGGCACCTTTATTAATTAATAACTCTGCACTGAAGGAATTTTCATTATCATCATAAATATAAACCATATTGCCGTGGGTAGTGATTGATAGATCGCCATAAATAGTTGGATTTGCAGCCCGGGTTTCTTTTGCTAAAACTTTTAACTTTCCCTCAGCAGTAAAAATCATTTTTCCAACTTCTAAATTTTTATGTGTGATTTTTCCTCCACCTACAATCGTGCCTCCGCCATTTGTGCCTTCGGTATTTTTAAGATATAAGCTGTCTATTATAATGTCATCATTCTCAAGTAAAACACTAGCAAACGCTTCATATTTTATATTATTTAGTTCTGCCGTAAAGGAAACATCATGTATTGCTGCATTACCTGAAATATTCAAATCTTCCATTGTTCCATCAATATTTATTTCACCAATCAATTCTCCTTTTAAATCTTTAATAAATGGAATTAAACCGGATAATGTAACCAACTCAAAATCATTCGCTTCCAGCGAAAGATGTAATTTTTTACCGTATTCTCTTAGTTCTGATTGTTGCAATGAAAGATCAATTGGAAGTACTCCTTCAATTTTAAGTTTTGGGTTTTTAATATTATAAAGAGTATCTAAAAAATTAAGATCGACATTCAATCCGCTGTTATCATAAATCAATGAGGTAATAAGCGTACCTATTTTCCTTTTCTTTATACTAATATCATCCACATTTAAATTCATATTTAACAATGGTGAAACAGCAGTACCCTGCCAAAAAGCTGTTAGATCAATATTTGAATTAAAACCTGTTTCGGGAGGTACTTTAAATACATCGCGACTCACATCTTCTCCGGACAGATTTTTAATATGCAGCGAGAGGTTTTGATCATTAGTGAGGGAAAACAATCCGTTTATTTCAATATCTCCCGGATTATGAGTCATGGTAAATTCATTAAAAATAAATTGCTCATTTGAATATGTAATATTAATTTTATTTTTATTCCATAAATCAAAATTGTTGTACGTAATAATTAAAGAATCAAGCAGCAAACTGGCAATGTTATCATTTAAAACGATACTGCCATTAAGCTGAGTTGTAAGATAATTATCTAACTGCCCGCTGAAATCTAACGTTACATCATGATGATTTATTTCAGCAGCAAAATCTAAATCGTGAATCTTTTCATTAAGAAACATTTCGTGTACAGATAAGTCAATTTTCGAGGTAAATGATGAGGGGAATTCAATGGAAAAATCGTTAATTACTTCCGCGTTAAGTTTCATACCCGATATAAAATAAAGTTCACCTGCTTCCAGATATTTAAAATAATTTACATCCAGCAAAGCGGAAACTGACAATGAATCGCCGTTACGTTTAATGAATCCACTTATATCACCATCGATTTCTATGTCAATACTTCCGAGCAATAAAGAAAGGAGTTCAAAATCTTTAAACTCTATGGAATAATTAATATCCACCATATTCTCCGGCAAATACACCGGTTCGGTTTGATCATAAGACACATTAGTTTCAGAAGGGTTGATTTTTTCAATACTTTGATCTATAAAATCAGTAATCAGATTTGCTTCAGCCGTAATGACTGAAGCAATATCCAAAATTGAAAACTGACCGCTTAAAGTTATATCAGCCAGGTTTGAAACAACGTTTATCACTCTGCTGCCTTCGTAATCATTTCTTAAGTCAACTATTACTTTTTTATTATTCAATTCAATATCTCCGACTATAGAACTATCGAGTGCGAAGACGGCAAAAAGTTCAATACTATCAGGATCAAAATGATTTCCACTGGCTGTAATATTTATGTTAATATTTGTTTCCAGTTCAGAACCGGGAATCAGATTTGCGATATTAAAATTTCGTAAGGAGGCGTTAATTTCATAAACAGGATTAGAAAGATCTGTAAAATTAATTTTACCGGAAACATCACCAGTAGTGGTATCAGATTTAAATGAAAGATCGTAAATAATATCGCCGCCAGATGCCGTTAAATCAAAGATTAGTTTTTGATAATTTCTGTTTTGTATTTCAGACCAGTTGCCAATAACTGAAATGTGAGTGTCCATACTATCCGGAGAAGTCCCTTTGCCCTTTACAATAATATGACTGTTCAAAGTTGTGGATAAACCTGTAAAAGGAGCCAAATCAAAATTCTGAGTTAGCATAACTGCATCATAAATTATATCATCTTTAGTTAAATCCAGTGCAACAATTGCATCAAACTGTCCCCTATCGGTTTTTACAAGCATTCCGGCTTTAAACTTCAGCGGTTCACCTTTAAAATATAGAGAGTCGAATTTAATTGTGCCGTAACCATCATAAACAGGAATATCTATTGTTCTTAATATCGAATCGGGATCAGCCGAATGGATATAACTTTCCGAGAAATTTACATCAATCAGCATTTGTGCACCATCCAAAACATTTTTAACATTTCCTCTTCCCCGTAATCGTGTTTTGTTAATCGCAATATCAAGGTTTTGTATATTAAGTTCATCAAGAGTTCCGCGGATGCGAATATTTGTTTTTATCGAACCCTCAAGTAACTCAATTGCAGGTACAAAATTTGCCAGGTCATCAAAATTAAATTCATCAGCAAATAAATCTAAGCGAAAGGGGACTTTTTCGATTTGTATATCGCCGCCCAATACCGGAAAATTCTTAACCGAAACATTTAACGAAATATTTGAACGCTTAGTTTTTAGATTCAGTCCACTTACAATTACTTCATCGTTGTTAATCAAAAAATCACCCGTAAGATTTTCCACTACAAAACCGCGCAAATTAGGTTTAACCGAAAAATTATTTATACTCAGTCGTATTTCTTTGCTTGAGAAATCAGCGAATGCATTTAGTGAAAGGTTGATATTCTTTAGTCTTAGGTCATCAGTATAAAGAGTATCATAAACTTCCGCACTGTTTTTATTCTCGAAAGATTGAAGATTGAGATCAACATTATTTAAGGAGAAATCGGCAACCTGTATTTTAAATGTGAACTCTGAAGAAACAGAGTCTTCTATTTCCTCCTCCTCCGATGGTTTTGTGAGCTTTGAAATATTAAACTCACCCGCTTCATCTTTTAGGAAATAGATATTAGCATTTGTTAGTTCAATTTTTCGGAAGTAGATAGTTTTGAAAAGAATTTTGAGGGGACTTGTACGTAATTCAATTTTCTCAGCATAGAGTAAAGTATCGCGCCCCTGCACTAAAACAGTGTTGTTAAGAATTAAAGCAGTAAAAACAGTGCCGTCTATACTTTCAATTGATAGTTCACCGTTTATAGAACCGTTTACTGTTGTAACAACTTTTTCCCGAAGCCAATCACGGAATGTCGAAGTTTGAGAAAAAGCAAAAAGCATCAAAAGCGCAGCAATTATACCAATTCCAAAATAAATAAAGCCGTTCACAATTTTTCGGAAAAGTGATCGTTTTATTTTAGGGTCTTTTCTGAAGAGCAAATCTTAACCTATATTCTAATCTTTAAATCTATCAACTATGATCTTAATAATTTTTGATGTGGACTGATCATTAACAAATTCTATCGTCTTCACTTCTCCGCCTTTGGCAAGAACAACATCCTTGCCTACAATATTTTCAATCTCCCAGTCTGCACCTTTAACTAAAATGTCGGGTAACAGTTCCTCTATAAGCAACTTTGGTGTGTCTTCATCAAACAACACAACATAATCAACCGGTTTTAGATTTGAAATGATAAAACCACGCTCGGTTTCTTTAAGAATTGGTCGTTCACTTCCTTTAATTCTCTTCACAGAGGCATCGCTATTTAAACCAATTATCAGAACATCTCCGAATGCTTTCGCTTTTGAAAGATAATCGATGTGCCCTGCGTGAATAAGATCGAAACAGCCGTTTGTAAAAACCACCTTTTTATTTTTATCTTTAAGCTGCTGCCTTATCTCCTTCATTACCCCAAGGGTTTTTATAGAGTTCATTTATTATCATCAATAATAGTTGTAAATAATTTTTCTTTATCAACAGGTACAATTCCAACCTCGCCACATACTATTCCTCCTGCATAATTTGCAAGATAAGATGCTTCTAAAATATCTGCTCCGGCAGCAAGTGATAAAGTTAAAGTTGAGATAACCGTATCGCCCGCACCTGAAACATCGGCAACTTTTCTTGCTTTAGTTGGCATCCGTTTTTCTTCTTTGCCTTTTTCAAATACGGCAATTCCCTCTTCGCCTAAAGTTAAAAGAACATATTGTACGTTTAATTTTTCAAGTAGCTTACTGCCTGCAAAAGAAACATCTTCGGATGAAGTAATTTTTAGTCCGAGTTTCTCCTCAACTTCTTTTCTGTTTGGTTTGAATACAGTTACATTTTTATAGCTCCAAAAATTTTCAAATTTCGGATCAACAGTTATAAGTTTATTCATTTCATTTGATTCATTAACAATTTTTGTTATAAGCAATTCGGTTAAAACACCTTTATTATAATCCTGAAGAATTATTCCATCAAGATCATTAATATTTTTTTTAACATAATCGAATATTTTCCCCTCCATTTTGCTATTTAAATATTCCTTGCTTTCTTTATCAATCCTAACAACATGCTGGCTGTCAGCAATAACTCTTGTTTTAGTTGTTGTTGGTCTTGTATCATCAATAATTATCCCGTTATCAGATATTTTTGAATCGTTAAGAAGAGAGGAAAAAATTGCACCATTGTTATCATCACCAATTACACCGATTGGAATAGGAATTCCACCAAGAGTAGAAATATTTAACGCAACATTAGCTGCACCGCCAAAACGGAAAAACTCTTCTTCAACTTCAAGAACAGGAACAGGGGC
Source organism: Bacteroidota bacterium (assembly GCA_022564295.1). GTDB lineage: Bacteria > Bacteroidota > Ignavibacteria > Ignavibacteriales > Ignavibacteriaceae > BMS3ABIN03. Next base: position 79,525 of record JADFLR010000007.1, on the reverse strand, counting down.
TTCAGGCGAAATTCTTTTTACATCACCCCAAAAGTAACCGTCAAGCATCATATCACCAATTATCGCAATTCTTTTTCCCTCAAAATTATGTTTTAATTCTTTTATTCGGTTCTCAGAGAGTTTTATCATTATCCATCCTGAATATTTGAAAAGTAATGTTTAAAATAGTGATAATATGAATGTTGTTAAAGAGAAATGGGAGACAGCAATAAGTGGTTGAGCCGATTGAAATATCAAAAACAAATTCCATTTACCGAATTAGTATCGATTATTAAAACATATACTCAAAAATCATATTTAACTTTTCAGCGCAGTAAAATCATTTTCTTACTTTCAATAAAATCATTCACCTTCATCCTGTAGATGTAAACCCCGCTTGCTATACCTTTGGAGGAAAAATTAACCTCATATCTTCCTTCCGGTTTTTCTTCATTTACAAGGGTTGCAATTTCTCTTCCAAGTACATCAAATATTTTTAGAGTTACAAAACCTTGCTAAGGAATTTGATAACTGATTTTTGTAAATGGATTAAAGGGGTTTGGGTAGTTTTGATAAAGGACATAATCATTGATAACTAATTCCATATCATCATTTACATCTACAAGGTTATCATCAAAGTTGGATTGATAAAACTGTTGAACAAATGCTGCAATTTCAGAAGCAGCAGGAATAGAACTCAACGGATTATCACCTCTTCCAACAATATAAGCTGCAATAATGTAAACAGATTCATTTTCCCTCAATGTAAACGGACCAGTGTTTAATATTGTTTTTTGATTAGTATGCATTGTATTAATCCAACCAACATTCGAGGTCGGATCACCTGAATAAATGAAATACGGATTTACTTCAGAGCAGTTTATCCCTCCAAATACTTCTCCATATTGCCAGGTGCAAGGATCGATAATTTCACCAAATTTGTTTAATCCTAACATATAATTTCTGGCTTCTGATTGATGAGATGGATCACCATGCCATGGATCGGATTGATGATAATTCATTGTAGAAGTTAAATTCAAATTAGTAGCTCCCGGTATCCATTGTATTCCTCTTATACTTCCCATAAAATTCGTTGCTGAATCTAATGGTGTATCTATACTGTCCTCATAAGTTCCATTAAAATTATTATCAATAAATGTTACTCCGGGAATATAGGTGTGAGGGCCTTGAAGGAAGCTCTTGAAGAATGCAGGGGGATTTGCACCATAACCTGAATCAGCATCCGGTACATTCTTATACGTGTAAATAGAACTTACGAGCGTATCTGTTCCAACCAAATCGGAGTTAAAGTTGTCTCCGATGTCTCCATCTGCCCAAACCGAAAAGTAAACTGAATCTAATACTGGATTATTATTCCCGGCATTAAAGATTTTATACCTAATAAAGATTGCATTCTGTAAATACATTTTGCCAAGATTGTATGCAAAAACCGTTTGCTGTATTTCAATTCCCTGTGGATGGACACCAGCAAATCTGAGTCTTCGAGCACTTGGCTGTCCATCATTAAAAACACACCACGTAGTTAAATCTCCTATGATATCAGGTCTGTCCTCATTTATATCCCATTCTCCATTTCCGTTTAAGTCAACTGGTGTATATATTCCGTCGTTATTTCCATCATAGAATTCAGCACCAATATCCACTGCAAATGCCCACTCCTGCCAGCTTGATCCAAATTCAGGGTCAGATTTTTTCACTACATAAACTTTGTATCTCGGATCGAACTGGTTACTACCAACGTTACCAGGGAAAAAGTTTACAACCAGGGAAGAAGTAGCTTGCCCACAAGCCCACAGTGTATCGGCGTTAAAACCTGAAATAAAAAATCCACCCGAAAAGACAAAAAGTGCCTCTTCAAACCTTCCTCCCCAACCATCCAAGGGAATATCAACATGCGCAATAATTCCACTATTGTCTATCGGAATATTAAGCTTGTTGATATTAATCCTGTAACCATCCTGAGAGAAAGTCACATTCAAGTAGAAACTACTCACGGCTAATAGTATAATAATTATTTTCATTTCACACCTCTTATTTGATCAATATCATCTTTTTACTTGTGATAAAATCATTCACTTGCATTCTATAAATGTAAACACCACTAGTTAAGCCAGTGGCAGAAAAATTAACCTCATATCTTCCTTCCGGTTTTTCTTCATTTACAAGGGTTGCAATTTCTCTTCCAAGTACATCAAATATTTTTAGAGTTACAAAACCTTGCCGTGGAATTTGATAACTGATTTTTGTAAATGGATTAAAGGGGTTTGGGTAGTTTTGATAAAGCTGAAAATCTTGAGTACTATTAAAATTGTAATCAACAGAAGTAATATTTACTATACCATTTTCATTAAATATTGCAATCCCATAATTAGGATAACCTGAAATCCATTTGTTATTATATGAATCTATCATTAAGCTCCAGACAGTGTTTTCAGGCAAACCAGAATTATCTTTTGTAATAAAATTAAAAGTGCCATTATCAAAAGTTAATATTCCTGTTGTCATTGTTCCAATCCACTTCTTATTATTCTGGTCATTTGTAAGGACCAATTTAGAAGGCAATACTCTACTATTTACAGCAGCACTATCATATAACGTCCAGTTATCATTTGCCATATCATACTCTGCAAGGAAATTAGTATTAGTATGTGGCATAATATGCTCTGCAGTAATTAATAATTTATTCTGATTTTCTTTGTCTATTAATAATCCGTTTGTGCTTGTCCAACCACTTGTTGGAGAGATAAAATCAGGATGGTAAATTCTAACTGTATCGGAACCAGTTAACTTAACCAATCCACCTCCATCATCCATTGCAATCCAAATGCTATTTGAGGAATCAATAATTATTTGATTTATTTCATAATTAAATAGATCATTTCCCACTTTTATCCATTGATTAAAATCATATTTATATAAACCATTATAATATGTCCCACACCATATTGTATTAGTATCTTCAACTGCAATTGCAGAAATACCATCGTTCGATGGTAAACTATCATTAATTTCAATCCAAATTCCATTCTTCAAATAATAAAGATTATCTCCAGCAGCCCAGATTGTATTAAATTTATCTTTAAATAAACGAAATGGAGGAGTAGTAAAAACCGAGTTTAAAGTATCTAATCGCACCCAATTATTTGGGGGAGACAATTTAAAGAATGATTGATTTGTATTTATATAATAATTTCCATCAATATCCTGTACAGAATTATATACTTTATTACTTATTATTGGTGAATTATTTTTATTTAATATTAACCACTCATTTTGAGGATAGAGTGAAGTTATAAAAAGAATTATAGAAAAAATTAACTTCATATTTGCACTCTTCTTTTATTTTATTAAAATCATTTTCTTACTTGTGATAAAATCATTCACTTGCATTCTGTAAATGTAAACGCCGCTTGCTAAGCCACTCGCATTAAAATCTACTTCATACCTGGTTGCTTGTTTGAATTCATTCAATACTGTTTTTACTTCCTGTCCTAGTATATCATATATCTTTATTGTTACCATTCCATCTTCAGGAATTTCATACCTGATTGTTGTTACAGGATTGAACGGATTAGGATAGTTTTGATATAGAATATAATCTGTTACAATAAAACTTGGTTCACCAGGTTCATAAGCAAGTGAACTGAAATTATTATTATACTCTTCTATTGCTCTCTGTACATTTGCTCTTGCAACAGTTATTGAGTTAATTGCATCTGTTCCCCTTCCCATCACATACGCCCCGATTATAGTTATTGGCTTATCTTTCTCCAATTTGAATGGACCTGTACTTAGCATAGATCGTTGATCCGCATTAAGGTTCATTAACCATCCTATCTCTTCAACCGGATCTCCCGAATACCAAAAAAGAGGATTAACTTCACCGCAGTCAACCCCGCCCAGTACCCTACCCCAGGGGTCATCGCAAGGATTCATATGATTTCCTGCCTTATTTAATCCCAACATATAATACCGTGCTTGTATTTCATCATTAGGGTCTCCGAGGAGCGGGTCAGAACTTCGATAATGTATAAATGACGTAATACTCTGATTTTCATAACCCGGAAATTCTTCGCTGCCGATCTGTGGTCCCTTTCGATCATAACCTAAATCATTTGGATTGGAAGTTAGTTTTACAGGTCCTTGAAGCAAAGTAGTAAAAAATGCAGGCGGGTTCTCGCCATAAAATTGATCCCCATTTTCATTATAACAGAATGCAGAACTAAGAGTTGTATCGGATCCCACTAAATCGTCAGAAAAAACACCCAGATCAGGATCACTCCATAATGCAAAATATACTGAATCCAGAATCTCAGAAACCGTGCCCCTGTTTATAATTCTATATCTTATAAAAATTACATTTTCCAATTCGGGCAAACTAGATGCGAAAAGAGTTTGTTGTATTTCGATTCCCTGTGGATCAACTCCGGCAAAACGTAGTCTCTCATCTCCAGGTTGTCCATCATTAAAAACACACCAGGCGGTCTGATCACCCAATAAATCAGGCATATCTTCTGTCGGATCCCAGATACCATTCCAGTTTTTATCCACAGGACTATAAATACCATTTTTGTCTCCATCATAAAAATCAGCACCTAATTGAACAGCATCTTTCCACTGCTGCCATCTAATACCGAATGGTGTATCGGTTGAATTTATAACATACACAAGATTTCTGGGATTGTCAGGATCATCATTTACTCTACCCGGAAGATAGTTAGTAATTAACGATGCTGATGCCATGGCATTAGCCCATAGCTCTCCATTAGTATAACCTGAAAGGAAAAATCCTCCTGAGAATAAGAAACCGCTCTCTTCATATTCGCCTCCATGAATCGAATAATTAAGTTGAATGTTAGTAAAGTATTTCCCTGCATTTCCGTCAATATCAATTGATTGTATTTTTGCACTAAATGAATGCATTGCTTCTACATCAGCTAATATGCCGTTATTATTATAAGGAAGTATAATATTATTTACTGTCATTACCTGTGAAATAGAATTGGAACTTTTAGGCAAAGGGAAAGTATTTGCAAATATATTATCGTTCGGTTCCTCATCATTATGCATACCATCATCAAAAAGTTCACCTGCAACCAATGAATCAGCAAATGTTACATAAACGTTTTCGATTAAATTATTGTCTATTATGGTGGCTTGAAAAGTAAACTCCTGTGAATCCAATTCTATAATCGTAGGTGAATAATTTGATGATATAACATAGGGAGGTGTGAATGATTCAATAGACTCCTCAAATATACCGTAGGATATTTGGAATTTATTTGTAAACCGTTGAGTTGCAAAAGATACGAAAGTTTTTCCGTTGTAATGTGAAATGTTTAAATATTCATCATGACCCACATATTTTGTAAATCTTTTTTCCTCCTGCCATATTTCTCCACCATCTGTACTTACTATATAATAAATATCTTTTTGATTAAAATTTGAGATCTGTGTTGGCACTTCTTTGACACACGCAAGCAACAGTGAACCATCGCCACGCTTAACAATTTTTGGAACCGGTTTATCAAAATTTCCAATTGTTAGGATTCTGATAGTATCCGACCAGGTTGTTCCATTGTCAATACTTATTTGTTTAAATATCCCCGAAACATTGTTAAGTCTCGCTTGAAATATTGCGAGTAAATCAGAATTATTTAAAGAAATTATCGACAGATCTTGCTCGGTCATACCACTTAATTCAAATCCGGGAAATTCTATTGCTTCCTCGCTCCATGTAGTTCCATCATCACTACTTTCTTTATAGTACAGTTGATTTAAGAATGCTCCCTTGTTAAAACATAGAAGAATTCTCCCATCATTCAACTGGCTCAAATTTAGATGTTCTGAATTTTGCCGGGTTAAATCATTTGTACCTCCACCTAAAATCCTTTGTGGAACAGACCAGGTGCTTCCATCATCATCTGAATGAACAAGATACATTCCATCTTTTAACACTGACCAGCTTAGAATTAATCTTCCGGTATTTGTTTTCAAAACTGAAAGATAAAGAAGCTCCTGGTTTTGGTCCTCTATCTGAACTGTTTGCACTTCTTTCGGTTCTTCCCAGTTTAACCCTATATTATTGCTTTTCGTCGAATAGATTGAATCCCTTTCAGGTGACACGTAAAAAATGATAATCTCATTATCTGAGAGCCATACGGGAACAGATTCTTTCACTGATTGAGCAAGGTTCTGTACTGGCAGACGGGTTATATCATCTATTTGAGCCAAAAGATGTAGTTGTGGGGAACCAATAAGAAGTGGAATCAGATAAAGTAAAATATTTCTCATAATTACCCCGTAAAAGATGTAACATGCATTTAAATTTAAGTAAAAATAATTACTTAATAAAGATTAGTGAGTATTTAAATCGGTATAAAATAATCCGGTAAAATTTGGGTGTGAAAAAAAGTTGGAACGCACAGGAGAGAATATCAGCCGTTTGTTTTAGTACCGCTGTTTTCTAATTTAGCGAGAGGATTAGAAATTTTAATTTTTAACAATCCGGCATTACTGCCGATCCACATATATACACCATCAAATAAAAATATGTGGAATGTGGATGATCTGATCCTTAGTTGATCCAGATCAATCTCTGTTACTTCCAATGTATTACGATTAATTAAAAACAGACCCTTACCCTGTTCAACATTTTCTTTTCTATCGAAGGAATAAACACCCGCCCAAACATAATTTCCGGTTCTTCCTAAAGCATAAATCCCGTTATCGGCAAGTCCGTCAATCTGAGAAATTTTGTCCCAATCAAGTCTGCGATCGAAAATATAAATCCCTCCGACATTAAACTCCGGATCGCTTGCAGAAGTGAACTCATCTGTACCAAACCAGATTCTATTGCCCTCAAAAAGTATTGAAGAAACGGATACAGATTTTCCTTCTTCATTAAATCCCCGCTTTTTATTAGTAATATATTTCCACGAAGATTCGTTGTTATACTTCTTTTTCTTTTCATAACGGTGAACACCCGACTCGCATCCAAACCAAATCAAGCTATCGCCATCAAATGCAATCGATTTTATGTTATTGGATTTTTGATCCTTTCCCTGTATCCTGTTAATATCAGCATATCTTCTTCGCTTAACATCAAGCCGTGTTATGTTGCGGAACCTTCCAATCCACAATACATTTTGTGAAGGATCGTATTTTAATGCTCTTATCCAGTTACCAAATTGTCCGCCCTTGGCAAATTTTCTTTTACTCCACTTCTCTCTTTTTTTATTATAGATAAACAATCCATCTGCAGAACCTGCCCAAACAAAATCATTATTAACCTCTATTGCATAAAATAAATCGTTATCAAGATTCCCGCTTTTGGTAGAAAAATTAATCCACTTCTGCTCATTTAATGAATAACGGTAAACGCCCTGCCCGTAAGTAGCCACCCAAAGGTAATCGCCGTGCTTAGCAATATCAATTACCTTTGCTCCTTCTAAAAATATTTCAGATTCTACCTGGGCTGTTAGATTTGTTATGATTAAAAATGTAATGATAAAAGTTAAAAATGTTTTCATCTTGTTATAAGAAGTTTCTAATAACTTTCTTTCTCTGAAGGGAAGTCATTGTTTTTTACATCTTCGATATAAGATTTAACTGCCTTGTTTATTTCTTCAGCAAGCTCTGCATAATATCTTACAAAACGAGGATGGAAATCAGTATTAAGACCAAGCATATCGGGAGTAACCAAAATTTGTCCGTCGCAATCAACTCCCGCACCTATGCCAATAGTTGGTATGGTAACAGATGCTGTTATTTCTTTTGCTAATTTTGCGGGGATTTTTTCCAGCACTAATGCAAATGCACCTGCCTCTTCAATAACTTTAGCATCTTTTATAATTTCTTTTGCTTCTTCGTTTGTCTTTCCGCGTTCACGGTACCCTCCATACGAATGAATGCTTTGTGGCATCAAACCAATATGCCCCATTACAGGTAATCCGTATTTAGTTATCTTGTTAATTGTTTCGGCAATTCTTTCGCCACCTTCAAGTTTAACAACCCCAGCGGGTGTTTCCTTCATGATTCTTCCTGCATTTCGGAATGCCTCATCAACATTTAGTTGATATGACATAAACGGCATATCAACTACAATCATTGCTCGGTGAACACCCTTTGCCACTGCCTTTGTGTGATAGATCATTTCATCCATAGTTACTGACAAAGTGGTTTCATTTCCCTGAAAAACGTTGCTCAATGAATCACCGACTAAAATTACATCAATGCCTGCTTCATCCAAAAGTTTTGCGGTAATAAAATCATACGCGGTTAAAGCAGATATTTTTACTCTGTTTTTTTTAAGAAGCGCGAGTGTTTTAGTTGTAACTCTTTTTATTTCTTTTTCTATACTCATAAAATATTAAGCCTGCGATAATGCGAGATCGAATTCTTTTTCCCAATGATAAAAACTGAAACCAAAGTGATCTTCAAACCCGGTTTTTATTGAACTTTTTAATTTTTCTATTCCAATTTTATATTTTAGAATTTCTTTTAAATCGGTTGTTGTGTTATCCATCTCATTACTTATTTCATCTATAGATATTTTTTGAAGATTTAGATACTCAACAATTTTTTTGTGATAATCACCACACAAAATTGAACCGTGCTGAAGAAAAACATTACCTAAATTTCGTTGTGCACTGCCCACAAGTTTTTTACCTTCATAATTAATTTCATTTCTTGAAGAGACTGCAAAACATACAGCACTTTTTTCTTCTTTATAAAAAGATGGGAAATGCGGTTCTGTATGTTCGAGACCAACTTTCTTTAATTTTTCATCAAATAAAGAAAGTCCTTTTTTTAATGCAAGATTAACTTGCTTATAAAGATCGCTAAGCGAAAAATTTTTATTGGAAGGATACATAACCGAATAAGTTAACTCTTGGGCGTGAAGAATCGCTCTGCCGCCTGTGGGCCGTTTAACAAAATCAAGTTTGTCATTAATTACTTTTTCAATATTTAAAGAGTCTTCAGATTGATTTGCACCGAGAGAAATACAGTAAGGTTTCCATCCATATAGACGAAGAATAGCTTCATTGGCTTTCAATGATTGTGCAAGCATCAAATCAAAATCCATGTTATACATACCTGGGTTCAAGCCGCTGTCTATTAATTTCCAAATCATCGTCCTATTATACCTCTATCGCTTTTCTTAATAAACTCCACAACGTTTTGTACATGTTCATTATCACCAAATTCTATGGTTATCTTTTTGACTGCGTCGGAAAAATTCAAGCCGGAATTATAAAGTAATTTGTAAGTTTTCTTTAAAGTCATAATATCATCATTTGAAAATCCGCGTCTGCGCAAACCAATAATATTCAACCCTGCAAATTTAAGAGGCTCACCTCCGGCAATAATGTAAGGCGGTATATCTTTTATAACTCTAAAAGCACCAGCAACCATAGAATGCTTTCCGATTTTTGAAAATTGATGAACAGGTGTACCGCCACCGATAATAACATACTCTTCAATGGTTGCCAGCCCGCCGATCTGAACACCGTTTGCAATAATGCAATGATCACCGATTACAACATCGTGAGCAACATGGGAATAAGCCATTAATAAACAATTCTTTCCAACCTTAGAAAAACCTGTCTCTTTTGTACCCTTATGAAGGGTTACGAATTCACGGATAGTGGTATCATCCTCTACGTAAAAAAACGCTTCTTCGTTTTTGTATTTTAAATCCTGTGATACATTTGAAACAGCCGCACCTTGTTTTATCTTTACTCTATTGCCTAACCTTGCACCATTGTAGATAACTGCGTTCGGACCGATTTCACAATCATTACCAATTTCCACATCATCTTCCACAACAACAAAAGCACTTATAGTATTATTGTCTCCAAGTTTTGCTTTACCTGAAATAACAGCTGTCGGATGAATATTATTCATGGTAACATTATTTATTCCTCACTTATTTTTGGTCTGTCAACTACCCCTGCCATAAAATCAGCTTCAGCAACTAATACATCATTCACAAACGATCTGCCTTTCATTGTAGCAATTGTTCTTTTTTTATTCACAAGTATTACTTCCATAATTAACTGATCTCCCGGTACAACAGGTTTTCTGAATTTTGCATTGTTTATCTGCATAAAGTAAACAAGCTTTTCTTCGGGATTAGGAATTGAGTTTAACAATAACACTCCCCCTGTTTGAGCCATTGCTTCAATAATTAATACTCCGGGCATAATAGGGTTGCCAGGGAAATGCCCCTGAAAAAAAGGTTCATTCATAGTAACAGATTTTACGCCGATTATTTTATTATCCATTTCGAGCTCAATTATTTTATCCACTAAAAGAAAAGGATAACGGTGAGGAATAATTCGTTCAATTGCAGCTGTATCGAAAACAACTCCCTCTTTTTTTACAAGTTGAAATTTCTTCACCAGCTTTTTCTGCTGGTAAAGCTTTCTTACCTGCTTGGCAAATTCAACATTTGCTTGATGACCCGGACGTGCAGCCAATATTTGTGCTTTGATTGGTGCACCAATAAGAGCGAGATCACCAATCAAATCAAGCAGTTTATGTCTTACAGGTTCATTTTTATGACGAAGTTTTTTATTGTTTAAAATGCCTTTCTCGCCAAGTATAAAATCTTCCTTGACCCCAATTTTTTTTCCTAACGTTTTCAGTTCATCATCTGTAAGATTGTGATCGACAATAACAACAGCATTATCAAGAGCCCCACCTTTAATTAACCCCTGGTTTGCAAGGTCTTCAACCTCACTTAGGAAACAAAATGTACGTGCATCTGCAAAATCTTTTACAAATTCCTTTTCAAGATCGAACAAACCCGTATGTTGGCTGCCTAATGCAGGATTTTGATAGTCAACCATTACTGTCAATCTGTAAGCATCGAGTGGAAGAGCTACTATATCGATATTTTTTTCTTCATCATGAAACATAATTGTCTTATCGATAACCAAATAATCTTTCGGTGCATCCTGTTGTTCGAAACCGGCTTTTTGTAACACTTTTACATATGGCATTGCACTGCCGTCTCCCACAGGAGGTTCTATTCCATTAATTTCAATAATGATGTTATCTATCTGTAGTCCCGCAACCGCAGCGAGAACATGCTCTATCGTGTGAACTTTTGCTTCGCCAATTCCTATAGTAGTACCTCTCGAAACATCAATTACATTATCAGCAATTGCTGGAATTTCAGGTCTACCACCGAGGTCGGCTCGTATAAATCTAATGCCGTAATTTTCAGGAGCGGGTTTAAAGGTCATTTTACATTCGGTACCAGTGTGTAATCCTATTCCGGACATTGACACGGATTTTTTTAAAGTTCTTTGTTGTTCAAGCATGGATTGGTTGTTTAAATAATAAAGAATTTAGTTTTAATAATTGATTGAAAAAATAGTAAGATGAAGTAAGAATTACAAAAAAAGATACAGCACAACATATTTAATGTGTCGTTTTTTGCAATAATTGATCTTTCATTTTTTTTATTTCATTCTCAATTTTTTTAATTCTTTCGGAGTAATCCGGAAGATTTCTGATGTGTGCTTCGAGACGGTGAGCAATTCTCATTTTCTTTACAGGATATCCATAATAATATCCCTCTTCGGTTAAAGATTTTGTAACACCTGTTTTGCCTAAGATAACAACTTTATCCACAATTTCCAGGTGTCCTCCAACTCCAACCTGCCCGGCTAAAATACAATTACTTCCAATTTTAGTACTTCCGGAAATTCCGCACTGTGCAGAGATAACAGTATCTTCACCAACAACAACATTGTGACCAATTTGAACAAGGTTATCAATTTTCGTTCTGCAACCTATAATAGTCGAGCCAACTGCTGCACGATCAATAGTAGTGTTTGCGCCAAGTTCCACATCGTCTTCTATAATTACATTTCCGATTTGCGGCACTTTTTGATAAATTCCTTTTTCATCGGGATTAAATCCAAATCCATCTGAACCAATTACAACGCCCGAATGGATTAGTACACGTTCACCGATCCTGCATTTTTCTCTTATGCTAACATTTTGATACATGATTGTATCATCTCCAACTTCAACGTTTTCGAGCAAAACTGTATTGTGAAATATCTTTACGTTGTTTCCGATTTTACAACCTGCTGAAATGACTACATTCATTCCCAAACTAATACCCTTGCCTATCAAAGCATCATTATGAATAAAAGCTAAGTCATTAATTCCGTTTAAATTAAAATCGGGTGTAAAGTATTTTATGATGATTTTTCCAAAAGCTTTATCAGGTGATTCAACTTCGATGTAAGTAATGTCATCCCTTGTCTTCTTAAAATCCGGTTTCACCAATATTACTGAAGCTTTGGTTGAAGGATAATATTTTTCGTAGGTTGGATGATAAAGAAATGTTAATTCCCCTTTTAGTGCTTCTTCAATTCTTGCAACTTTCGAAATGCTAATGTTTTCATCACCGCAAATTTTACCACCGATAAGCTGCGCTGCCTCTTTTATAGTAAAGTTCATCCCGTTACTCCAACTGAAGCTGCTCTAAAACTTTGGCAGTAAGGTCATACTCCGATTTTGCATAGAGAAATATTATATCACCGCTTCTGTCAAACACAAAATCTAGGTCTTCTTCAACAGCAATTTCCTGAATAACGTTAAAAATTTTATTCTGCAAAGGTTTCATCAATTCATCCTGCTGTTGAAAGAGTTCGCCCTTAGGTCCAAATTTTTTATCTCTGAAATCAGAAATATTTCTTTCCAGATCACCCAATTCTTTTTCCGCTTCAGTTCTGGTTTGGTCGGTCATAATCAAATTTCTTTTATCAAAATCGTCTTTTTTCTTTTTAAACTCAGTTTCCAAATTTCTTAATTCAGTTTGCCAATCCCTAATCAAAGCATCCAGTTTTTTTCTGGCATCCTGCACATCGGGCAAGTTATCCATAATAATATCCGAATCGATATACCCAATTTTTAATTGTGCGAACAGAGGCGAAGTTAAAAAACCAATAAAGGAAAGAATAAAGATTATTTTTTTCATAACTAATAAAAAAAGTGATTATGAATTAAAAAGGTTCCTGTTTACTTTAGGAACCTAAAAAAAATCCAGGAAAATGTCATTAGAATTATTTTCCTCTTTTCAAGTGATCGAGTACTTTAAAAGTGACATCGTATGCACTATCGGCATAAAGAAGAAGAATGTCTCCACTCTTATCGAAAATGAATTTCATTCCTTCTTCTTTTGCAACATTTTCAATAGCAGTATAGATACTAGACTTTACGGGTGCAAAAATTTCCTCTTGTTTCAGGAAAATTTCACCGTCCGGCTGAGAAAATTTTTGTCTTCTGAATTCAACTATTCTTTGTTCCATTCCAACAATATTTTGCTGAGCAGCTAATTGTTGATCTTCGGGCATAGTGTTAGCTTGCTGCTGATAGTTTGACAACGCTTGCTGGTATTCAAGAGTCATTGAATCTAACTTAACTGACCACAAATTTGTTAGTGCATCAAGATCACCTTGTGCTTTAATAGCCGCTGGATATTGAGTAAGAATTATTTGTGAATCAACATATCCGATTTTTTCGCCTTGAGCAAACATCGAAGTTGAGCTAATAAACAATATAGCAGCAATTATTATTAAGTTCTTTTTCACTAATATGTTCCTTTATTTAAATGAATAATATTCTTAACTATTAAAATCCTCTTCCGAACTGAAAGTGGAATAACCACTCGGGGTCTCTTCCATCAGTAATTCGTCTGTCAAACCCGTATCCAAAATCGAAACCAATTAAGCCAATAGGGTTAATAAGTATTCGGGCTCCAAAACCAACAGACCTTCGAAGGTCGAAAATATCAGTTTTCTCAAAACTTTCAAAAACATTTCCGGCTTCGGCAAATGCAAGAACATAAAGAGGTATGGGTTCAAGTGCAACAGCAAACCTTATTTCCGCACCGAACTTTGTCATCACTCGCCCACCGATAATTTGGCCGAAAACATTCCGCGGTCCAACCGTACGATCATCATATCCTCTTAAAGGAACGGTGGCAATTACTAATCCATTACCACCCATAAAGAAAAACTCGAAGGGCTGAATAGGTGTATTTTTAACAAACTCATCGATGTAACCAAAATCAGCAACGGTATAAAAAACGAGTTTATTTGTGTTAAAAAGCCGCTTATACCATTCTGCCTTAAAACCCATTTTTAGGTAATCAACATCACCGGGTAAAAATGGTCCGCCTGAAACTTCTGCACTAATCGAGAACACTGAGCCCTGAGAAGGAAATATTGGGTTATCAATATTCCTGCGGCTAAGTGTTACACCAACTGTAAACTGATTTGTTATCCCTTCGCGGTAAAAATTTTGACCCTCAATTACATTATTAAACTGATAACGAAACAGACCCTGAACAAAGAAAAAATCATCGGGAAATCTTAGCCTGCGCCCAACTCGTAAGGTTGTACCTGTTTGTCTTAAATCATAAACAAACTGTTGTCTTGTATCGAAAAAATCTATGCCGACAGAAGTTGGAGTATCAAGAAACCATGGTTCTGTAAAACCAATAGTAAAAGTACGGAAAACGTTTCCAACACCAAACTGCCAATTAAAACTAAGTACTTGTCCGCCGCCCATCGAAAACGGTTCTGCAATTGAGAAGTTAGTTAATGTAACTCCAAGTGAGCCGCTGAATCCGAAACTGCCGCTGTAACCTACAGATGCATTAAGGTAATCACTCGATTTTTCTTCAACATTAAATGATACGGCAACAGTACTGTCACTTTCAATCTGAGTTCCTATTCCCTGCGGACCGTATAATTTTTCAACACTAAAATAGTTAAGATTAGCAAGCTGCTGAACGCTTCTGAAAAGTAACCCACGGTTAAAATAATCTCCGGGAATTGTATAAAGTTCCCTTCTTATTACTTTATCTTTTGTTTTGCTGTTTCCCGTTATATCTACTCTCGATATTCTAAATTGTTTTCTTTCTTCAACCCTAATTAAAAGATCTACCGAATCTTCAGCGACTCTTATTTCTTCAGGTATAAGATTAAAAGTAAGATAACCGTTATCGAGGTATAATGCAGATACATCCGATTGCCTTTCATTGCCTCTTAAGTTTTCCTGAAACTTTTTATAATCGTAGATATCACCTTTTCTAAATTCCAATCTTTGCGCTAACACTTGATCCGGGTAAACAGTATTCCCTTCCCAGATTATATTTCTAATTTTATATTGAGGCCCCTCATAAACCCTCATAACTATATCAAGGTCTTT
Organism: Bacteroidota bacterium; assembly: GCA_022564295.1. Taxonomy (GTDB): domain Bacteria; phylum Bacteroidota; class Ignavibacteria; order Ignavibacteriales; family Ignavibacteriaceae; genus BMS3ABIN03. The sequence continues at coordinate 64,282 of JADFLR010000007.1, read as the reverse complement.
ATTATTATTATAATAAATCAGGGTGTCTAACGCTATTTCCGCATCTCTGTAGCCCTGGCTGCGGTAGTAATCCACAATCAGTTCCATATCTTTTTTAAAATTATCGGGATTAAATTCAGCACTCGACCAAAACTGCCACCAAACTGCCTCGCTCGTTTCATCCATTGCACTTTCAAGGTCGCCTTCTTCAAAAGCAGTGTTCCCTAAAAAACTGATATTTCTGACTACAACTTCATCTCCTTCTTCAATCGTCATTTTTAGAACAATACGATCTTTTATTCTGCTTATCAAATTGGAATAGGATCTCTCTCCTGAAAAATATTCCACCGGTAACTCATCCGAAAGGTCTTTTTCATTTCTCCAGATTACAGTTATATCATCATCTAATGTATCGGCAGAAAAATAAACGAACCGTTCGATTTTCACGAATGCGTTTAAATATCCCTCTTTTTTATAGAGGTCCAATATTCTCCCTTTTAATTTAGATATATCCTGTGGTTTTAAAATTGATCCCCTCAGGAAAGTAATTTCCTTCTCGATATCATCTGTATCAATTCCATCATTCCCCTCAATAATTACACGTTCAACTCTCGAATACTCTGATACTTTAATAAGAAGGAATACACCATCAGCAATTTCTCTGTCAATTAGTATCTGAATGTCTTTAAATATATTAAGCGCCCAAAGCTGCCTTATGGCATTAAGAGTTTTGTCTCCCGGTATTTGAATTTCATCACCAACCTTTAACCCGCTGTTCAGGATAATTGTAGAAGGGTCAGCGGTTTTGTTACCCTCAACCGAAATACCTAATATTTTATAGGTGGTTGGCTGTTGTGCAATTACCGTTGCAAAAAAAGGAAATAAAATAACTACTATAAAAAAACTAAATGATTTCCGTAGGGAGATTCTGAACATCCTTAACGCCTTTACTATTCTGAATTTGTTCACTTACTTTGCCGAATCTTCGTTCTCTGTTCTGAAATTCTTTGATTGAATTATAGAGATGTTCCCGTTTAAAATCGGGCCACAATACATCTAAAATTACAAACTCTGTGTATGCAATTTGCCATAGCAAAAAGTTACTCACTCTGAATTCACCGCTGGTTCTAATCAGTAAATCAGGATCGGGTAAATCCCTTGTTGTTAAATTATCAGAAATGATTTTTTCGTCTATATCTTCGGTTCTTAATTTACCTTCAGCAACCTGCTCTGAAATACTCTTTACCGCTTTAATTAGTTCCCACCGTCCACTATAGCTAAGAGCAAGATTTAATGTCATTCTTTTATTATTCTTGGTTTTTTCAATATCAGTATTTAACTGCTTTTGTACCCCAACAGGTAAAGAACTTAAATCGCCAACAGAGGTAAGTTTGATGTCATTTTTATCCAACTCTCTTAAGCGTGCTTTTAAACTGCTTAACAGCAGTCTCATAAGAGTAGAAACTTCGTCCTTTGGTCTGTTCCAATTTTCCGTTGAGAAAGTATAAAGAGTTAAATATTTAACTCCAATTTCAGCACAAGCTTCCACTATATCCCTAACTGTATCAACACCTCTCTTATGCCCTGCCGCCCTGGGTAGTCCTTTCCGCTTCGCCCACCTTCCATTACCATCCATTATTATAGCAATATGAGCAGGCATTTCTCCTGATTTTTTAAGTTCCTCTTGTAACAGTTTATCCGAGTTAGGTTGTTTTTTACCCAAAGTTGACTCTTTAAAAATGATTAAGCTTGTAAAATTAAACTTACAGTTCTATAATGTCAAGATATCAATACATTTTAATAGCTAAAATTAATTGAACAGTTAATAATATAGAGTATAGTTTTGCTGGAAAAGGTAAAAAAATAGGGGAGATTATTTATAAGTGAAGTATGGAATTATCAGATTTAATTACAAAGTTAAACGAACCTATGAAAAAAGAACATTCGGTACACGTTTATTTTTTCTTACAGAAGGAAGTCTTTCATTTATAATTTGAAATAGCTTAATATTTTTTTGAACATCCGGATCCAGTCGTTCAATTAATATTTTTGCTTGTTTAAAACAAATAGACAAAACACCAACGAAAAGTTTTACTTTTTTATTTGTGTATTTTGTGTGCCGTGTAGCTAAATAAGTTAGCTTCTTGCTAAGATTTATATTTTGAAGATCTTGTTCAGTAAGAGTTAATCCAATAGCATAATCCTTTTTATACCTTGCAATAATATCAACATCAAAACTCCCAACTTTGGATGGTTCAGGCAGGTAAGTTCCAAATCTCCTGCTGACTGTAAGGTATCCTTTTTTCCAAAATTGTTCTACTAACTGATCAACATTTTCTCTTAAATTTTCATTCATTTTTAATCCTCCTAATTTTTAGGATGCTTGAGGAATAATCGGGATTACTGGAGAAAATCTAAAATTATTAAGCACCCTGATATTCGATATTTTTTCGTATTCAAATTTTCTTACTTCATTTGTTTTCCTTACTCTTCCGTATATAACCTTCTTGCCGCTTCTTTCCCTGGTTATATAATATGGTTCAATAAAAATTTCCTTCAGACCATATAGAAATCTTAAATTACTTCTGTTATTAATAGCCGCTGAGAAAATATCTGTCTTCATTAGTTGCTCCTTTCTTAATTCAGCCATCTAACAACCCCTTTAACTTTTCCAATGACTGAAAAATTATTATTTTTTTCAACCGCGATAGGTTGATAGTTATCATTCTTGGGTATCAACCTGATATTTCCATTTTTTAGTTCCAACGATTTAACGGTAACTTCATCATCAAGCATTGCAACAATAATATCACCGTTCTTACCTTTGTCGTTTGGCGAAACGATCACCAAATCACCTTCAAATATTCCGACATTTATCATGCTATCACCTTGTACTCTAAGAGCAAAAGCATCTTCAGCTTTTTTAATAAACGAGGGATCGATAATAACCGAGCCATCTATGTTTTCCATTGCAAGAATAGGTGAGCCGGCAGCTACTCTTCCAACAATGGGTATTTTATTGAAGAATTCATTTTTAATATTTCCAGAAATATCCGGATAATCCTCTTCATCACGAATTACGCAAATACCTCTGCTTGCATTACTTACCACATTCAAGTATCCTTTTTTCTCAAGTGCATCGAGATGCCTCTTTACTCCAAATGTAGAAGATATTTGAAATCTCTTGCCGATTTCTCTAAGAGTTGGCGGGTAGCCGTTCTCTCTAACGAATTCTTTTATGAAAATCAGAATTTCGTTTTGTCTGTCTGTAAGTTTTTTTTTCATTTTAATAGTGCTCAATTGTTCACTACTAATATAGTGAACATATGAACACTTGTCAAGGGATAAATGATGAAATGTAAATTGCCGGCTTTTTTCGTTTTTCTTAGTGGTTAGATGAAAACTGGTAGGATTCATCCATCAAATGAAATATTTTACGACCAATCAAATAATTTTCATAAATTCCCCCGAAAAGTTTTTCACCCGGACCATAAGCAAAAACTCCGACAAAACCTGCAGTATGATGTGAATTTAAAAACTCAATCTTTAAGTTTTCACCATCAAACGAACCATCGGTAATAGTCATTCCGCCCGTTTCGTGATCTGCAGTAACAAGAACAAGAGTGTTGCCTTCCTTTTCAGCAAAATCTATTGCGACTTTTAATGCTGTAGAAAAATCATCCATTTCAGATAAAAGATAATTAACATTTTCATCGTGCCCTGCCCAATCAATCTGAGCACCTTCAACCATAAGCAGAAATCCTTTTTCATTAGCAGCTAGATGTTTTAATGCAAGAGAAGTTAAATCCCCTAAGGAATAATCTCTTTTAACGGTTTCCGGTAATCCTTCATCATCAAGCAATGCAAATACTTTATCAGAACTAACCGATTTGAATAGTCCGTTAAAATCATAATAAATATTATATCCTTTTGATTTTAACTCATCGACCAAATTTATTTTATCTTTATCCGAATGACTTGAATCTGAAGGTAAAAAATATTTTGCACCGCCCCCGATAACAACATCGATATCAATATTTAAAAATTGTTCTGCAATTTCTCTCTTTTCACTTCGGTTGTAATGATGAGTTACAAAGGCTGCGGGAGTTGCACCAACAATCTCACCCGTAACTACCACACCAGTTAATAATCCTAATTTTTCAGCATGTTCAAATATTGTGTAAAGTTTATTGTAGCTCGTATCCATCGCGATATAACGATTTTTTGTGGGATAACCTGTCGCAATGGCAGTTGCGGCTGCAGCAGAATCAGTAATCAAATCATCAATAGATTTTGTAATTGCTAATCCTACGGTAGAAAACCTTTTGAAGGGACTGTTATTGTGTTTTAAGACATCTGCGGATACATAATTCAACCCCATTCCATCCCCGATTAATAAAATGATATTTTTCGGGCTCTCATTTTCCTGGGCAAATATTAATGATGGAAGGATTAACAGAAAAAAAATTAACCGGGTAAATCGGTTCAACTAACACTCACCTCTTTTTTTTCTATTGTAAATAGCCAGTTATGTGCATCTTCTTTAATACCGTATTGAATTGATGTAATTTCATCAAATAATTTTATTGCTAATTCTCCCGCCTCACCATTATTAATGACCATTTCTTTATCTTTAAAAGTAAGCCAGCCAACGGATGAAATTACTGCCGCAGTACCTGTACCAAATACACCTAACACATCACCCGAATCATATTTTTCAATTACTTCATCTATCGTGATCTCTCTTTCAACAATGTTCATATCCCACTCTTTAAGCAGATGGATAACAGTTTTCCTGGTTATACCGGGTAAAATACTTCCATTCAGTTTAGGAGTTACAATCTCGTCTTTCATATTTATAAAGATATTCATTGTGCCGACTTCCTCGATGTACCGTTGTGTTACTCCATCAAGCCATAGTACCTGTGTATAACCCTGTTTCATTGCCTTTTTACCGGCTAATAAACTTGCCGCATAATTAGCAGGAGTTTTACATTCGCCCAATCCTTTACGTACTGCGCGCACATAGTCATCTTGTGCAAGAATTTTTACAGGTTTAAAACCCTCTGGGTAATAAGCACCAACAGGGGATAGTAATATTATCAGTTTGTAAGAATTTGCAGGGTTAACTCCAAGGAAAGGATCGTTGCCATATATAAATGGTCTTATATATAAAGATTCCCCCTGATTAGTTGGGATCCAATCACGCTCAATATTAATCAGTTCATTTAATGCAGTAAGCAGAACATCATTATCAACTTCAGGGATACAAATTCTACGTGCGGAAATATTTAATCTTTGGATATGCTGATCCGGTCTGAACATAACAACTTCGCCATTAACTGTTTTATAAGCTTTTAATCCTTCGAAGATTGCCTGCCCGTAATGGATGAACATAGTTGCGGGGTGCATCTGTAAATTACTTAATGGTTTAATTACCGGATTATGCCATCCCTTATTTTCGGTATAATCCATTTCGAACACGTGATCGGTAAATATTTTGCCAAAGCCAAGATTATCCGGGAATTGAATTTTCTCAGTTCTTTCTTTTATGTTAAAAATGATTTGTTTCATCTTTCAGCCCATAAATTAATTTGAAAGAGTAGTCTATTAATTTCATAATAAGCATAATTTAAAGATAAGTCAACAGTTCAGACATAAAATTATGTTTAATAGAACATTTTATAGAGTTATATATCCCGAACTATTTTGCTAAAAGAGAAGCATCCATAGAAAATAATCCAAAATCAGGATCATAGCAGCAGATAAAACAAAAGAGCGTATTGTTGCTTGCCCAACCCCTTCTGCACCTCCCGATGTATGAAATCCAATATGGCAGCCCAAAAGTGCGGTAACACCACCGAAAACAACTGTCTTAATTAAGCCGCCAGTAAAATCCGAAAATAAAAAAAACTTTTTTACAGAAATAAAGAAAACAGAAAAAGAAACACCGATAAAATACTTAGAAACTAAAAAAGCACCAAAAACAGAAATGACATTTGCAAACACCACCAGAACAGGCATCATACATACCGAAGCAACTACACGCGGCATTGCTAAAAACCTAACGGGCGGTACAGCCATAATTTCAAGTGCATCAATTTGCTCTGTAACCTTCATAGTTCCTAACTCTGCGGCAATAGATGCACCAACTCTTCCAGCAATAACAATTCCTGTAAGGACAGGACCTAACTCTGTGATTATAGCACGGCTTGTAGTGCCTCCCAAAAGCGACATAGGTGCAATCCCCTTTAGCTGATAAGCCGCCTGCCAGGCAGCTACAGCCCCTGTAAATGCAGCAATGATAAGTACCAGCGGAAGTGAACCAATTCCAATATGCTCCATCTGGTATAACACATTGCGTTTATTTTTTTTTAAAAAACGAAGACTTTTTATGATTCCAATTAACAGAATTGTAACCTGCCCAAGTTCCATTAGAAAGTTTAATACTTTACGACCGATTATTTCAAAAAATCTGCTTACCATTAAATCTTTGCCTTTTATTTGTTCCTCTAATTTAATTAAAAAATTCTATTTGTTAATAAATTATATTTGCTTGTGGATAAACTTTATTAAATTTGCTAAGAGGTTCCACAAATTTAATATTGTGCTAAAATAATCGTTGGGATTCATTATGAGACACATCCGCATCTCCTCTTTTGGTGCTAAATAGCTGCGTGGAATAAGCAATTGCAAGGATGATATTTACACCGCAAGAACAAATGGCATAAACCATTGATTTATAATTCGTTATAAAGAGAAGTATTTTAAAATTACACAGGGAGAAGAATTTTACAGAGTATTTTGCTAAGATAAATTTTTTAGCACCATTATTGTTAGAATCAAGAGCATAGGGACAATCATTGAGAGGGCGAAACTTCGGAGGGTAAGTATAAGACCGGTTCGTCCGGTCTTTTATTGTTTAAACTATGGAAGAAAAAACTATTAAAATCATAGAACAAGTTCCGGTAGGAATCATCACATTTTCTGCAGGTGGCGAAATTGATTATGTAAATCAAAATTTCAGAAAATTTGGAATACTATATCATTTTGAAACTTCAACCCTCCTTGGTACTAATATTCTGCAAATAGATCCCTTTCCAAATATCAGTATAAAAGATGAATTACATCAACTTCTTAAAGGGCTTCCTTTCGAGAAGGAGATAAAACAAATAATTACAAATGACGGCAGTCAAATTGATTTGATAGTAAAAGGTTCGCCGATCTTTGAAAAAGATGAAATTATAGGGGGAATAATTTTAATTGAGGATATAAAAATTCTTCTGAAATCAAAAGAAGAATTAGAGCTCAGGGCGGAGTATTTTGAAAAGGCAATTCATTATGTAAATGATGTGATGATCGTTACCAACCCTAAAGGAATTGTTCAGTTTGCCACAGGCAAAGCGTTAAAGAAAATAAATATAGCTGATAAAAAAATTGTTGGCGGAAGCATTCTTGATCTTTTTGATAGAGAATTTAAATCTCTCATTTCAGACAAAATTGAAAAAGTTAATTTAAATATTGAAGCATCCAGATTTGAATTTAATATTGAACAAGCTGAAGAACACTATAGTTTCGAGTGTAAATTAGAACCAATACTAAACAAACGCGGCACCTTGCAATTTCTCTTTTTCTTTTTCAATAACATAACTGTTGATGTTTCGGAAAAGATACGGCTGATAATAAAAGTTGATGAGCTGTCTTATTATAAATCCATCACCAATAATCTTAAAAATGCATTATTTGTACTTGATAAAGAAGGAAAAATAATCTACTGGGATGAACAATCCGAATTGCTTTTCGGTTTACCAGGAAAAGATGTTTTGGGAAAATTTTTCGGCAGCACACTTGAATTGTTTGATAAAAGATTTTTTGAAAATATAAAAAAAGATTTAGAGAAGGAAAAAATCTGGAAAGTAAATTTAAACATATTTGGCAAAGAGCATAAAAAAGAAATCTTCGAAGCAAAATTTTCTTACCTCGATGATTATCAAAATACAATTGTTGTTCTTTGTTCGAATATAACCCGCAAAGTAAAAGAGGAGGATAAATTAAAACTTACCGAGGAATCCTATAAAAATTTATTGGAAAACACGAGTGAGTTGATATGCAAAGTTGATGACAAAGGGAACATAATTTTCACCAATAAAACGTTTTTAGAAGTTCTCGGTTATAATAAAGATGAAATAAAACAAAAACAGTTTAATCATCTTATCCAGCCAAAATATTTTGAAAATAATATCTTCAATGTTAATACCTTCGGTAAAACAATGCCCACTATAATTGAGCTGCCCTTACTTACTAATGAAGGTTCTTCGTTTCTAGCTAACGTAACCTTCATACCTAAAAGGGAAGGCGGAACTTCTCTTCACTATTTATGCTACATCACAGAAATTCCGGCAGCAGAAGAAGTTGATGAAATTGAGTTGTTATATCCAGCACTTTTTAAAGCTTCGCAGGATGGGATTGCTGTCGAAGCAGACGGTAGGATTGTAGTCGCAAACGATTCATTTGCACAAATATTTGGTTATGACAGCGGCGAAAAATTAGCAGGAAAAGATCTGCTCGATCTTGTTTCCAACGATGACATTCTTAAAATAGCAGAATATTTCAGATTAAAAGAACACGGGAAAAGTGCTCCGGACAGGTTTGAGTTTTTAGGAAAGAAAAGTGATAACACTTTCTTCTATACAGAACTTTCAATCTCTTCTTTCGAATCGAATGATAAAAAATATATTGTGATGGTTACAAGAGATATTACAGAAAGAAAGAGAGCACAAAAAGTAATACGTGAATCGGAGGAAAAATACAGGAATATTACCGAGAACATCGACGACTTTTTATATACATTTGAGAGAGTGGGAAATTATATGAGACCGCTCTTCTATACAGTTGCAGTTGAAAAGATAACCGGTTATGATCAAGCTGAATTCCTTGGCGATTCAAAATTGTTTTTGAAGATCATCCATCCGGACGATTTTGCTGATGTAAAGAAAAAACTATCCGCTTTAATGAGAAGTAATATTCAGAATTCCGGCGAAATGGACTTAAGGATAATTAATAAACAAGGAAATATTGTTTGGGTTAGAAATAAAATTAATTTCATTAAAAATTCTTCCGGAAAGATTCAAAAAGTTTACGGTTTGGTAAGTGATATAACTCTTAAGAAGCGAGCCGAAGAAGAAATGAAAAAATCAACTGAAGACCTTATAAAACTTAACGAAACAAAAGACAGGTTCCTTTCAATCATATCACACGATTTACGAACACCTTTCAGTTCAATTTTAGGATTTACCGATTTGTTGACTAATGATGAAGAATTAACTAATGAAGAACGCAAACAGTACGTTAAGTATATTCAGGAATCTTCCAAATCAATGTTGTCGCTTGTAAATTCGCTGCTCGATTGGACACGTTTGCAAACAGGAAGAATTAAATTCGAGCCGGAAAGAATTGATTCAAGCTCGCTGATTGAAAAATCAATTCACTCAGTATCCGGCGATGCGTTGCGTAAACGAATAGAAATATATTCAACGGTAAGCAAAGGAAAATTTATTTTTGTGGATAAAAGTCTTATTAACCAGGTTTTTAACAATCTTTTATCTAATGCAATTAAGTTTACAAACGGCGACGGTAAAATTACTATCTCTGTGAAACCAGCATCAACATTAAGTTTTCTGGAATTTTCAGTTAGAGATTCCGGGCAGGGAATTAAAGAAGAAAACCTCGACAAGCTGTTCAGCGTTGACACAAAGTTTACTACAGAAGGAACCGCAGGTGAAAAAGGAAGCGGGTTGGGTCTTTCTCTTGTTAAAGAGATAGTTGATAAACATGGCGGAATTATCTGGGCTGAAAGCGAATATGGAAACGGTTCTAATTTTAAATTTACTCTTCCAGTTGCTTCTGCTAATATTTTAATTGTAGATGATAACAGAACCGACGGTTTGCTTTATTCAAAGATACTTAAAAACATCACACCCGATTATACTGTTGATTTAGCTTCAAACGGTGTGGAAGCACTTGAAAAAATAAAGGACTCTCCTCCTGCTCTTGTAATTACAGATCATTCGATGCCTGAAATGGATGGCTATAATTTTGTAAAACAATTAAAGAAAGAAGGATTATTGGGAAAACCTCCGGTTATAGTCTTAAGCACCGAGATGGATAGAAATATTATCGAAGATTATAATCAACTTGGTGTTGAATATGTATTTCAAAAACCGGTAAACCTTAGAAGCTTTAAGCAAGCTGTTGAAAAATCATTAAGAAAATATCTTACCGGAAACAGGTGAGCTACATTGCCCTGTAAACATACCAGTTTGGAAATGCTTCTTCTATATAAATAAATCGTTCCGGCGAAATTGTTGGCACAGACGATTTGCTTTTACTGAAAATATATCCAACTTCTATTCTATCAAACCCACCAACAAGAATGAAAATACATTGCGGATAAATTTCATCAATGAAAATATATTCAAGGTTTAGTTTATTCATTATAAGATTTAAGTCATCAGCGCGTTTATTATCAAACGCTCCAACAATATTGTAAAAATCATTAATGTTTTCCGAGAGAAAAAATTTAAGCTGTTCGTCAGTTCCAATAATTAATTTAAGAATTTTTAATAATGATGATACGGAGTCGGGAATATTTTCAATTCGTGATAGAGAATCGGCGGAGCTGTAAACAAAACCTGGCAGTTGAAATTTTCTCACAGCTTCAATTTTCCAATTTCCTGAAATGTTTCGCACATAACAGTAAAAATTAGCCGTATTGCCATCATCTTTAATAACAACCCCATAAACACCGGTTCGATTATTTAACTCAATTTTTCTAAAGGTAACTATCGCTCTGCCGTTTAGTTCTTCGCCAATAGTTGGATAATTCACATCTTGCATTATTTCACCGATAAGATATTTTTCTTTTTCGGGGAATTGAGTTTGTTTGAAGAACATATCAACTAACCATTCGGGTGAGTTTTTAGGATAAATACTTTTTTGAGCGGGAACTGTGACGAATGATATTAAAGAGAGAATAAAACTGAGAAGAAATAAATTATATTTGTACATCACTCTGTTCTTCATCTTTTTTTAAAACAATTCCGGTTGATGGATCAAGAACTGCTTTGGAGAATATTACGGCAAGCGGTTCAACACCGGCGATGCGGGCATCAACTAAAATTTCCCATTTACCTTTCGGAAGGAAAAACTCTTCCATTTTCGTACTTGCATTGAACAGAATAATAAACTTATCGCTTTTATAATCTAACATATATCCCATCGCAAAAGGATTCTCCTTTACATCAAAAAAGTGAACTTGCTCGTAATCCGCACGCCGAAATGCTTCATATTTTTTTCTGAGTTCAATTAATCCTTTATAATAATTCAGCAAGTCCTCATTAATTTTTGCGTGATTATAATTGATATAATTTGTTTCGTTATCTTTATCGTAACTGTTGTGATCTATCATTCCTTTGTGTTTATCGCTCACACCTATATCTTTGGGAATAACTTTACTGCGAGCAAATTCCTGTCCTTCGGATATCATTGTAATACCGCGAGAAGTAAAGAGGAATAATGCAGCAAGCTTATTTAGTTTTAACTGCTGCTCTGTTAATTTAACATATTCATGTACGTCTTCAATTATTTGATCTTTTTTAACGTCACCCAATCCTAAACGAATAAAATCTCCAAGAGTGTAACCATCATGTGATTCCAAATAATTAACAGAATGTTCGGGTAATTTAAAAAGTCCATGTTTATCTCTTGTAAGAGTTCCATTTACATAACTTTTAATTCTGCCGGCTTCATTATTTCCGTACCATTTACCAAAGATCCAACCTTGACCATCAAATGGGTTTTCTCCTTTAATTCCGTTTCGTATCTGATCGTTCCATGCACCCCAGCCGCGTATTGAAAAACCGGATGGGTCATATCCGCCGCCCCACGGCTCGCAAACAAAAATTACTTGTGGATTGATTTTCTGCGCTTCGTGAATTGCTTCTTCAATTGTTTCCCAATCAATTAACTTTCCAAGATCAAAACGGAAACCGTCTACGTGATATTCCTTCATCCAATATAAAATGCTTTCAACAATTAATTTCCGAGACATAGGACGCTCTGTTTTAAAATCGTTTCCACAATAACTTTGAGCAATATAGTCACCATGTTCATCCAAACGGAAATAATATTGTTTATCAATTTCTTTCAGGTTTCCAAGTTCATATTCCGATATGTGATTGTAAACCACGTCCATTATCACCGCTATTCCTTCTTTGTGGAAAGCCTTTACCATATCTTTAAAATCATTAACTGCATTTGCTTCCTTACCGCTCCATTTATTCCATTCGATGTTTCTAACATTTTCACTGTAATAAGCTTCAGGTGCAAAGTATGCCGCGGTCATGTATCCCCAATGATTTCTTTCGTACGGATTCCACGAATTAAACTTGCCTTTTAAAGAATCTTTAAATGGAATTTCAATATTTGCAAATTCCTGGGCGGGTAATAATTCAACGGCGTTTACACCAAGAGTTTTTAAGTAATCTATTCCGCCGGTTTTTCCTTTTTCAACTAGGCCTTTATAAGTTCCTCTTTCTTCTACACCGGAAGAATGGTGTTCAGTCATATCGCGAATATGCATTTCGTAAATGATAAGATCGCGCCAATCCATTTGCAACCACTCATCGCCCTCCCAATCATAATTATCTTCTTTAATAACAATGGCGCGGCGCGGATTAAAGTAAGTGTTAAAAGTTGTAACGGCTTTAGCATACGGATCCAGGCAAATTATATTTTCTATACCAGGGATATCTCTGTGTTTAACTCTATATCCATAATATGAACCGTATAATTCTCCTTCAAGAGACACCTCCCAAACACCGTTTTCATCTTTTTCCATATCATTAGCTTTACCGAAAACTTGTTCAGGATTTTCGAACATTATCAGTTTTACATCTTCGGCTGAGGGAGAAAATACTCGGAAAAATGTTCTTCCTTCTATAACGAATGAGCCGAGTTTTTTATCTGAATATAATTGATCGAACTTTTCTTGCTGTGGCGGGTCAACTTTTAATTGTTCCACACTATTTTCATTTACAAACAATTTGCTTCCCATAATTGTCAATGTTAGAATAATTATTAATATAACAAAACTCTTAATTTCAATCTTCATACCATTAATACATAAAAATTATATAAGATTTTTGAATGATTAAATAGATACGGTATGTAAATTACTACTACGCGGAATAAATTTCACCATCTACAACTGGAGTTACACAAATTAGCGGATGTTCGGGAACGTTAAATTTGGAAAATATCTCTTCGAACAATTGAATATGCATACCTCTTTTTTCAAACTTATGAAATCTCTTATAGCTCATGAATTTTCCTTTTTCGTCAGTCGGAGCATCAAACTTATAAGCTTTATTAAAGTCTTTCTTTGCACGATTTTTAAGAAAATTGATTTTGTTGTCATCGCCGCCTTCTTTTTCGTATGCAACAGCACGGAATTCATCAACCAATCCATTATTAATTATCAAGTATATGTTCAGAATTATCTCGTTCATCTCTTCCTTTTGAATTATATAACATTGCTATTGATAAACAAACAACATAAAAAAATGCAAACTTACACATCACACTTTCAATCATTTCAATAAAATAGTAGCTGCCCGTAAATCTCATTACAAATGCAATAATAACAGGAATACTAATAATAAAATTTCCAAATAAAAGAATCTTAGAAATTTTAAGGATCTTTTTGTCTGTATTGTGTGAGACTTTTTTTATAAGGATTATAGTGGCGATGATGATCGGTAAATAATAAAAAGCTCCATACAGATCTCCCAGAGGAAATGAATAAGTTGCATAGAGAACCGTGCAGCTTGTTACCACAAACTTGTCAATTACAATAGTGTAATAAATTATGAATACTATTGCCGGTAAAAAAACAAGATTCAGAAATTTATTTTCATAACTATATAACCTCGAAATAAGAACGATAATTAATGGCGGGAGAAAAATTATATCAACAAAAGCAAGGTAAGGCATAATCGGAAAGTCCAATCCTACCTGGCACATAAAAAATTCGAGGGATTGGTAAACCATTAATACAAATATTATCAGAATCGCTGTTTTGTTAAACTTATTCTTTTCAGCAAATATGAATAGATTTATTAGAAGAATTAATTCAACGCAGGCAATAAGAAGTGAACCTATTCCGTTCCAGTTATCCATATTCAGTCCTTATGAATTCTCTTTGTCATTGCGAGCATAGCGAAGCAATCCGTTATATTAATCAGATTGCTTCACCCGCAAAAGCGGATTCGCAATGACAGATGAAGTGAATTACTTTGCCCCGATATATTGTGACTTTCAAAAATACTACTGATCTATGCTTTCGGTCCAATCATTTGTTCCGGTCTTACAACTTCATCAAACTTTTCTTCAGTTAACAAACCAAGTTCAACTGCAACTTCTTTTAATGTTTTACCTTCTGCGTGAGCCTTCTTTGCAATCTTGGCTGCGTTATCGTAACCTATATGAGGATTGAGTGCTGTTACTAGCATTAAGGATTCAGTTAAATGTTTGTTAATATTTTTTTCATTTGCTTCAATTCCAACCACGCAGTTATCTGTAAAGCTTTCACAAGCATCGGAAATTAATCTTATTGATTGAAGAACATTGTAAATAATAACAGGTTTGAATACGTTCAATTCAAAATGCCCTGTTGCACCGCCAATATTAACCGCCACATCATTACCCATAACCTGTGCGCAAACCATTGTCAGTGCTTCAGATTGAGTTGGATTAACTTTTCCCGGCATAATTGAGCTTCCGGGTTCGTTTGCAGGGAGATTTAATTCTCCAATTCCGCAACGCGGACCGGAACCGAGTAATCTTATATCGTTTGCAATTTTCATTAACGAAACAGCAAGAGTTTTTAGCACACCGCTAAACTCAACTAAAGCATCGTGTGCAGCAAGTCCTTCAAATTTATTTCTACCTGTGATAAAAGGTAAGCCGCTGATTTCAGCAATGTTTTTTGCTGCTTTAACTGCAAATTCGGGATGAGTATTTAATCCTGTACCAACGGCTGTTCCACCAAGAGCAATTTCGTATAACCTTGGGAGAGCGGCATCAATTCGTTCAAGTCCGTTTGTTAATTGTTGAACATAAGCTGAAAATTCCTGCCCAAGTGTTAACGGAGTTGCATCCATTAAGTGGGTTCTTCCAATTTTTATAACATTTTTAAATTCATCTGATTTGTTTTGAAGAGCATCACGAAGCTTTGCTACCATTGGTATCAGCCGTCTATGTATCTCTTCAACAGCAGCAATATGCATTGCAGTTGGGAATGTATCGTTTGATGATTGAGCTTTGTTCACATCATCATTTGGATGAATTGGTTTTTTACTGCCGAGTTCGCCGCCTGCAATCTCGATTGCCCTGTTGGCAATAACTTCATTGGAGTTCATGTTCGTCTGTGTTCCACTTCCGGTTTGCCAAACAACCAGCGGGAAATGTTCATCAAGCTTTCCCTCAATTACTTCATCAGCCGCTTTAACAATTAGCTCTGTTTTTTCTGATGATAAATTCCCGAGTTCTTTATTAGTAAGAGCTGCAGCTTTTTTAAGAACTCCAAGCGCCCGGATTATCTCTCTTGGAAATCTTTCTCCACCGATTTTAAAATTCATCAATGATCTGGCAGTTTGAGCACCGTAATATTTATCAACGGGAACTTTTATTTCGCCCATCGAATCTGTTTCCATTCTGTATTCCATTTTATCATCTTCCTGTTAGATTTAACAATAAATATTCTAAATAGTTGATAACTGAAAATTACAATTTTTTTATATGAGAAATTAAGAAGCAGTAGTAATCACTACGACATTTAGGATACTTTGTGACACTATGATTTTAACTTTTCTTCATAACAGTAATAAGTAGAATCATCGAATGCAACAAAGATAACTTTTTCGATTTCATCATTGTCATTCAGGAATTTTGTTACTTCATATATTGCTATTTTTTTTGCTCTCTCTAACGGGAATCTATAAACTCCTGTACTTATTGCGGGGAATGCAATTGACTTTATTCCGTTTTCAACAGCAAGTTTTAGGGAATTACGATAGCAACTTGCAAGCAGCTCATCTTCATTGTGTTTTCCCCCGTTCCAAACAGGACCAACTGTATGAATAACATATTTTGCTGAAAGATTGTAACCCTTTGTTATTTTTGCTTCGCCCGTTTTACATCCGTTAAGTGTTTTGCACTCCTCCAAAAGTTCTTTTCCTGCAGCACGATGAATAGCACCATCCACTCCTCCTCCGCCAAGTAGAGTAGTGTTAGCTGCGTTAACAATTGCATCAACTTTTAGTTTTGTTATGTCGCCTTTGTGTATTTCTATCTTATTTACTATTTTTTTGATTTTTCCTAAATTCCCATTTCTTTTTTTACTTCTTTAAACTTCTCAATTGCAAAATCAAGATCTTCTTTTGTGTGTGCTGCTGATATCTGCACTCTTATTCTTGCTGTGCCTTTAGGAACTACAGGGAAAAAGAAACCAATAACATACACTCCTTTTTCTAATAACTTTGCTGCCATCTTTTGTGAGAGAACTGCATCGCCCAGCATAATTGGTACGATTGGATGAATACCCTCTTTAATTTCAAATCCGGCTTCTTTTATTTTCTCACGAAAGTATTTGGTATTCTCTTCAAGTTTGTCTCTCAAATCGGTTGTAGAACTAAGAAGATCCAACACCTTAAGTGAGGCAGCCACAATACTTGGAGCAACTGTATTTGAGAAAAGATACGGGCGTGATCTTTGTCTTAATAGATCTACAATTTCTTTTCTGGCGCTTGTGTAGCCCCCGCTTGCACCACCGAGAGCTTTTCCTAAAGTTCCTGTGATGATATCAATTCTTCCTATCACATCGTTGTATTCATGTGTGCCTTTACCATTCTTGCCCATAAAACCAACTGCGTGAGAATCATCAACCATTACCATAGCATCATACTTATCAGCCAGATCGCAAATACCTTTTAGGTTTGCAACATATCCATCCATCGAAAAAACACCATCGGTTGCAATAAGAATTTGCTTTGCGTTGTTTGCTTTTGCTTCCTTCAATTTTTCTTCAAGGTCATTCATATTGCTATTCTTATAACGGAATCGCTGTGCTTTACACAATCTCACTCCATCAATTATGCTTGCGTGATTTAATTCATCACTTATTATTGCATCATCAGCTGTAAGAATAGTTTCAAATAAACCTCCATTCGCATCGAAACAGGATGTGTAAAGTATTGTCTCTTCCATTTCAAGAAACTCTGATATTTTTTTCTCAAGTTCCTTATGTATTTGCTGAGTACCGCAAATAAATCTTACTGATGAAAGACCGTAGCCCCATTTATCGTAGCTCTCTTTAGCAGCTTTAATTATTTCGGGATGATTTCCAAGACCAAGATAATTATTCGCACACATGTTCAAGACTTTCTGTCCACCAATCACTTCAATATTAGCACTTTGCGGACTTGTGATAATTCTTTCTTTTTTATACAGTCCTTCGCTTTCAATTCCAGTGAGAATATCATCATAATATTTTTTCGTTGATTCAGTCATTATTTAACCTCTTATAAAATTCCGTATGATTAAATTTTATTTTTCTATCCAATTCAAAATAATTTTTCCGGAATTACCTGATTTCATTAGCTCAAATGCTTCTTTATAATCTGTATAATCAAAACGATGTGTTATAACTGGTGTTACATCCAAACCGCTTTGAACCATTATCTGCATCTTATACCATGTTTCAAACATCTTTCTTCCATAAATACCACGTATGGTTAATCCGTTAAACACAACTTTCTCCCAATCAATTGCTGCACTGGAAGGAAGGATACCAAGCAAAGCGATGTTTCCGCCATGAAACATTACATCAATCATATCATTCAACGCTTTAGGATTGCCAGACATTTCAAGTCCCACATCAAAACCTTCCATCATTCCCAATTCATCTACAACATCTGAAAGTTTTTCTTTAGAAACATTTACCGCGCGGGTTACACCAATTTTTTGTGCAAGCTCCAACCTGTAAGGGTTAACATCTGTTATTACAACATAACGTGCTCCTGCGTGTTTACAAATTGCCGCTGCTATAATACCAATTGGACCTGCGCCCGTTATTAAAATATCTTCACCTAAAACTTCAAAGCTCAAAGCTGTATGTACTGCATTACCGAATGGATCAAAAATAGAAAGTACATCTTCATCAATATTCGGATCGCAATGCCAAATATTTGAAACAGGAATTACAAGATATTCACCAAAACATCCCGGTCGGTTTACGCCAACTCCTAATGTGTTCGGGCAGAGATGTCTTCTTCCTGCACGGCAATTTCTGCAATGTCCGCAAACAATATGACCTTCGCCGCTAACCAATTCACCCTTTTTAACATCCTGCACATTGCTGCCGAAAGCTTCAACTATTCCGACATACTCATGCCCAACAACCATTGGGACAGGGGTGGTTTTGCTTGCCCATTCATCCCAGTTATAAATATGAATATCGGTTCCGCAAATTGCAGTTTTTCGGATTTTTATTAATACATCATTCGAGCTATATTCAGGCACCGGTACTTCCTCAAGCCATAGCCCCGGCTTTGGAAATTTTTTAACAAGTGCTTTCATTGTTTTCATCAGATATTCCTGCAGAAAAGATTGATAATGAGGTTCATTTATAGAAGTAAATTATTTATACCTAAAATTAGATATAAGGAAAGAAAACAACAATAAAATTTCACAAGACGAATAGAGAAAATTACTGTAAGTAAAATCTAATTAAATAATAGAATAGAGTGCAAATTCAGTTTTAACACCAGCGATTGAATTGCGTTGAACTTCTTTTGCTTTATCCCCAAACCACTGTGTATTAATATTATTTAATTCAGCGGTTTGTCTCAACCAATCAATTTCACGTTCATCAAGTAAATTATCCGAATAAGCGAGCATTAAGCCATCTATTATAAATGAATGAGATAGTTTTTTATCAGAAAATTTAAGCGGGTCTTCGCTCAGGTATTCATTCGATAACAGACTTTGAAGAGTTTCTTCATAAAAGCTCTCTGAAAATCCTAATCTCTTAGCCAACTGTTTTATGATGCTTTCCTCAGCCTCAGCCAAGACATTATCCTTTTTAGCAATGATGAGTAATCCTTTTAAATAACTGCTTTTATCCTGTGTAAGTATTTCCATTCCATTATTCGATATTTCAAATCTATAAAAATTATTAGCTTTAAGAAATTCAATAATTATGAAATGTTGTTTTACTTTGCATTTTTATTTGTTATAATAACAGCAAAATTGCAACCCCAACAACCGCTACAAAAGCACCGGATATCGCTCCCCGGCTAAGGGTTTCTTTGTAATAAAATTTAGCTATCGGAAGCATAATGATAGGCATTGTTGACATAAGTGTTGAGGCGATTCCTATTTTCGCATAACTAATTGCAATTAAACTCGATGTTATCCCTAATACCGGTCCAAGGATAGTGCCCGTAACTGTTGCTTTTAAAGCTGTGAAATCATTTTTAAAAATTGTAAAGGGATTTTTAAATCTCTTTAGCAATACAACTATAGGAAAAATGATAATAACCGAAGCGACTATCCTGATAAATGCAGCAACAAACCCATTAACTTCGCCCATTTCAAAAGCAGATTTGGCTAAAATCAAACCGGATGCCTGACCGAATGCACCAAATACCCCGTATAGTAAACCGGATTTGTTGAATTGAAAAACTGATTTCGAATTGCCACTGCGATCGAGAATGACAATAACAATTCCTGCAATAGTAATTACTATTCCGGCAATTGCAACCGAAGAGAGATTTTCGTTAAGAAACACATAGGCGAGAATAGTACTGAAAGCAGGAACAAGCGCCATTAATAACATTCCTAATCTTGCACCAATAGTTTGAAAAGATTTGAAAAGAAATGAATCACCGAAAACCAATCCTGCAAAACCACTTGCTATTAAAAAGTATAGTTGCGTGTTACTGATATCAAAAGAGAAACCGGCTATGGTGATGATAAAGAATAAAATAACCGATGCGAGCATCATCCTTGTTATGTTCAATTGCAGCGAACCGATTCTCCGGGATGCTTCTGTAAATGCAATTGATGTGCCCGACCAAAGGAAGGCAGTAAGAAGTGCTAATAGTTCACCGAACAATATCTTATCTAAAAAGTAATTGTTAATAAATTATCAATTATCGATTTATAAGATATTAAAATTAAAATCTATAATTACTCTTTATCCGCTACATTAATACTTTCAACTGATTTTAATATGAAATAAATATCATCATAACCTAACAGACTTTGTATCATTCCGACAAAACCTTTTGGATCTAAATCAGCTTCCAATTTAACTAATCCAATCCCCGGTGCTCTCCATTCATAATATCGTGTTATTTTTCCGGAGCTTTTATTTATCACATAATTCACTTTCTTACAGTTAAACTCTCCCGCAGGAGTTGTTATGATTTCATCACCGGTATATTCGGCGGTAATAAAAAGTGTATCAACATTATCATTAATATATTCCACTCCCGTCCATTCCCAGATTTCACCTTGAACCAGAGGCAAGCCGATCATCTGTGCTGGTTCACTATATTTTACATCAACACTGTGAGTAATAAATAAAATCACATCTATTTCCTGCTGAATATCTATAACAACGTAACTGTTATCGATGAAGCCTAAACGCTGAAACATTTCAAAAGCATCCGATTTGAATTCCTGCTGATAATTATCACCATCTTTCCTGGTAATACAGGTTGTTTCACCAAATGTAGATTCGTAAATCATTTTTGTATTTATATCTAATGGATAATAATCCTTATCAATACTTTTAGGAGAAACCGATTTGGGAGAAAGATGAGCGAATTGTGCAAAATTATGGCTACTTATAAATATTATAATTAATAATGCAGCAAATACTTTAACTAATAATTGCAAAATAATATCCTTTAAAATTAATCTTGATAATTGATTGGATTATTAGGAATGCATGAAGAATAAATAATCAGTAATAAATAATACATATAATCTTAACAATTTCCACACGATATATACTATAAAAATTCTTCAAGGATTAAATACAGACCATTAAACTAAAAAGAGATATAATTTGTTTTAGAATCATTTGAACAATGCAGCATTAGTAAATTTTACTAATTAAATACAAAAATTAAAATTTTTAGTTATTTGTTTAATTTAGAATGATTTATTTACTTGCGGATTGTATCACTTGATTTTAACATCAATTTGTTTTACTATGAGATACAATAATCCAAAATGAACAAGGAGGGTAAAATGCAATTACAGTTAAATTATACTTGTGATGTTTGCGAGGAAACAATTCATCTTGATTTTGAAAAATCCTTTGAGGAGAAAAAACTAGAATGTCCGCACTGTGGTGTGGTATATGATTTTTCTGAAGATGATCTTGCAAAGTTCAATGAATGCTATAAGAACTTTGTTCAAAGGATGAAAGAATCTAAAAAGAAGATTCCTTCATAGCAAATGCATTTCTTCGCTGCAAGGTTATCCTTCAAACCGATACTACAAAAGCTATATTATTGCTTAGTTTAATTTCATAAGTTTTTAATGTATGAAACACCGCCAAGCAAACGCATTTGTTCCAAAATCCATGCTTGTCTTTTTCTTACATAAACCGATGGATTTTTCACGGAAAATTTCTTGGGGTTTGGAAGAACTGCTGCTATCAAAGCACTTTCTTGTTTGGTGAGTTTTGCGGGAATCTTTTTAAGATAAATTTTACTTACAATGCCAACACCAAAAATATTATCTCCCATTTCTGCAATGTTAATATAAATTTCCATTATTCTTCTTTTACTCCAAAACACTTCAATCAGTATTGTATAATAGGCTTCGAATCCCTTCCTTATAAAACTTTTCCCTTCCCAAAGAAATAAATTTTTAGCGACCTGTTGTGTAATTGTGCTTGCTCCTCTTAAACTTCCCCTTTTATTTTTTTCTTTAAATGCTTTACCTATCTGTTCAAAATCAAATCCAAAATGAGATGGGAAATTCTGGTCCTCCGAAGCAATAACAGCTAAGGTAATCTCGTTTGAAATATCATCATAATCATACCATTGGTAACTGATTGGCTTTTTATCAGAAGAAAAAAGATTGAATTCTCTTTGGAACATTACCGAGCTTATTAATGGGTCAATCCATTTAAGTAACAATACCTGCAGCAAAGAAAACAAAAAAAACACCAGTAATAATTTAAGTGCGAGAATCTTAATCTTATTGAAGAATGTCTTTATTTTCTTTTTCATCTTTTCTTAAATGGGAATTATATTATAACATAATATTCTTAAGGAACAGGATCGTGACCGCTTCCTCCCCAGGGATGACATTTTGATATTCTTTTAATGCCGAGCCATCCGCCTTTAAATAACCCATGTTTATTCAGTGCTATTATTATGTAATGAGAACATGTTGGCGTATACCGGCAAGATGATTGGAAAAGTGGTGAGATAAGCAGCTGATATATTTTAATTACAATTATAAAAGGAAACGTAATGGTTTTTATTATGATATTATAAATTTGCTTTGAATCCATTTTAATGTTTATGTTAAAGAATTATTTTCGGGAAAAATAGATGAACCTTTTCTATAATTAAAACATCTTAAGCATTTAATTCTAATAAGATATTATTTCCCTTTGAATTTTGTTGCAAATATAACTTAATTTGCAATCGTTTTTTACCATTTTATTCGGAACGTTATGTCAAAAAATGTTGTGATCGTTGAATCACCTGCAAAAGCTAATACTATAGAGAAATTTTTGGGGAAGGATTTTCTAGTTACATCAAGTTACGGTCATATTAGAGATCTCGAAAAGAAAGATATGGGAATTGATGTTAAAAACAACTTCACTCCCAAATACATTATACCGGAAGATAAAAAAGCTATTATAAGAGAACTTAAAAAGTTAACAAAAAAAGCCGATACCGTTTGGCTTGCAACTGATGAGGACCGTGAAGGTGAGGCAATATCGTGGCATTTAAAGGAAGTATTAGAACTTCCCGATGAAAAAACAAAAAGAATAGTATTTCACGAGATAACCAAATCTGCCATACTAGAAGCAGTAGCCAATCCACGAAACATAGATTATCATCTTGTAGAAGCACAGCAATCAAGAAGAATACTTGACAGGTTGGTTGGATTTGAATTGTCTCCGATATTATGGAGGAAGATCAAAGCAAACTTATCTGCAGGAAGAGTGCAGTCGGTTGCTGTAAGATTGATCGTTGAGCGTGAAAGAGAGATTGATGCATTCACACCTGTACCGCGTTTTAAAATTAGTGCAATTTTTATTTGTGACGACTGTGATGGTAAAAAAGTTAGTCTTAAAGCTGAGCTTTCTATATTCTTTGATACTGAAAAAGAAGCCGAAGAGTTTCTGAAGAAATGTAAAGATGCACAGTTTGAAGTTTCCAGTTTAGAAAAAAAGCCGGTTAAAAAATCTCCTGCACCGCCGTTCACTACGTCAACATTACAGCAGGAAGCAAGCCGTAAGCTGAGTTATTCAGTAGCGCGTACAATGCTGGTTGCACAAAAACTTTATGAGGCGGGCAAGATTACTTATATGAGAACTGATTCTGTTAATCTTGCAGAACAAGCTTTAGACGCAGCCAAGAAGCAAATAATTAAAGATTACGGTGAAGAATATTCTCATCACAGACAATTTAAAACTAAATCTAAAACTGCCCAAGAAGCACACGAAGCAATACGTCCTACAGATTTTAATGTAGAATCAATTCCAGGTTCAAAGGAAAAAGCTTTATACCAACTGATATGGAAGCGAGCAATTGCATCACAAATGAGTGAGGCGGAAATTGAGAGAACAACAATAAAAATTAGTCTTTCAAACAGTAAAGAAAATTTTATTGCCAGGGGCGAAGTGATAAAGTTTGACGGTTTCCTTAAAGTATATCTTGAATCTTCCGATGAAGATAACATCGAAAATGGAGAAAGCGGTTTACTCCCAACGTTAGATAAAGGACAAAAGCTTCGATACAATATAATCACAGCAATTGAGAGATTCACACGTTCTTCCGCACGTTACACTGAAGCAAGCCTGGTTAAAAAACTTGAAGAACTTGGAATCGGCAGACCATCTACTTATGCACCAACCATTAGTACAATCCAAAAACGTGGTTATGTTCATAAAGAAGAAAGCATGGGAACCGAAAGAGAGTATAAAGTTCTAACTCTCAACCCGGATAAAGAAGTAAACAAAGAATTAAAAACTGAAATTATTGGAATTGATAAAGGGAAGCTTTTTCCAAATGATATTGCAATGCTGGTTACGGATTTCCTGGTTGAGCATTTCCCGCGAATAATGGATTATAAATTTACGGCACACATAGAGGAAGAGCTTGATGAAATAGCACGCGGAGAAATAGATAAAAAGGTTATGCTTGATGAATTTTATTTTCCATTTAAAGAAAAAGTTGATCACACAATTGAAAATTCCGACAGAGTTTCAGGTGAAAGAATACTCGGAATCGATTCGGCAACAGGGAAACAAGTTTCTGTAAGAATGGCAAGGTTCGGTCCCGTTGCACAGCTAACAGATTTGAAAGATGAAGATGCAAAACCTCAGTATGCAGGATTGAGAAGAGAGCATAAATTAGAATCAATCACTTTAGATGAAGCGCTGGTATTATTTATACTACCAAGAACTATTGGCGAATATGAAGATGAAGAAGTTACTGCAGCAATAGGCAGATTCGGTCCTTACGTTAAGCACAAAGGTAAGTTTTATTCTCTCAAAAAAGATTACGATCCTCATACAATTACTCTGGAAGAAGCCATTGAAGTAATTGAAGCAAAGCGTAAAGCCGATGCAGAAAAGGTTATAAAAATATTTGATGAAAATCCTGAGTATCAAATATTAAACGGAAGATGGGGACCTTATTTAAAAGCAGGGAAGAAAAATGTTCGTCTGCCGAAAGACCGTGAGCCGGATTCATTCACTCTGGAAGAGTGTATTGAATTAGCCGAGAACTATGTACCGGGAAAATCCAGGACAAAGAAAAAAAGCAAAAAAAAATAATCATCAAAAATTAATTAATTCAAATATGATAATTCTCTCTTACATAACATGGGATGTAGGTCCGGAACTGTTTAATATCGGTCCATTTTCAGTAAGATGGTATGGGTTACTATTTGCGATGGCATTCATTGTCGGCTTTAAAATTATGCAATGGATGTATAAGAGAGAGAATAAGCCCGAAAGTGATGTAGAACAACTTACTGTTTATATGATTGTTGGGACAGTGATTGGTGCACGACTTGGTCATTGCCTTTTTTATAATCCGGAATATTATTTTGCAAATCCATTAGAAATTCTGATGGTATGGAAAGGCGGACTTGCAAGTCACGGAGCATCTATCGGTATTCTCATCTCGCTTTACGTTTATACTAAAAAGAAAAAAGTGAGCTTTTTATGGCAAATGGATAGAGTTGTTGTTGCAACTGCTTTAGGTGGATCTTTCATAAGATTGGGTAATTTATTTAATTCGGAAATAATAGGAAAAGCCGCTGATGTTCCATGGGCATTTATATTTACTAAAGTTGATAACGTTCCGAGGCATCCGACACAATTATATGAATCATTAGGATACCTGGTCATTTTTCTTATTTTATTTTTTATTTATAAGAATAAGTACAAAGTATTAAATGATGGATTTATATTCGGGTTGTTTCTTTTTCTGCTATTCACATTCAGAATTATTGTAGAATTTTTTAAAGAAAACCAAACCGGTTTTGAGGAAGGTATGGCTTTTAATATGGGACAATTACTTTCTGTGCCGTTTGTAATTCTCGGAGTAATTTTGATTGTTCGATCTTTAAAGAAAAACAAGAACGTTACACCAGCGAAAATCTCTAAATGATGTAATTAATTAATCTTTTTTAATGCTTCGTTTTCAATTTCCTTAAAAGACATTTTCCCCTCATAAAATAAAAATTGCTTTCCCTCTAAATCATAAAAGAAAGTAGCGGGAATTGCGCCACTCCAATCCGGGTTCAAATTGTTGATGAACCTTTCAATATCATTTTCTACGTTAACATAATTAATGAAGTTAGGTTTTAATTTATTTAGAAAAGGTATTATCTTTGATTCAACTTCATCTGGATAGTCAATGCTGATTCCAATCAACTCAATCTGTTTACCATACTTGTCTGAAATTTTTATCAGGTCGGGGAATTCCTCTTTGCACGGTACGCACCAGGTAGCCCATATATTAATTAGAAGAACTCTTCCCTCTCTGTTTTTGATCATATCATTCAATTCATCTATGGTAATTTCAGAGACTTCAAGATTTTCCTGAATTGTCTGATCTGTTTGTCCATAATTATTAATACTAAAAAACAGAATTAATGATACTACTTTTAGTGTCCGCTTTATTATCATTATTAGATTCTTTTAATAGTACATCCAAACGCTTTTGTTTCAGGCTTACTTACACTTTTACCCGATAAAATTTCATCTAATGCATCTCTCAGATCAGTGGTTTTAGCCTCCGATTCTCTTCTTGAATCATCAATCCGACCATGATAAAGTAGTTCAAAATCATTACTCAAAACAAATATTTCCGGAGTGTATGAGGCTTCAAATTTATCGGCTATTATATTTTTTTCGTCCTTTAAGATAGTAAAGGTAAGTCTGTTATCTTTAGCGTGATTTCTAATTTCCGAAATATCCTCCGATTTATTAGAATTAATTCCTAAGAAAGAAACTTCTTTGTCTTTGTACTCGTTAAAAATCTCTTCCATTCTTGAATTATAATCATTTGAAACAGGACATTTTGTTGCGATGAACATAATCACAATTGCTTTTGATTCAGTATAATCCGAAAGAGAGTGTTTACTGCCATCATAATCAGTTAAAGTAAATCCTTCATATTTATTACCAGAACCGGAGTTGTATGAATAATTATTTGGCAGTAAAGCAATTGATAATAATACAACCGCACATAAAAAAGGTATCAAAACAATTCTCTTAAAAATCATTTTATCTCCAATAGTTTTTTGAGTGAATAATTATTTTAAGATTACAATATTATCTTTATGAATCAAGGGATAGAAAAAGAGCGGAAAGTATTAGTTAATATTGGCAAGTGATTTCTTAAATGCCGGTTAAGCATAGTAATGCAACAGGAATAGAAAAGTACAACGGCAAGGCTTATCTTAAATAATTTTCTACCCTGACTATTTAAGTAGGGTCATCTTCTTATTTTCTGCAAATTCTGAAGTTTGTAGCCGGTAAATATAAACTCCGTTTGGTAATCTGGATGCATCAAATTTAAAAGAATAGCTCCCCGCCGGCTTCTCTTCATTTACCAGCTCTGTAACTAGTTCACCAAGAGTATTATAGACTCTTAAACTGACTAGTTGCTTTTCAGGAAGAGTGAAGTCTATTCTTGTTTCAGGATTAAACGGGTTTGGATAATTCTGGCTAAGATAGAAATTATCTGGCACACCAACTTCAACACTAACAACAAAGGAGTATTCGTAAGTACCATCATTATCTATTTGCTTTAACCTGTAATAATATGTGCCTGATTGATTAATATCAGCATCAATAAAATTATATTGTTTTGGTGAATTTGAATTTCCGTGTCCATCTACAAAATCTATTGCTATCCAACTTGACCTGTCTATAGTACGTTCAACATCAAAACCGTAGTTGTTTACTTCGGTAGCTGTCTGCCATTCAAGTAATATATTATTATTAATATACTTTCCGGTGAATGATACAAGTTCAACAGGCAATGCTTCATCGATGATAGTTTTAGTGTCAACTAATCCATCACTTATAGAATGAAACTCAAATTTCATTGTAGTTCCATCAACTATAACTTTTTGTGCTCCAAAATCATCACCGTAAATTAATTCGCTCCCCGAAATCGGAGTGCCGGAGGACATTACATTCCTACCACCTAAACCATTTACAAAATATGTTAAACCACCAATAAATAATCTTTCATAATTATGAGCGTGTCCGGCAAGTACAACATTAGCACCCCACGTAACATAATTCCATTGCAAATAACTATTACTACCATGTCCGCCAGAACTATATTCCGTACTATAAGGTGGATGATGCATAAATACAACTCTCCAATGTAAATGATTTGCAACACAGTTTTCAAGTTGTGCCTTTAACCATAGCCCCTGTGTACTCCCTTCGCTTGTACCATCAGGTTCTTGTGTTGCATCATCAATACTAAATCCGTGAATGTTATTAAATACAAAATCATAATATCTCTCATTACCACTTGTATTTGTAAATCCACTTCCGGGCAATGTAAAATAATCAATGTACGGCTGTGCATTAGTTGTGTTCCAATCGTGATTTCCCAAACTCGGAAAAAATTCATTACTTGTAGCACCACTTCCATAAATACCTGTATAGTTACCAATAAACTGCTGATAATATTTTCCTATGTTATCATCAATGGTTGAAGCTGAACCGTTATCATAATTATTATCTCCTAATGTGATTATAAAATCAACATTCCAACTCTTAACCATATTGGCTACAGCCAATTCATCATTATCACCATCTCCATAATCTCCTATCACAGCAAATTTTGTTTGAGAAACTACCTTATTAATGGTTAATACGAAAAAGAACAATAGTAATATTGTTTTTAATGTCCTTAACATTAATAATCACTCTTTAAAATAAATGATCTAAAATATTAGTTACGCAATTCATACTCAATATTAATATAGCAGAACATAACAGGATTTATGGAAATTAGCAAATAATAATAGGATTATTTTGCAAATATTGGGTGGGTGAATATCGAACTTCTAAATGAAATATGGTGGTATTTATTTTTTACTTTATAAGGGTCATCTTCTTATTTTCTGAAAATTCTGAAGCTTGTAGCCTGTAAATGTAAACTCCGCTTGGTAATCTGGATGCATCAAATTTAAAAGAATAACTCCCCGCTGGCTTCTCTTCATTTACCAGCTCCGTAACTAATTCACCAAGAGTATTATAGATTCTTAAACTGACTAGTTGCTTTTCAGGTAGAGTGAAGTCTATTCTTGTTTCAGGATTGAACGGATTGGGATAATTCTGGCTAAGATAGAAATTATCTGGCACACCAACTTCAACACTAACAACAAAGGAGTATTCGTAAGTACCATCATTATCTATTTGCTTTAACCTGTAATAATATGTGCCTGATTGATTAATATCAGTATCAATAAAATTATATTGTTTTGGTGAATTTGAATTTCCATGTCCTTCAACAAAACCAATCGTTAACCAGTCTGCATTGTCTTTAGTGCGCTCGATATCAAATCCATAATTGTTTACTTCTGTTTCTGTTCTCCAGCGTAACTCAATATTATTTCCGTTTAAGTTGCCAGCAAAGTAGGCAAGTTCAACTGGTAATGGATAGACGCGTGGATTCCAGTAACTAACGTCAACTACCAAACCTAAATCCTCATATTTACAAACTTTTATTGTATATGGACCAGGACCAGAACCATCGTGTGTAAGAAATATTCCTTGCGGAAATGCTGATCCTAAGTTCAAATTTATAACATCAATACCATCGGCGTCGTTAACTCCTACTACATCGATAGTTTTTACAAAAGCATGTGGTTCCTTGCGTTCATATACTTTAAAATTATCGCTTCCCTGACTCGAAGCAATTAAGTATCCTTCTCCATTTGCAGCATAATATATAGTGATTCCTTCTACATCTGAGGAAAAACCATTAACTCCTGTAGGTGCAATCAATACTCCAGTAGGATTTGGATCATTAGGTTCTGCATCGTATTTATAAATCCCTTGCTTTTCGTTTGCAGCGTAAAGTTTACCAGCTTCGTCATCCGCAACAAGACACTCAGTCTGTTCATTGGATCCATTAATCCAGGTTCTTTTTGCAACTCCACCGATAGTACCGTTGCCATTATCCACTAATTCCCACTGGCTTATCTGACCACTTTTGCTACTTGCAAAGGCATAATATTTATCGGTGTTATGATTTAAATAGAAACAAAATCCGTAATTACTACCGGATGCAAAACTACTTATAAAAGATAACAGTCTGGTAGAATGGTCCACTTTATAAAAAACTATAGTGTTATTAGTCCTATCGTTGTACCCAACGATATCCGTTGGTTGTCCTGAGATGTTGAAATTATATCGAATATCAATATTTCCCGGCTTTCCCGAAACGTCGATTGTCTGGAGTATATTTCCATCCAATTTATATACAAATAGTTTTTTGGCAGATTTATCTGAAGCGATAATAGTACTAAGTGAATGGTCGGTAGGATGAAGCCATATACACATATCATCTTGGTCAAGTACTTCAGGAGTTTGCAATTCCAAAACCGGCGATACCAATGTTTGGGCAAAGATTAATGTATGCATTACCAAGAATAGAAAAACTTGCAATATCAATTTACATTGATTATACATTTTCAATCCTTCTTTTAGAATCCGACCTCAAGAATAAAATATACTTCCCCTAAGATCAAAATCAATGGTTGTGCCACTTACATTTTCTAAGATGTGGTTAAAATTTAGCTGTTTTGAAATGTTCTGATTTGAATAATTACCGTTGACTAACAGTAATAAAAGGAAATAGTAAATATTATTTACAACTTTTTAGGATTGAAACAAGATTTTAAACTCTTTGAAAAGCCATTATTAAATTTTATTACGTAACAATATCATAGTTACAAACACTAAAGCGTTCAAAGAAAATCTAAATATTTGTATAATGTTCAAATATTACTTAAGAAGTATCATCTTCTTATTAGCAGCAAACGATGATGTTTGAAGTCTATAAATGTAAACACCGCTCGGTAATCCGCCAACGCCGGATGAAGCATCGAATGTTACAGAATAACCCCCGGCTTCTTTTACTTCATTCACTAACTCCCCTACTAATTCACCTAACGTGTTATAAATCCTTAATGATACCAACTGTTTTTCAGGAAGAGTAAATTCTATTCTTGTAGAAGGATTGAATGGATTTGGATAATTCTGGCTTAGATAGAAATTATCTGGAACACCAATTTCCACAGTTACTACATCTGAATATTCGAATGTACCATCAAAATCAATTTGCTTCAATCTGTAAAAATATGTGCCTCCTTCAACGGTTATGTCAACATAAGTATAATCCTGCTGTTCCGTCGTTGTACCGTGTCCATCAATATAACCAATAGTTACATACTCATCGTTCTCAGCTTTTCTTTCAATTTCAAATATCCGGTTATTCAACTCTGTAGCGGTAGACCAGCTAAGAACAACCTGACCATAATTCTTAACATTTGCCGTAAAAGAAGTTAATTCAACAGGTACACCTCCATTTGAAGTTTGGAGTATTGTTCCGTGATATCCGACAGTTATACCATATTTTTCATCTGTAAAGAAAATACCACGAAGATTATTGTTTGTTCCGCTTGATTGACTTACCCAGCTATTTCCACCATCTGTTGTTCTGAGTATTGTACCAAAATCCCCAACTGTAAAACCATTATTTACATCTGTGAAGAAAATACTACGGAGAATATTAGTCATTCCACTTGATTGACTTACCCAGGTATTTCCACCGTTTGTTGTTCTGATGATAATACCACCCCAACCTACAACCGTACCTATATTGACATTGGAAAAATAAATTCCACGGAGACTATCACTCGTTTCACTTATTTGGTTTTCCCAACTATTTCCAGCGTCAGTTGTTTTGAGAATTGTACCGTTCGAGCCAACTGTAAAACCGTTACTTCCATCAACAAAATAAACTCCATATAGGCTATTTATCGTTCCGCTCGGCTGATTAACCCAGTTGGTACCCCCGTCTGTTGTTCTGAGTATTGTGCCATTCCAACCTACAACTATACCGACATTTATATCAATGAAGGAAATGCCGCGAAGATTATTGCTTGTTCCACTTGATTGACTTACCCAGCTATTTCCACCATCTGTTGTTCTAAGTATTGTGCCAAAATCTCCCACGGTTATACCGTTATTATCATCATAGAAACAAACCCCATATAGACGATTATTTGTTCCGCTTGTTTGACTTTCCCAGGTAACTCCACCATCAGTCGTTTTAAGAATAGTGCCTCTTCGTCCAACTGCCGTACTGTTACTTACAGTAATAGAATAAACTCCGTTGAGATTATTAATCGTTCCGCTTGATTGACTTTCCCAGGTACTTCCACCATCTATTGTCCCAAGGATAGTGCCATACAATCCTACAACCATACCGATATTTAAATCAATAAAGGAAATACCACGAAGATTATTTTTTGTTCCACTCGATTGACTTTCCCAGTTATTTCCACCATCTGTTGTTCTGAATATTGTACCAGAATCCCCAACTATCATACCATTATTTACATCTGTGAAGGAAATACTACGGAGAATATTAGTCGTTCCACTTATTTGGTTTTTCCAACTAGTACCAGCATCAGTAGTTCTAAGAATAGTACCACTCCAACCTACAACCGTACCAAGATTGACATTAGAGAAATAAATTCCGCGTAAATTATTATTCGTTCCACTTATTTGGTTTTCCCAATTATTTCCAGCATTTGTTGTTTTGAGAATTGTACCGCTCGAGCCAACAGCAATACCATTATTTACATCACTGAAAAAAACGCCATATAGATGATTACTGGTTCCGCTTGATTGACTTTCCCAGGTACTTCCACCATCCGTTGTTCTGAGTATTGTGCCATTCCAACCAACAGCTATACCAACATTTAAATCAATGAAGGAAATACCGCGAAGATGATTGCTTGTTCCGCTTGATTGAATTACCCAGTTGTTTCCACCGTCTGTTGTTCTAAGTATTGTGCCAAAATTTCCCACAGTTATACCGTTATTTTCATCATAGAAACAAACCCCATACAGACGATGATTTGTTCCGCTTGATTTAATTACCCAGGTACTTCCACCATCCGTTGTTCTGAGTACAGTTCCAGCAAATCCTACAGTAATACCATGATTTGCGTCGGTAAATGAAATCCCTGTGAGTGTATTCCCTTGAGGCAAAGGGTTTTGCCAAAACCACTGTGCTAAAACTGCTTGAGAAATAAAGAGTAAGAAAACTACTGTAACAAGATAAAATATTCTTTTTGATTTCATAATAATATCCGACCTTCCAATTTTTCTGTTAATTTCTTTGTTGCATTTCTTTTAACCCTGCGTTCATCTATTATTAAAAAAATAATCTCCATTGGCTAAATCCTTAGTATTAATATTAAATTTTCTATGATAATAACACACACATTTCCTTTTTCATCAGTGAATGATAGTCCCCTATAAAGACAACAACAATTAAGCCATATTAATGGAAAGCGTATTACATATAGGTTGATATATTTAAGAAATATAAAGGGAAGTTTTTAAGTCGGTCTTCAGTTATCAAGTTTACTCCTCACACTTCAAGTGTTAATCTTCCATGTATAATCCTATTTATGCGAGAGCTAAGACTACAACTTGTATGGATAAGTCGGTAAACATCAATAAATATAAACTAAACACCTCCTATTTGTTTGCCTTTACGTTTCATAGTCACAATACAAGAGTTTTTGCTATATTTTATTTCAGTCTTTTTTGTAATTTCAATAAAGCGGATAAGCAGTTTACTTTAATTTCATTAATTTCCTTATTTTATTTTTTATTTGTAAGAATAAGTATAATTAGTTAAATGATTGATTTATATTCGGGTTGTTCCTTATGATGTTATTCTCATTCAGATTTTTTGTAGAATTTGTTAAAGAAAATCAAACCGGTGTTGAGGAAGGCATGGCTTTTAATATGGGGCAATTACTTTCTGCCCCTTTTATAGCTCTTGGTGTAATTTCGATTGTTAAATAACTAAAGCCACATAAAAAAGAGGAATTTGAAAAACCTTCGGAGAAAAAATTCAAACAATAATTTATTTTAGCTCATCTTTTTATTATTATTTTAAAAATGTCATCTTCTTATTAGCAGCAAACGATGTTGTTTGAAGCCTATATATATAAACACCGCTTGGTAAATTTGAAGCATCAAATGTAACAGAATAACTCCCTGCCGACTTCTCTTCATTTACCAACTCAATAACTAATTCACCAAGAATATTATAGACTTTTATACTGACATTTAGCCCGGAAAGAGAAAACCCCAATAATGCAATATTTTCAACATCAACAATACCTAAAATTGTTGGCAGTGTAACAGAAAATTGACTAAAAGTTGCTTTAGCAGTTTACGACAAAGTTATTGTTGAAAAAGTGCCTGTATCTTCACCAAGAGTTGCGAAGCAACAAAATTACTTGAGAATAATTATAGATCTGTTAACATAGCTCTTGTAAATGAATCAAAAATGGTATTTGATCGGATGGATATATATATTTGAGAAGTCGTTAAAGCAGTGCCAACAAAACCATTCGGATATACAGCTTTCTACCCTGGTCCGGGTTTGGGAGGTCACCGAATTCCTATTAATCCATTTTACCTTATATGGAAAGCACGTGAATTTGAAATAAATACAAAATTTATTGAATTGGCTGGTGAGATAAATACATTTCAACCCCTTTACGTTGTTGAAAAATCTATTGAAGCATTATATAAAGTCAAGAAATCTTTAAATGGTTCGTCGGTTTTAATACTTGGTGCCTCCTATAAAAAAGATATTGATGATATGAGAGAATCACCAACATCGAAACTAATAGAAATATTCAGTAAAAAAAGTACCCTGGTTAGTTACAATGATCCTTATGTCCCAAAGATTCAAAAAACAAGAAATTATTATTATAAAATAGATTCCATTGATATAAATGAAGAGATAATTGGGGAATTTGATTTGGTTGTTTTAAGTACAAATCATTCTAACTTCGATTACAAGATGATTGCTGAAAATGCTCAGCTTATTATCGATACACGAAATGCTTTTGTTAATCATAATACAAAAAATAATATCAATAAAGCTTGATCTGTAATATAACAATACCATATCAAGAGTAATGAGTTGAACAACCTAATGATCGCAGTGGGCAACCGTAAAGAACAAACTTATTTTACAATTGTAAGTACCTTTTCCTTAATATGATAGAAATTCAGAAAATTATTGAAACTGCTATTGAAGCAGGGACTATAATTATTGAAATATATAATTCAGATGATTTTAATGTTGAAATAAAATCGGATAATTCTCCCCTCACACGGGCAGATTTAGCAGCACATAATTTGATAAAAGAAAAACTTATTTCTTTATATCCTTCCATCCCAATTTTATCAGAAGAAGGAAAGAATATTTCATACGAAGAGAGAAAAAACTGGGATCGTTTTTGGCTTGTTGACCCATTGGACGGCACAAAAGAATTTATAAAAAAGAATGGTGAATTTACTGTTAATATTGCCCTCATAGAGAATAACGAACCAATATTAGGAATAATTTATGCTCCGGCATATAATAATAATATAAACAATTCCGCTTCTTTCCCCGGCGTTCTTTATTATGGGGGAAAAGAAATAGGCTCATTCAAAAAGGTTGCTGGTAGTGAGGTTATTAAGTTACCCTTTACTGATAATATGGGTAATATTAAAGCCGTAAGAAGCCGCTCACATGCTTCATCTGAAGAAGAAGAGATTTTCAGGAAGTATAATGTTAAAGAAACGATTTCAGTCGGAAGTTCATTAAAGTTTTGTATTGTTGCAGAGGGTCTTGCACAAATTTATTATCGTCATGGACCAACTAATGAATGGGATGTGGCTGCAGGTTATGCTATCGCTAAATATGCCGGTGCAGATATATCAGGGTTGAGTTTTAACAAACAAAATTTGTTAAATAATTCCTTTGTGGTAAAGCGTATAATTTAATTAAATAAACAGTTTAGAAGCGAAAAACGAACTTCATCTGGTGTGAAATAAATTACACCCTTTCCGGATTACTCAGAAATAATTATTGTGCTGTTTATCGATGAGCGGGATAATAAAACAATAAGAATCAATTTGAGATTTTCCTCTAAATTGTGTCTCACATAATTACTTTTATCCTCTGATAGGTAAAAACTTTTCTTAAGGTCAAATTTTGAAATCATATATTAAAGCGAATTGGTAATTAAATTACTTCTGTTTTTTTACCAAAAAAAAAAGTATAATGGCACGAAATTAGTGAGATTCTATTGGATTAATTACTTCTGTCATTGAAATTACAATATTTGTACGAAATTAATCATCATTTCCTGATGGAATATTTTTGTCCTGCAGGCAAAAAATAGTGTTTCTAAAAATATTAGGTGAAACCGATTTATATGCAAATAGCAATAAGACCTAACAAGGATGAGAAATACTAATCATTCAAGCTATAAGAATCTAAACTGTGTGTATTAATAATTTTTTTAATTTGAACATAAAACCACTAAAACCAATAAGGATAAGCACTTAATGAAGAACAGCGGAATTACAATAATTGCAACAATAGGACCAACATCTTTAAAAGAAAACATTATTGAAGAAATGGACAGATGGGGTACGGATATATTCAGGATTAATTTATCACATACTGCAATTGAAGATTTAGATGAAGTAATAAATAAACTGAGATCATGGACTAAAAAGCCGATATGTCTTGACACTGAAGGTGCACAAATAAGAACCGGAAAATACTTAAATGGTCAAATTGTTTTGCAGGCAAATACATTAATTGAAATTGTAAAGTATAATGAGATTGAAAGCGGTACAAGGTTGTCAATTTATCCTATAATACCGGAGGAAATTTTAAGGGTTGGAGATGTATTAAGGATAGATTTTCATTCTGTAATAGTTCAAGTGATAAAGGTTGAGGACAAATCAGTTTTAGGCAGGGTGATAGAAGGAGGAATTGTAGGAAGCAATAAAGGAATATCTATTGATCGTATGCCGTATTTACCGGCTTTTACAGATAAAGATTACGCGGCTTTACTAAAAGGAAAAGAGTTAGGAATAACTCATTATGCTTTATCTTTTACATATAAAAAAGAAGACATAATCTGGGTAAGAGAACAATTTGATTATCCTGTTTTTATTATAAGTAAGATAGAAAGCTATAACGCTCTTTCAAATCTAAAAGATATTGTAAGAGCAACAGATGCAATATTAATTGACAGAGGAGATTTGTCTAAAGAAATCCCGCTGCAAAAGGTAGGTGTAATGCAAAAGTATATAGTTAACTTTGCAAATAAATTTGAAAAACCGGTTTATGTTGCTACTAATCTTTTAGACAGCATGATATCAGGTTTACAACCAAACAGGGCAGAAATAAATGATATAACAAGCACCCTTTTCAACGGTGCTCAGGGTTTAGTATTAGCTGCAGAAACTGCTATTGGTAATCATCCTGTTGAGGTTGTAAGGATGGCAGCAGGAATAATTGAAGAGACTACAAATTATTTAAATCACTACACTGAACTTAATATTCACAAGTACATAGATAAAGTATACGAGAATAGTTTGATACTTCCTCACGGCGGCGAACTTGTACAAAATTATTGGGATGAAGATGCGAAGGAAATTGAAAGCAAAAACTTACCAAAAATTTATCTCGATGAACAAACAGCATTAGACCTGGAACAATTAGCATCAGGTACTTATTCACCCATTACCGGTTTTATGGATTTAAGGGAAATGGATTCCGTGCTGGATGCTTGCAGATTGATTGATGGAAATGTTTGGACTCTGCCAATTTTGCTTCAGATGAATAAAGAAGATATTGGATTTAAAATAAATGAAAAGGTTCTTTTATTTAGCAAGCAGGAAGATAAACTAATTGGAATGCTGGAAGTAAAAAATATTGAGAGAATTTCAGACTTGAATTCTGTTGCAAAGAGATGGTTTAACAGTAGTGATGATGAACACCCGGGAGTAAGATATTTTAAAAGCAGAGGTGATTATATAATAAGCGGAGATGTATTTAGGTTAAGAAGAGAAAGTGTTTACACGCCTTATGTATTAACTCCCAAACAGATTAGATCAATATTAAGAGATCTTAATATGGCTACTGTAGTAGGGTTTCATACACGAAACGTACTACACCGGGGACATGAATTTATACAAAAGAAAGCTTTAGAAATGGTTAATGCAGATGGACTGTTAATCAGTCCTGTCATCGGGCCTAAGAAAAAAGGTGATTTTGTATCCAAAGCAATTATCGGAAGCTATGAGAAAATCATTTCAAAAGGGTTATACGATCCTTTCAAAGTTTTGCTCGGTGCATTTAGTACTTACTCACGATACAGCGGTCCTCGTGAAGCAGTATTTACTGCATTATGCAGGAAGAACTTTGGATGCAGTCATTTTATAATAGGAAGAGATCATACAGGAGTTGGCGATTATTATAGTGCAAATGCCTCAAAAGAAATTTTCAATAAGATAGGGGAAATTGGAATAAAGCCGATTTTCTTTGAAACAGCGTATTACTGTAATACGTGCGGATATGTAACCAATGGATGTCAGCATCTGGATAAAGATAAAATAAAGCTTAGCGCAACCGAAATAAGAAACTGCCTGATCAGTAATAAAAGACCCCCTGAATATTTATTAAGGGAAGAGATTTCAGACTTACTGGTAAACATGATGGAAGAAAACGAACAAATATTTATAAGTTAAATTTTCAAGGATTTTAGAATGATTATTTGGTGTACAGGTCTTTCAGGTTCCGGTAAAACAACCATCTGCAGTTTACTTGCGGATATGTTGAAGAGTAATGATTATTCTGTTGAATGGTATGATGGAGACAGAGTTAGGGAAGAATTGAAGATTGAATCGGATTTTTCTAAAGAAGGTATTCTAAAAAATAATTTCGAAGTAATTAATAAAATCAATAAGGTTAAAGGTAAAGTTGATTATATAATAATCTCATTAATTACACCTTTTAATGAGGTAAGGGAGTATGCACGAAAAACATTCGGTAATGATTATTTTGAAGTTTATCTTAAATGTGATAAAGACACTTTAATCGAAAGAGATACAAAGGGACTTTATAAAAAGGCGCTTAACGGCGAGCTGGATAACCTAATAGGATTCAGTGATAAAATACCTTATCAAGAACCTGGTCATCCTGACCTTATCATAAGACAAATATTATATCCCCTGAAAATTCTGTAAAAAAGGTTTTTCAGTCACTAAATATTCGTAAATCAATGAATCATAACAATTGAGACCTAAACACTCAATATTTTAAACTGCACTTAAAAACTTGCCGTTTTTTGCAGGTTAAGATTAAATTTATTATTATAGAAAAACTTTAGAGGAGTTGAAAATCATATGGGAAAAACAAAAGTTGTATTTATAACAGGATTCTGGCTCAGCGGTGGAACTATCCTTGGCAAAAGTTTAATGAGTTCAAAGGAAGTGATTTTTGTCGGCGAAGTAAGAGACTTCTATACATTTGGAATAATAACCAATCAACAATGCAGTTGCGGCGAGAGGTTCAGTAACTGTAACTTTTGGCAAAATGTAAAGAATGAATATATAAATTCATTTCCTTCAGAAAGTATAGAGAAAATAACAGAAGAACTTGGAAAGTTTGAGAAATGGACAAATTATTTTAAATTAAAAAAATTTATTAGAAATAAAAATGATAAATCATATCAGCTTTTTTTAGATAATTACTTGAAACATACTGAAAAGCTGTATGAAATTATTTCTAAACTTAGCGGTGGAAAAATTATAGTTGATACTTCCAGAACCCCTGTGAGATTACTCGCTATTTCGCAATCCACAAAATTGGATGTGTTTCCGATTTATATAATAAGAGACCCCAGAGGCGTAGTCAACTCTTATATTAAAAAGGATATTAGGAACTATGGCAAAAAGAAACATAGTGTTATAATGCAGATTCTTAAATGGGGTATCAAGAGTCTTCTAAGTCTGAATGCCATGAAAAGCTTTAACACAACAAATAAAATCTATTTGTCGTATAGTTATTTTACAAATAATTCGGTTCATGTATTAGATATATTAGAGAAATCCCTGAATCTTAAGTTTGAATATATTGTAGAAAATGGCAGAGTTTCATTGAACCAGAAACTGGGGGGACACGTGTTTTCAGGCAATAGACTCAGGTTAACCACTGGCAAGATCCCTATCATTGAAGACGTAAAATGGCGAGATGAATTAAAATGGACCTATAAGATTTTGGTTTCGATCATTTCTATTCCGTTATTTAAATATATACTAACAAAGTATCGCTATTATTTTAATTATATGATGAATACTTAAAGTGCAAAATTATAATTGTAAAAGAAATGCATTTTCAGATTTTAATAATAATAAAAATGTTTTTAAATCTTGATTTAAACACTGAATTGTAATTCCTATTGATTTTGTTTTTGACTTTTTAATTATTTTTAAATAAAATGTTTTAGAATCAATTCTATTTTTTGTAATATAATAATTGTAAAATATCTGAAAGGAATAAATTAAGTTATATTTTTACCTATAAATGCTCTTAATAAGTAAAACAAAATGGGATATAGAATATTTTTATCAATAGTTCTTCGTTTCCTCTTTAACTGAAAATAACGATACTCTCATTCTGATACAGATATAAACTTAACATATATTGAAAAAGTGTACTGATATTAGATTTACTGCTGGATAGAGACAATTGGCATTTAGGATGAGAACTGGAACGGAAATTGACAAATGAATGCACGAATGAACGTGTCTATTGAACAATCGAATAAAGGATTTAACATCTATGACTAAACCGATTAAATTTGGAATAGTTGGGCTTGGTAAAATGGGTTCTACTAGGGAAATAACTATTCGTGAAAATGATGAGACTATTTTAATCTCAGGAACAGATCCAAATCCACCTACTAATGGTTTTAAAGATATGCAGTTTCTTCCGGATTATAAATCGGTAATAAATTCCGGAGTTGATGCCGTATTTGTTTGTACTCCCAATAGATTTATTCCTGAAGTGGTT
Source organism: Bacteroidota bacterium (assembly GCA_022564295.1). GTDB lineage: Bacteria > Bacteroidota > Ignavibacteria > Ignavibacteriales > Ignavibacteriaceae > BMS3ABIN03. Next base: position 23,243 of record JADFLR010000007.1, on the reverse strand, counting down.
GTGGCGGCATTGGATGCTGGTAAACATGTATTTTGTGAGAAGCCACCGGGGATTAATCTGGCAGACATAGAAAAAATAATGGAAGCTGAAAAAAGAAATCCTGGTCAAATTGTTAAGATTGGATTCAATCATAGATACCATTTCGGTATCATGGAGGCGAAAAAGATAGTTGATAGCGGTAAATATGGAAACATCCTATGGATGCGCGGTATTTATGGAAAAGCTGAGCTTTTTGGAAAACCAAATGAATGGCGTCACGATCCATCAATTGCAGGCGGGGGAATATTATTTGATCAGGGTATTCATATGATTGATCTTTTCCGTTACTTCTGCGGTGAATTCACTGAGATAAAAAGCATGTGTACAACTGCCTATTGGGACATTCCGCTTGAAGATAATGTATTTGCATTGCTACGAAATAATAAAGGTCAGATCTCAATGTTACATAGCTCATTTACTCAATGGAAACATCGTTTTTTGTTTGAAATCTTTATGGAGGATGGATATGTGATCGTGGATGGCATGCCTTCTGCAAGTAGAAGTTATCGTGATGAATGGATAATTCAAGGACAAAAACATACTGGATTTGCAATAGGTAATCCACATGAAGAATTTACTTTTTGCAATACCGATCCATCTTGGGAGCTTGAATTGAAAGAATTTGTTCATTGTATAAAAAGCGGCAGCCCCGTTTCTAATGGCACCACCCTTGATGCATATGAAACCATGCGCTTAGTTTTTAGAATTTATGAGGCAGATAAAACTTTTGTGGAAAAACAATCCTCCAAATTGTAAATAGAATAAATATCTACAAAATTTGAAATCAACAACTCCAATCGCTGTCGCTTCACGTTCATTCTCAAAACATACAAAATTGTGTGCTGAGTTATTGGAAAGATATATAAATGTACATTTTAATGATAAAGGTATATCTTTGAGCGGTCAGGAATTAGTCAATTTTGCTAAAGGGAAAGAAAAATTGATTATTGGTTTAGAAAAGATTGATGAATCTATGCTATCAAAACTCCCTGAACTAAAAGTGATCAGTAAATATGGAGTTGGAACTGATATGCTGGACATAATTGCTATGTCCAGGCATGGTGTTAGATTGGGTTGGACACCAGGTGTTAATAAACGTTCTGTAACCGAATTAACAATCGCTTTTATGATTTCAATTCTTAGAAGATTACCTCAAATACAGCTAGATATCCGTAAAGGTATTTGGAGGAATATTATAGGTAAGCAACTCTCAAATCACACCGTCGGAATTATTGGTTGTGGTAATGTTGGTAAAGATTTAACTATCATTTTGCGATCATTCGGATGCGCGGTACTTGCAAATGACATTTTGGATTTTCCTGATTTTTATAAATCTCATAATGTTGAGTCAGTAACGCTGAATGAAATTTTACGTCGATCTGATATCGTTACTATACACGTCCCTCTAAATGATACTACGCGTGGTATATTAGGTCCTGATCAGTTGCGAATGATGAAATCAGGTGCGATTCTTATCAATACTGCTCGCGGTGGATTGGTTGACGAAGATGAGGTTAAACGATTGCTAAAGAGCGGAAAACTTGCGGGGGCAGGCTTTGATGTTTTTGGCACAGAACCACCAGAAGATTTAGAGCTATTAAAGTTACCTAATTTTATGGCAACACCGCACATTGGTGGGAGTTCTGAAGAAGCAGTGTTGGCTATGGGAAGAGCGGCAATTGCAGGACTTGATAAAAATGAAATACCCGATCAGGATAATATGTGAAGGTATTAAATTAGAAAAGGAAAATGGTAGTAGACGAACGAAAATTCTTAACCCTTGAAGACGCTGCTTCTGCGTTAGTAATAGACTTGGTGAGTACTCTGCGTGAAGCAATATCCATCCGTGGTCAGGCACTCCTCGCGGTTTCTGGTGGAAAAACCCCCAGAAAAGTATTTAAATATTTACGTGAACACAGGTTGAATTGGAATAATGTTACAATAACTCTCACAGATGAAAGATGGATTCCAAATTATCATGCGGAGAGTAACGAGCAATTAGTGCGTTCGTATTTGTTGAAATATTTGTCAGAAGATACCACTTTCATTCCATTATACGGAGGGCATGGATCTCTCGAGGCAGATGTGAAATCTTGTGAATCGCGACTTAAAACTTTACTATTACCATTTGATGCTGTATATCTGGGAATGGGAACCGACGGACATTTTGCTTCTCTTTTCCCAGGAGATGATGCTCTTAATGTATCTGATTCTCTTTGTGTCGCCATTGCAGGTACAAATTCCCGGTTAGCGAGAATTTCTCTTACAGCAACGGCTATTCTTAAAGCACGAAAGATTTATTTATTGTTTTCGGGTGAGGAAAAACATTCGGTATACCTTAGAGCCAAAACTCCTGGACCTCACAATGAGATTCCTCTACGGCTTATTCTATCGCAGGTTGACATACCGGTCGCTGTCTATTGTGCACCATAATTAGAAAAAATAGAATGTTACATTTTACTTTTTACTTTTAGTCATATTTTCTTAAGATGAGTTATCAATATTTGAGATTAATTAAGATAAATAGTTTAGCATAGGAGCTTTAGATGAGAAAAAATACTATAAAAGAAATATGGAATCGTGGTGAATCAGTAATTAATGGTTGGTGTTCAATTCCAAGTTCTTTCTCTACTGAGATCATGGCTCATCAGGGATTTGACTCTATCACAATTGATATGCAGCATGGGCTCGTTGATTACCAAGTTGCTGTTACAATGTTACAAGCGATATCATCGACGAGTGTAATACCACTTACTCGAGTACCCTGGAATGATCCTGCCATACTAATGAAAATATTAGATGCTGGATCATATGGAGTTATTTGTCCGATGATTAATAATTCTGAAGATGCCGAATCACTTGTACGTGCTTGCAAGTATCCGCCACAAGGTTATCGCAGTTTTGGACCAATTAGGACAAAATACTCTAGTGGAGGTGCTATACACGGAGGTGGTGATTATCACAATTATGCGAATGAGGAAACATTGGTCATCCCGCAGATTGAAACTCGTGAGGCGATAAGAAATCTTGATGAGATTCTTACTACTCCAGGAATTGGTGCCATTTACATAGGCCCATCAGATTTGGCCATGGCGCTCGGTAAAGAACCACGTAAAGGGCAAAGCGATCCTGAGTTTATAGAGGCGAGACAAGAGATCCTGAAAAAGGCAAAACATTATGGTATACCAGCAGGCATACATACAAATTCAGTGAATGTAGCCGTGGAAATGATTAAGGAAGGATTTCAACTAGTCTCACTCCAAAGCGATGACCGCTTTTTGATGTCAAGAGCTAAACAGGAAGTCGAAGGAGTAAGGAATACATTAATACAGAAGTAATAAATTATCATCAGTTTAAAATAACATCTATGTATTATATATAAAGCAAATTTCAGTATGAAGTTTATCAAATTAAATAAATGGATTAATAGTTCTCTGCGTATACTATATTTTCTAAGACATTATTGGAATAAATTAGCAGGTCATGGTCTAGGGCTTAAGGACACCTTTTCAGAATTTCATAAGAATATGTGGTTTGATGCTGCATCTAAACTTTCTGTCGATATAAAAAATTATTCGGGGGGTTTTTATAAAGCCACTTATAAGGGAATGACAACATGGATAATGGACAATTTAGTTGGAATTGATAGTTATGCGCTGCTTCAGGTGGCAAGAAATAAGCCCCTTGTCAGCAAAATTTTATTAGAAAATGGGATTCCAGTTCCGCCTTTTCGCACTTTTTCGATTAATAATATTGAATTGGCAAAAGACTTTTTAGATTCCCAGGATGCACCTTGTGTTGTGAAACCAGCATTAGATAGCGCAGGTGGAAAGGGAGTTACTACACATATAAAATCTAGTCTTGATTTAAAACGTGCTGCATTGTTTGCATCTGCTTTTAGCCCTACTGTTATCATAGAGAGATTGATCCCGGGTAATGTATATCGATTGTTATTTCTTAACGGGGAATTGCTTGATGTAATTCGCAGAATTCCACCACAGGTTATTGGAGATGGAAATTCAACAATACGAAGTTTAATAAAAAAAGAAAATAAACGGCGGACTGGACTAGCAGGGTTTATTTCATTGAAAGTTCTGGTTATAGATGTCGATTGTAAAATGACACTTCAAAGATCTGGTCTCTCCTTAAAAGATGTACCGAAAGAAGGTCAAATAATAGAAATAAAATCAACAACAAACGATAGTGGAGCGAATGAATGCGAGTCAGTAATCAATATTATTAATGATGAAATAGTAGAAGAATGTAGAAGAGCTGTGAGTGTATTGGGTATAAAACTGGCAGGAGTAGATGTAATTACCACTAATATTGAATCTCCTTTGAAACAAACTGGCGGAAAGATAATTGAAATTAATGCGTCTCCCGGTCTTCATTATCACTACCAGGTACTAAATTCTGAGAATAGGGTACTAGTTGCCATTCCCATACTTAGCTGTTTACTAAATATAAATAAAACTGAGAGGATAGATCATGCAAATAAGACATAAAAGAGACATTTCTGAATCACCTCCTGTGCTTCTTTTAGATGGGGGCGTTGTTTCACTTTCAGTGGCAAGAAGTTTGGGCAATAAAGGTATTCCAATTTATACGCTGAATATTCCTCAAAACTATGGTCGATTTTCAAAATATAGTAATCGAATTCAATTTACTGGGAAATGTATAGAGGACTGGGTACATTGGTTAACTAGCGATGCTTTAGAGCAATTTCGAGGAGCAGTTATTTTCCCTTGTTCTGATAATATTATTGATATGGTTTCACGGTATCGGATGCAGCTTGCTGATCACTATATTTTACCTGAATCGAATGATAGTCTTATGCTTGCAATGCTAGATAAAGCTGAAACTTATAAAATTGCAGATAAAATTGGCATTCCAGCACCTAAAACATGGTGTATAAATTCAGTGGAAGAATTAGAGGGTATTATGTCTTCTCTCCCTTATCCTTGTGCATTGAAACCACGATTTTCTCACGAGTTTCGGGGGCGTAACTTTCTAAAAAAACTTTTTATAGTTAAAAATCAAGTTGAGTTATTATCTGAATTTAAAAGACTGTATAAACTTGGCAAAAAATATAAATTTCGATCGGACCTGATTGTAACTGAGATCATTCCCGGAGTAGGAGAAAACCAGATTCAAAGTTATTATTCTTATCTGGACGAAAACGGAATCCCTCTCATGCATTTCACAAAACGTAAACCAAGACAGTACCCAATATATTCTGGATTTGGTAGTTATCAAACGATTGGAGATTGGAATCCTCAAGTTGCAGAGCTTGGTTTAAAATTTATGCAAGGGGCGGACTATTTGGGTCTGGGCAACATTGAATTTAAACTTGATCCTCGTGATGGTATTTTAAAATTGATGGAGTGTAATCCCCGTCTTACAAATGCTACTGAATTAATTATAAGATCTGGTTTTGATATTGCTCTCTTCGTTTATAATCGATTAGTTGGGAGAGAACTTCCACCTTACGAAAACTATCGTAAAGACACAACTTTGATCAGACCTGTCCGGGATTTTTTATCGTTTTTGGAAGCTCATCGGAAAAATAAAAATACTTTGAGATCTTATTTAAAGAGTATTGCTAAAATACATTGCTATGAAGTATTCTCATGGAAAGATCCCCTCCCCTGGCTGATGCTGGGTTTCCATTACTTAAAAAGAGTATTACTATTTAAGAGGAAAAAATAGAAATCAATGATTATCTCAATGTTACGGCGATTTTAAAAAAATGATGCCTTAAATAAAAAAATTTTAATTATTTAAATCAGGAAACATATTATGGCTTTTCCGAATAAGAAATATGCAAATATTGAAAGTTATGCTGAAGACTATTTTAAGGAGATTAATCTGGCTGCTTCATCGATTGATGGATCTAAACTTAACGAGGCGATTGAAATTCTTAATAATGCCTATACCAAGGGTAGTATGGTTTTCTCCTGTGGAAATGGCGGCTCGGCAGCTATTGCAAACCATCTGGTTTGCGACCATTGTAAACTTGTGCGCACGGATACTGATCTTGTCTCACGAATCTATTCTCTCAGTAACACTGTGGAAATTATTACTGCTATTGGAAATGATTTATCATACGATGAGATTTTTGAATATCAATTAAAATCCTTGGCCAAGGCTGGAGATGTATTAATTACTATTAGTTCATCAGGGGATTCGGAAAATATCGTACGGGCTGCAAATTGGGCAAAGCAAAACAATGTGCCAGTAATTTCTTTGACTGGATTTTCTGGTGGTCGATCGGCTAAAATTGCGGATGTCAATTTACACGTTAGTGCTGCAAATTATGGTGTCATAGAAGATGTTCATCAGTCTATAATGCACCTCTTAGCTCAATACATACGCATGACGCATATGGAGGAAGAATTAATTGGACCAAGAAAATTTTAGTTCGAGGTAAGGTCTCTATTTGCAAATTTTTTTATCTTGCATTTATAGTCACAATTAATCTTCAACTCAAATCTAGGTTATTAATAGACGGTGAGAATACCGCATAACTGATTAGTCGTCGCTGAAAAAACAGTTAACATAAAGTAATAAAAGAATTTATAAAGAGAAAAATAATTAATAAATTGCAAGCAAAAAAAAACAATAACAAAAGCTTGCAAAAAATAAAACCAAAGAACAAGAAAAAGACCCTGGAAATCTTCAAAGTACGCTTAGAGGAAATCATCAATAAAAAACACCCATTGGTAAAATTATCAGATGCTATTAACTGGAAAAATCTGGAGGAGAAACTCTCAGAGAAATACTCAGAGAAAATGGGAGCGCCAGCAAAAGAGATACGCTTAATGGTGGGCTTGCAGTATTTAAAGTATATGTATAATGAAAGTGATGAGATGATAGTGCAAAAGTTTATAGAGAATCCATATTATCAATACTTCCGTGGTAACGAATACTTTGAACACAACCTACCAATAGACTCGAGCAGTATGACAAGATTCAGAAAAAGAATGGGTAATCAAACAATAGAGGAACTATTCAAAGAGACATTAAAAAGTGCAGAGAGCAGCAATCAACTAAAAGAAAATGATTTTGAACACCTAAATGTAGATACTACGGTGCAAGAGAAAGCGATCAGTTTTCCTACGGATGCAAAACTGTATTACAAAATGCTGGAAGACTTAGTAAAGCAGTCCAAGTCAAGAGGGATAAAACTTCGGCAGAGCTATAAATTTGTATCAAAGAAAGCATTGACCAAACAAGCCGGCTATGCACACGCCAGGCAGATGAAACGGGCAAGAAAAATGACAAAGAAGCTGAAGACATATTTGGGGCGAGTCTATCGGGACATGCTAAGAAAGGCAGAGGAAATAACGAACTGGGAAGCAAGGAATGTCAATGTAGACTAAGGCTATAGAGGGCACGATTACGATGGGCAGGCACAGGTTAACATAGTAAACCGACGAACAATGAAAAACAAATCAAAAAGTTTAATAAAATGTTTGAAGAGAAGAAGTGCTATTGAACCAATATTTGGCCACTTAAAATCGGACAATAGACTTGAGAGGAATTTACTAAAAGGCAAAGACGGCGATCATATCAATGCAGTGCTAGTGCCGCTTTGCAGGATGGATTTAATTTGAGAAAACTCTATGGAGTTTTCTTATTGCCAATTTTGAACTGGTTGAAAAATCAGATTATAGAAAAATATTTTCTCTTATTCCCCAAATTAAATGTCCAGTCATTTGTCTTTATTAAAAATAAATGAGTTTTTCAGTAACGACTAATTATAGTTAGATATCTTATATTATTTTTTTATAAGACATCTCTATCTTCAACACCCTCTCCTCCCTATATCTTTTTTCCGGAAATGACATATCTATCCTCCTGATAATCAATCAAATAAGAATGTCAAGAAATCATAAACTCATCTTTTTTTACGATTACACAGCTTTTCATTTTCTTCCACGGAGCCATAATCTTGAATTCATCAGCCAAAGATTGTAATCCATTGACAATGTCATCACCTAATCGGACACCATGCTTGAGGCTTTCTTGATAATTGTGCCATCTGGTTTCGCCAAGGAGCAGTATTTCCTCGAAACCGTTTCTTTTTTGCGCGTCCTTCAAATACTCAATCAGCTGTACCATGTGGTCGTAATATAGATTTAAAGGGATGATGCTTGAAAATATCAATAGCCAAGTAAAGATGACCAACACGACTGTGCTTCGTAAAATCCGTCCACATAGAACCAACCTCATGTGAAATCGCTGCACCGGTTATGACACCACTTAAAATCTTAACCATTAAGCCCAGCAATAACCTTTGGCACCGACTATTGGCAATATACTCCCTTTGCTGGCTTTCTTTGGATCATCAGTATCGTTCCCGTTTTCATCGAGTGCCAATCCTAAGGGTATTTTGCTCTGAATCAGTAATGGCTTTTCGAATCATCGAGCCCGATATAGCACTTGTGGAAAAATTAGTGAGAATGGATTGACCCCCTCTTACGGGTGCGCCAAAAGAAAATGGATTAGTTCCTAAAACAGGCGACATACCACCATGGGGCACGACGAGAGGAGTGGCATTGGAGGTGACTATACTGATTTTATTTGCTTCCGCTTCTAATTGAATGTAATAGGCATCGAGGCTCGAGTGGTTGCTATTTCGAACACTCACCAAACCGACACTGCATTGATCAGCGATCTCAATAGCTTCGGACATTTCCATACAACCCGTGAATTAACCAAGGCCGTTGTTTTCTTCCAATAGACAAATTGCATCGGATTTATACACAAAATTCGCATGACAGGGAAAATTAATTAGGTTCAGCTTAAATCGTTTGACAACGACTAGTAACCGTTTTAGATCATGAGTCGATCTACCGATCATGTCAGCCCATACCATGACCTTCGCTATGCTCTAGGCCTCCTGTGTATCCAAGCCAGCAGAACATAGAATATCATACACAAATTGTTCTAATTCTCTAAACTCTATTGTTTGTTCACTCATATGTAATTCTTCGTTTCCTAATTAATGAAACTAAAGCGTTTCGTCATCACCTAAAATACCTTTGGCACGCAGTGTGGGAATAACCCATTTCGGATAGATACCCTCTAGATCTTCGCCGGCAATGGCTGCAAATCGTTTCTTTTCAACTTCGTGGCGATGCTGAGCCCACTTAATCGCATTTTCCGCAATTTGGTGAGGAATAACAACCACACCATCAGCATCACCGACCACAACATCTCCAGGATGGATGATCACCCCGCCGCATGAAATAGGCATGTTCACCTGCCCCGTCCCTTCTTTGCCTCCTCCGCAAGGATTAATGCCACGACAAAACATCGGAAAACCGATTGAGGCAAGTTCACGGCTGTCGCGTAAAGCCCCATCTATCACGCAGCCAGCCAGACCCTTGCGAATCGACATTCGCGTGGTTAACTCACCCCAGCAAGAGGTAGAAAGATTGCCATGCGCATTGACAACAATCACGTCGCCGGGCTGGGCAATCTTGAGTGCTGCATGGAGCATAAGATTGTCGCCGGGACGTAGTTCAACCGTTATTGCAGAACCGCACATTATAAGTTCTGGGTTAAGCGGCTTTATACCGTGGTCCATAATTCCCCGGCGTCCCATTCCATCACCTATAATGGCCGACTTAAACTTTCCTAATTTCTCAATAGTTTCCTTCTGAATCCTATCAACTTCCTTGACCAGGCAAAATCCGGGCTGACCATAAACTTTATTGTTTTTTTTCATATTTACCTCACCTATATTATTTTTAGACAATTAGATATTTCTATAGATAAAACCGAATTGTATCATTTTATTTCTTTAACTAACTCATCAAATTGCACAATATTAATTAGTCTTCTTAAATTATACGCAGTTGTATATATGTTTATCTCTGTAGCTACCTTTTCTTTCCTACTGAGTAGCAATGATATCTTTCCCATTAAACATTTTATTATTCCAAATGTATGCTCTATTATTGCCTTTCGTTTTTTTATCTTTTCCAGCGCAACTTTCCCTTCCATTTTCTTTTTATAATTGTCTGCAAACTTCTGATTATTAGAGTCTGTTGCACAATTGCTTAACGAATAGACTCAGTTGGAAAACATAATTCTAAATAAAAGAGTTTTTTTAATTTTTCAATTATAAATTCAATTAAATAATTTTTCTGAGAGATTGCCACTCTCATTTTTCGCTTCTTAACGCTCATTAATCTCTTTAGGTTCTGTACTGTAGCGATCATCAGAGAGTTCTTGAGGCACTTATCTATTCACCTTGTCATAAATTTTGATAATCCGTGATACATTTTAGCTTCAGCAAATAGTGTTTCGGGATCTGTTTTTCTTAATACATATGCTTCTCTTCCACCGGGCGTTTTAAGCCTTAATGATAGTCTTTCATATTTTTTATAAAAGATAGTTCTGCTTAGATATCTTTTGCTGGAATTAGGGCAGCACTTTTGTTTAAGAGGACATCCTCTACAGTCTTCTTTATTACTTACATAGCCGGTTTGATTGTTTTTCTTATTATAGCTTTGGAAGCTTAACTCCTTATTGTTTGGACATATAAATAAGTCTTTTTCTTCGTCATAAATAAATTTTTCAATAGTAAATCCACTCGTAAAATTTACTTGTTTTTGTATTGGGATATATGGGGTTATACCTCTGCTCTCAAGGTCCCTTAAATTTTCTCCTGAACAATATCCTCTATCTGCTGATACTTTTTGTATTGTTAATCCTAAATCATTTAACCTGTTTTCTGTTCTGTTAAATACATCTATTAACGCCCGTGAGTCTATTATATCTGCATAGGTTGTTAAAACATCTGTAATAATTTTATTCTTGCTATCTAAACCATAATGTGTAGAATAATACATCGCCAAAGGTTTACCAGGTTTTCTTGCCGTACCTTTCTTTAATGCTTCCACAGCAATTACCACCAAGCTTTTGTTCTCGGAACCTCTTCCTCTTTTACCTTCTTTTTTCCCCCTACAAATGTTCTATCCACTTCAACTTTCCCTATTAATTTTTTCCTATCGGGAGCTACTGTTAATAATCTTAGTTTTTGTAACCAAGTCCACGCTGTTAGATAACTGCCTAATCCTAGTATTTTTTGCAATCCACTTGCACTCGCTCCATTTTTTTGAGATATCATCCACCAAATTGCCATAAACCATAATAATAATGGTTTATTAGTTTGTTCAAATATGGTTCCTGCAATAGCTGTTGTTTGAAATTCACATCTTGTGCATATAATCCGTTTTTTACTTCCAATCCAAAAGGACTTATTCTTACAACGAAAACATTCGTATCTGTCAGGCCATCTCATCTCAATAACATATTGCAAGCATTGATCTTCGGTATTAAACATTTTCTCAAAACCAATTTGGTACTCCGGTAATTCCATACTGGCAAGATACGAAATTACTTTACTGGACTGTAATTAATACCCTAGTTAAAGAATTTACTTTCTTCTAATCAGTAAGGACTTTTTCAATATACAAACCATACAACTATTGTTCAACATTTTACCAAGGTATTCGAACTTTTAAATCTTCTGCTAATTTTGACAACGATTCTACAGTTTTTTTATCGAGTCTTATTCCATTTTTTGATTGATCATCAAAATATCGCCAGCGTGTCTCTCCTGGGATTAAAACCTCATCAAATCCTGTCATTGTTTTCGAAGCTTTAATAATATTGATTAACCTAGACATACGATCATAATAAAAATCCATGGGTATAAATTTAGAAATATCTATTGAGATAAATAGATGTCCTACATTCGAAATTCTCTCAAAATTATTATGTAAAGATGCTATTTCATGGGAAACACCTGCCCCTGTAATCACCCCACTTAAAATTTCGACCAGTAATCCCAGGCAAAATCCTTTGGCTCCGCCAAACGGTAATACTGTTCCATTTGAAGCTAAATTTGGATCAGTAATGCTGTTACCTTGATCATCAATGATAATCCCTTCTGGAATACTCTTACCTTCTTCTTTTGCCTTCATAATCATTGAACCAGCACTTGAGCCGGTTGAGAAATCAACCAGTACGGAATGACCATCCCTGGTTGGAGCACCGAATGCAAAAGGATTGGTACCAATAACTGGTGGAATACCACCGTATGCCGAAACATGGGGTACGGCATTACTAAAAGCAAAACCTAATTGTGCTCTTTTAGCTGCAAGTTCAACATAATAAGCACCAGCACCCCAATGGTTGCTTCGTTTTACTCCAACTACGCCAACGCCAAACTGTTCTGCCAAATTTATTGCCATAGACATTGCAACATGTCCAATATATTGTCCAAATGCACTATTCCCATCAATAAGAGCCATAACCTCAGATTTTTGTTCAATTTTATAATTACAAGGCGAGCTAATTAAACCTTTTTTAAATCTACGAATATAAACTGGTATACGCCAAATGCCTTGTGTGTAGCGACCAAACAGATCGCACCACACAAATACGCCAGCGATGATTGTAGCTTCTTTGGGGTCCACACCCGTGGAACATAAGATATCAAAGGTGAATTTTTTGAGTGTCTTATGGTCGATTTTTATGCTACTCATTCGAAGTAATCCTCCTGTTTAAACTTATGTCCCGCTTTTTTATGCATGCTGATGTTTTCTTAGCTCAGCATCAAAACAGGCTCTTATTATTACACATTCGGTTGGCCATTTCACATCATCTATTCAGTAATCTCTGAGACCGCCTCAAATGGCTTTCCTGTAATTGTAATGATATTCGCAATTTACGGCATCCAACACCTCATCAATCCACTCGTTTGAAAATATACCCATTTCCACATTGGCAATATATTCTCGAAGTGAATTTTCTTTTTTGATAAGCCTTGCAAGCAACTCTTCGGCTAGTTCTTTTCTCACGACAGTAACTCCATTTTCGTCTCCGAAGATAATATCGCCGGGATTGACCGCAATACCACAGCAGCTAATCGGGTAATTAATTTTCCCTGGACCGCGATTCGACATGCCTATTGGTGAAACACCCCGAGCAAAGACTGGATAATCGACTTCTTTAACTCCGGGCACGTCTCTGCACAATCCATCGATCACGAAAGCAGCAATACCGCGATGTTTTTCTTTATGGCAAACCAATTTACCAATAATAGTATTAATCGACGTGGCCCTGGCATTCACAACGATAATGTCACCGGGTTTGGCAATGTCCAGGGATTTGTGAACCATTAAGTTATCTCCAGGAAAAACATTTACCGTACAGGCAGGTCCTAAGAATCTGTTTGTCATTGATCAGATTCTTTATCCCCGAATCCATGGCATAGAGCCGATTCATTAGATCCGAAATATGATGCAGTCCTTTGTATCTTGGTTTCATCGTTTTATCTTTATTATTACCGTGCATAGATAATCTTCTATTGATTCTATTATGAGTTAACTTTTAATCTGAGGCTTGACGAATCCGGTAGTGCTCGTTTGCTGAAACGGCTGAGAAGATTGCGATTTACCCGTCTGATCCTTAAGAAGCTGTTGTAATAGACGCAAGGCTACTGAACATCCCTCACCTTTTTTCATGTGGTGATAATAATGACCGGGCGGCGTGTTGATTTCAATAACCCGTCCGCCAGACTCTCTTAAATCCACTGTAAGATCATTTGTGATAATGTCGACTCCAAACAACCTCACTCCGATGGTTTCTGATATCTTCCTACCAATTGAAAGCAGCGATTCCGCAGGTCCTTCCGGCGGACTCTCATTTTCTTCGCCCCGATTGCAATTTATCACGTCCTTTACTTTAATGATCTGTCCCTTAGCCGGCTTCGTATTCAAACTGAATCCTTGTGCCGCTAGTGTGCTCTTTGCATCCAGATCCATATAAATGAGATCTTGGGCCAACTGCGAACCAAGTTTTATTCTCTTTTTGTTTTCCTGACGAATTAAGTGACGAATTGAGGACACACCATCACCCTTGACAGTGGGAGGCCGTCTGATGATGCAATCGAGGAGTTTTCCATCAAGGAAAAGGAGTCGATAGTTGTCACCTTTGATCTGTTCTTCTATTATAGTTTCCTTGCAAAATGCTCTGGACCAGGCCATGGCTTGGTAGAGGCCGCGTGCTCTTGTGATGTTGGTCACTACACCATCACCTCCGGCAGTGCCAGAAGCTGGCTTAACAACCAGTGGACCGTCAATTTCAGACATAAATGACTTGGCAGCGGAAATATTAACATCCTTCAAGTGGATGTAGCGCGGTATGGGTACATCCATTTTACCTAAAAATTTATTGATAATCACCTTGTTTAGAATTAACCGTTCGACCGCGGCGTCTATTAATGGAGTATAATGCTGGTATACAACAAAGCTGCTGCCGCCGTTGGTAATTCTAAAAATACCCTCGCCTAACAGCTCGATAGTCGAACCTGTTTGGGCGGCTGCGCCTTCCCAGGCTTTAGCGTAAAATTCTGATCTATGACGTCTTATTGCCCTTTTATCAGGATCAGCCCACTGCCCTCTGAGAAATCTCTGGCCCAGGTTTAAAATAGTAAGTGTATTGAGCAATCCATTTAATATCACGCCAGTCTTCACCTATAGGAAAAACAGAATTTATCGTTTGGTTCTGTAAGTGTAAAAAAAAGTTATCTCGTCTCCCTTTGGAACTTGCCAAACCGAGAATCCGTATAAGCAACATCCGTTAATAACATTTCACTGTTGCTATCAGTTTTTTGATGCCGCTCCAGTAAGGAAAAAGTTAGAATCATTGTTAATGTAATTGGGTTGTTCTTTTATTTAATTGCTTTTCCTTCTTTTTCTGCCTCAAACGAGGCATATGTTAATTTTGTTAATAATAATATAAAAAACTTTTTTCTAAAAATCAATACTCCCACTCTCAAAAGGGAGGTTAGGTTTGAATCACAATTAATGTAACCCAAGGTAGGTTGCAAAATAGTCGTTGCCTCATAATATATGTAACCCAAAAAACGAGGCATATTTATGAGCAAAAAAGCAAAGAAAGAATATTTGGCAGAAATAAGAAAAAGATATCCTAATGCAACTAAAGAAGAAAAGAAAATGATACTTGATGAATTTTGTAGCAATTGTGGATATAACCGAAAATATGCTATTAGACTGATCAATTCAAAAGAAAAGCTAAAGACAATATGGAACAAACCAGGTAGAAGAAGAAAATATGACGATCCGCAGATATTTAACTTTTTGAAGAAACTCTGGATATCAACTAATTTAATTTGCTCGAAAAGACTTAAAGCTATCATTCCCTTGTGGATTGAATATTACTCAGGAGAACTAAGCGAACTAAATAAAGAGCTGTTATTGGGGATCTCTGCTGCAACTATAGATAGACTGCTTTGGAGGATAAGAAAGAGATACAAGAAATCAGGATTTACAACAACAAAGCCGGGATCACTGATACGAAAACAAGTACCAATAAAAACAAACCAGTGGGATGAAAGAAAACCCGGATTCATAGAAGCAGATACCGTAGCCCACTGTGGAGGGTCTGTCTCAGGTCAATTTGTTTATACTGTCAATACTGTTGATATTGCTACCGGATGGATAGAATCACGCGCTATTTGGTGTAAAGGGCAGAAAGCGACCGTTGAAGTTCTAAGTTCTATTGAGACTGCACTGCCGTTTAAGATCAAAGGATTTGATTCAGATAATGGTGGAGAGTTTCTTAATTGGCATTTGTTAGCATATTTTACTAAACGTAAAAGACCTATTCTGTATACTCGCTCAAGAGCTTATAAAAAGAATGATAACGCACACATTGAAGGAAAAAACTGGACTCATATAAGACAATACCTTGGTTACCATAGGTTTGAACAAAATGAAACAGTTCCTTTGCTCAACGATTTATACAATAATGAGTGGAGTCATTTCTTTAACTTCTTTTTTCCATCTGCTAAAATAATTTCCAAAGAAAGGATTGCCTCTAAGATTATCAAAAAATTAGACTCTCCGAAGACACCCTTTGAACGGTTGTTAACTTCAGATGATATCTCAAAGAAAACAAAGAAAGAACTAATGAAAACACGCAATTGTCTTAACCCATTTGAATTGCAAAAGGCATTAAATTCTAAAATTAAAAAGATACTTTCGCTGGTATAAATTGACTTGTCAACATATCAACAAAGAAAGAAAAAAGAACCAAAAAAAGAAAGAAACTATTATTATTATTATATTTTAAATTAAATTATCTTATGAACTTAGTTATCAACATATATCTATTCCCTACTTAATTCATGGATACCTTTTATTTTGAGGCAACTGGAATATTAGTAAGAGCAGTACGGTTATTTTTTATTTCAACAATGTCATCTTCTTATTAGCAGCAAACGATGATGTTTGAAGTCTATAAATGTAAACTCCGCTAGGTAATCTGGATGCATTAAATATTACTGAATAACTCCCGGCTTCTCTTTCTTCATTAACTAACTCCTCTACTATTTCACCTAAAGTGTTATAAATCCTTAATGATACCAACTGTTTTTCCGGAAGTGTAAAGTCAATCCTTGTTTCCGGATTAAACGGGTTGGGATAATTTTGGCTTAGATAGAAATTGTTTGGTACGCCAACTTCAACACTTATAACATCAGAGTATTCATAAGTGCCATCATTATCTATTTGCTTTAACCTGTAATAATAAGTGCCGGATTGATTAATATCATCATCACTAAAGTTATACTGTTTTGGTGAATTTGAATTGCCGTGTCCTTCTATAAAACCAATTGTTAACCAGTCTGAATTGTCTTTAGTGCGCTCGATATCAAAGCCATAGTTGTTTATTTCGGTCTCCGTTCTCCAGCGTAACTCAACATTGTTACCGTTTAAGTTACCAGCAAAATAGACAAGCTCAACTGGTGTTGGTGTGATGTTCGACCCTATTACTCCTGTCCATGTTCCAGATACAGTATTTGAAGCTAAAATTACAACATCAGGATTAAAATTTTGCTTTGTGCTCGTAACATTATCCCAATCAGTACCACCATCATTAGTTATTAATTCAAATCCGTCATCACCCTGGAAAAAGTCAATAGAACCAGTAGATGTAGATTTGTACATTATGTCATTTCCGCCTACATCTTGTGTGTAAACAACAGTAATTATATCAGTTGTTTCGTCCAATAATGCAATTGGTCTGGTTGGTTCTCTACTAGACCCCTCTCGATCCCGGACACTATAAAGATCGTCCCAAGTACCATTTGGTCTTCTTATCAATAAGGCAACTTGTACCTCACCGTTAGTATCGTATGAAGTTTTTACTGCTGCATATATAGTTCCATCGCCTGCAACTGCAAAGTTTATATGATCGTCTGCTACACTACCTGTTGCTGAACCAGAGGCTACTTCCAGAGTGGACCAAGTATTCACGTCATCATTATCATTGTGGTACCTAAACCCAAATCTTGTTGGGAAAGTTCCTATGGTATCTTGGTCTGACCACATCACACCAATTTTTTCCCCGGCATCAGCATCATTAAAAGCTGTTACAACACAGATATCGTCCCCATCTACACCGCTCTCTAATACAATTGGACCACTCCAACTATCGTACGGAGAATCACTCCACTGAACATTTATGTCATTAGATTTTTCGTATGCTAACCACATTCTCCCATTACTATCAATATCTATAGTAGCAGTCTCAACCGCACTCAAATTAATGTTTGTTGGGCCTGTTTTCATATATGTTTCTGTACCAGAATTATATGTTACGGTTACAAATTCAGAGGTTCCAGCTTTAAATAGCAAGATATAAGTAATATCTCCAACGTTTTTCGCATCTGCTTGAAAATTAGTAAGGGTTGAAAGTAATAATCCTTGTTCCCAATTAGTATCTACTAATTTGTATATATAAGTTCCTGCCGTACCTGAAGAAGTGGGAATAACAGCCCACCAGATACCACCGTGCTTCCAAACTTTTGACTGAGGTTTCCAAGCGGAATTTTTTGCAGCCGTAATGTCAGTAATTGCTGACGTACTTCCAAATCCCTGAGCAAAACTATTTTCTGAAGGAAGATAACAGGCAATAACCAGAAACATCAACAGGATTTTGTATTTCTTAAAAATAATACTTATGATTGTTTTCATCCAAAAACTTAAATTTTATTTTAATTGATCATTTTTATGAGAATTATTAATTTTTAGAACTGCTTAGTATGGCTTAGTTTCTTAACAATAATATTCAAAATATTCACTAATAAATCAACGCAAATATTGCACCATATCTCATCAATATCATAACAAGATTAAATAATTAATATCAACATGGTTTATAGTAGTTATTTTGTTTTTGGGGGGGTTATTAGGATTCTTAACCTGATTTAGGATACTATATTGATTACATAATTTAATGAAAGAACAATTCTTGTAACACTTTAGTACAAAATAATATTGTACGTTTCATTTTAAGATAACGATAAAATAGTCTGTTATTATTTTGATGAAAATATACGTTTTAAAGGAGGCATTAAAACTGATTGTCCTCTTGGCTCATCGGAGGAATAAACTCAATTAAATTTATCAATTAATTAATTAAGGAATTATGGAACTACTAGAAAAAATTAATAATAAAAAAGTTAAAATAGGCATAATTGGGCTCGGTTACGTTGGACTACCGCTTGGATTAGAGTTTGCAGGGAAGGGATTCGATGTATTGGGATTTGATCTTGATGAAAGAAAAATTGAATTCCTGAAAGAAGGTAAAAGTTATATAAAACATATTAGCAGCGAGAAAATAAAAAAGACAGTTTCCGATGGTAAACTTCGTGCCACATTAGATTTTTCAAAAATTAGCGAGATGGATGCAATAATTATTTGCGTACCAACCCCACTGAACGAGCATAGGGAACCGGATATGTCCTATGTTGAGGGTACTGCCAAAACAATAGCTAAGTATTTAAAGAAAGGTCAATTGATTATTTTGGAATCAACAACCTATCCTGGAACCACAGAAGATATTTTACTTCCGCTTTTTGAGAAAGCTGAACCAGCTGGTAATAATGGTTTTAAAGTGGGAAAAGATTTTTATCTTGCTTTCAGTCCTGAAAGAGAAGACCCTAACAATCCAAAATATTCAACATCTACTATTCCAAAAGTTATTGGCGGAGTTACGCAAGAATGCCTCAAAGTAACAAAAGCGCTGTATGACCAGGTAATTGTGGAAACCGTGACAGTTTCATCTCCAAGAGTAGCAGAAGCAACCAAGCTGCTTGAAAATATTTACCGATCAGTAAATATTGCTCTGGTAAACGAACTGAAAATGGTTTTCGACAGAATGGATATTGATATCTGGGAGGTCGTTCGCGCTGCATCAACAAAACCGTTCGGTTACACTCCTTTTTATCCTGGTCCCGGCTTGGGTGGACACTGCATTCCAATTGATCCGTTTTATCTTACCTGGAAAGCACGAGAGTTTGAAATTAATACTAAATTTATAGAGCTGGCAGGTGAGATAAATACTTATCAACCATACTATGTAGTTGAACGATCGATGGAAATTTTGAACAAGTTTAAAAAGCCATTAAACGGTTCGAAAGTATTGATACTTGGTGCATCCTACAAAAAAGACATTGATGATATGCGAGAGTCCCCATCACTTAAACTGATTGAAATTTTTAGAGAACGCTGCGCCGAAGTTTACTACAGTGATTCATATGTTCCGAAGCTTCCTAAAACACGAAGATACAATTACGAAATGGAATCCGTTGAGTTAACTGCAGAGACGGTAAGTAAATATGATTTAATAGTTCTTAGCACCGACCATTCAAATTTTGATTATAAAATGATTGCTGAAAATGCCAAGCTTATTATTGATACTCGAAATGCTTTTGAAAAAAACAAGATCTCGAGCAATAAGATATATAAAGCATGAAATTTTATATTAATGATAATTCACTTATAAATTAATCGAAGAGCAGAGAGCCGAGTAAACTTCATCGGCACTTAATTTTTGCATACACGAAACATTTTCTGTACATGTCTTATTATAATAACAATTACACTCTTCCGTGGAATGAAGTTTAAACCCGTTCTCATATAGTTCAACTTCTGTCATTGAAGTTGGACCAAACATCGCTATTATTTTTTTACCTGCAGCGGCAGCAATGTGTAGCGCAAATGTATCAGCAGTAATCACCACATCACAAAGATTTACAATTGCGGCAAATTCTTTAATATTGTTATCAGAGCCGGTATTGATAAGAAAAATAAATTGGTTAGATAACTTGTGCATAGTCTTTTGTTCATCACGCCCGCCTAAAAGCAAGATGTTAAATTTTTTATCGTTAATTAATTTAATTAATCCAATCCAATTTTCTATGGGCCATCCTTTATTAGGCCATTTATTACCAACACCAACATTCAACCCAATCGTTTTAAACTTAGGATTAAATCCGTTTTTTACAAGTTGTCTTTTCTTCATCTTCAATAAATCATCAGTTACATTTAAGATGGGATGAGCAATTTTACTTTCTAATGCCGCAACATCATAAATAATTTGCTGGTAAGTTTTCTGATTCTTCTTTTTCACATCGTCAAATGCACTCATCTGCAGCCAATAATCAGCTTCTGCGGACTTAGGTATTACAGAGCCCTTTTCGTTAAGCACAAATCCCATTTTTTCTTTGCCTTTAGCTGAAGTAGCAATTGCTGAACTCATTTTAGAAGAATCAAGATTAATTACAATATCAAATTCCTCAACTATTAATCTGAATTGTGCATCTTCTTCAATAGTAATGATTTCATCAACATAATAATTTCCGCTAAACAGTGCTCTGGCATTTTGCTTTGTACACCACATGATATATGAATCAGGATATTTCTGTTTTAACGGCGGAAGTATTGAAGTAGTCCTAAGTACATCACCTATGGCATCAAGTTTGATTATTAATATTTTTAATCCTATTGGAGAGTAGTAATTACAAGAATCACATTTTATTTCATATTTCTTATGGAATTTGCATGGTCGGTCCCCTGTGAAATATCTACAATTATATTTAAGCATATTATATTTATTTTAAGATAGTTTTACTATAATTATACTTCATTAACTAAAACATTTATTGTCAATTTGGTTAGATTTGATAATATAGATTATTAAAATCAATATAAATAATCATATTACTTTTTCTACGTAAATTATTAAACTAAATATTTACATAATAAATTAAGTAAATATTTGAAAATTATTAAAACTAATCGCATGGACTTATAAAATATTATTGTTTTATATATTAAATTCTGCCTTGGGTAATGCTTCCCCAGGTTAATTATTTATTAAAATTTTGTATAAGTTTTAGCTGTTAAAGATTTGATTTAGAAATAGTTATTACAATTTTCTCAATATATTTAAATGAAAAATTTCGCAATAACAGGTGTTGCCGGATACGTTGCGTCCAAACATCTTAAAGCAATAAAAGAAACCGGGAACGATTTAATAGCGGCAGTCGATCCGCACGATTCTGTTGGAATATTGGATCAGTTTTTTCCTCATACCAGCTTTTTCACTGAATTTGAGAGATTTGACAGACACCTTGAAAAAATAAAGCGGAAAGGTGAGCAATTCAAAGTACATTTTTTAACAATTTGTTCACCGAATAACCTTCACGATGCCCATATACGACTTGCTTTAAGAATTGGTGCTGACGCAATTTGTGAAAAACCTCTGGTTCTCAATCCTTGGAATTTAGATGCTTTGCAAGAATTAGAATCCGAAACCGGTTCCAAAGTTTACACAATTTTGCAACTAAGAGTTCATCCAAGTTTAATAGAATTGAAAAATAAAATTGCTTCTGAAAAGAAGTCGAAAAAATACCAGGTGAGTTTAACTTATATTACATCACGTGGTCTTTGGTACGATTTCTCGTGGAAAGGGATCAAGGAGAAATCAGGCGGTGTAGGCACTAATATTGGTATCCACTTTTTTGATTTACTTATTTGGCTTTTTGGTTCTGTTCAAACCAGCGAACTTCATTTATCCGAACCAAAAAAGATGGCCGGTTTCATTGAACTTGATAATGCTGATGTAACCTGGTTTCTATCAGCAGACAGGGACGACTTACCCGCTGAATTAATTGAGAAGAAAGTCCCTACGTTTCGATCCATTGAATACGATGGAAATGAAATCCAATTTAGCTCAGGATTCACTGATTTACATACAAGAGTTTATGAGGAAACATTATCCGGTAACGGCTTCGGAATTGAAGATGCAAGACCCTCCATTCATCTTGTTCACGAACTGAGAGGTGCTAAAATAATTGAAAAGAGTGATGCAATCATTCACCCGATGGTAGAAAAATATTACCAGAAATAGGAAATGAAAATGAATTACTTCAAACATGATTCAGCATATGTTGATAAGCCGGTCGAAATCGGTGAGGGTACAAAGATATGGCACTTTTGTCATATTCAGAGTGGTGCAAAGATCGGAAAGAATTGTGTGTTTGGTCAAAATGTTAATGTAGGTAACAACGTTTCAATAGGAGATTATTGCAAAATACAAAACAACGTTTCCATTTATGAAGGTGTAACACTTGAAGATTATGTTTTTTGTGGTCCGTCCATGGTGTTCACTAATATTCTCGACCCAAGATGCAAATACCCCCAGGTTGGTAGTAAATTCTATATAAAAACTTTAGTTAAAGAGGGGGCTTCTTTAGGAGCAAACTGCACAATAGTATGCGGAAACAATGTAGGTAAGAGCGCAATTGTTGGGGCAGGCGCAACTGTTACAAAAGATGTTCCAGACTTTGCTCTTGTAATCGGAACCCCTGCAAGAGTGGTTGGCTGGGTGAGTGAAGCAGGTAAAAAATTGGCTTTCGATAAAGACGGTTACGCATACTGTGAGAAATCTAAAAAGAGATATAAAATTGAGAATGAAATTGTTTCTGAAATTAATTTATAGATTAAGTCAACCGGCTTAAATCTTTAGAATATATTAACGAATTTTTCACAATTTTATTTTAGCAATACACCGATATGATATTCATGATGAACAATGAGATAATCGTATCTAAAAATTATAAATTCTTAATATGATAGAAATTCAGAAAATTATTGAAATTGCTATTGACGCAGGCACTATGATTATTGAAATATATAATTCAGATGATTTTAATGTTGAAATAAAATCGGATAATTCTCCCCTCACACGGGCAGATTTAGCAGCACATAATTTGATAAAAGAAAAACTTATTTCTTTATATCCTTCCA